>CAYTOO010000166.1:0-1558 GCA_964439545.1 uncultured Oscillospiraceae bacterium | reverse complement strand
TCTTCTCGGTAATCAGCTTCAGCGCAGGGCCGTACATGCCCTTGCCCACCAGCTCGATATACTCGGGAATGTCCTGAGAGATGGGGCAGCCGCCCTTGCAGGGGGCGGAGAAGCAATCCAGCCAAGGCACGTGCTTCTCGCTCTTGCGCTTGGGGATGGGCTTGATGGGCTTGACATGGTGATAGTCGGTGTGGGAGGCGGTGGACAGTTCGCAGATGGCCTCGGTGTCCGTGCCGCAGAATGCCTTATAGGGCTTGCACTCCACCTTCTCCACCATCTGATACAGGCGATTGTAGCCGCCGGACTTCAAAATGGTGGTAGCCACGGTGATGGGCCAAATGCCGGCATCAAAGAGCTTGTCGCAGTTGAAATACTCTGCGCCGCCGGCGAAGGAGATGCGCATCTTGCCCTTGAACTGGCGGGAGATGCGGTGGCACATCTCGATGGTGAGAGGATAGAGGGAACGGCCCGACATGTACATCTCATTGTTGGGCAGTTCGCCGCGGGTGGTATCCACGGGGAAGGTGTTAGAAAGCTTCAAGCCGAACTCAAGGCCGCGGGAGTCAGCCAGCGCCTGCAGACGCTCGAACATAGGCACGGCATCGGCCCACTGGAGATCTTCACGGAAATGATGATCGTCAAAGACGATGTAATCATAGCCCATGCTGTCGAGAGTGCGGCGTGCCGTCTCGTAGCCGAGGATGGTGGGGTTGCACTTGACGAAGGTGTGGAGCCCCTTCTCCGTCAGGAGATAAGAAGCAATGCGCTCGATCTCATCGGGAGGACAGCCGTGGAGAGTGGATACGGTGACGGAGCGGGAGACACGGGGAGAAATGGCATCAATATAATCGCTTTCCGCGGGGAACAGCTCCTTCAGCACCGCCTTGCACTCGGCGAAGATGGCGGTCTTGTTGGCATCCATCATACCGTCGAGGTAGGTGTTCACCTTCTCGCCCTTGATGCCCTCAAGATCGTAACCCACGGACATATTGAACACAAATCCATCGGGATCGCCGAGACCGTAGACCTTGGACATGACCTTCAGCGCGCACCAAGCCTTGATATACTCATCCATAGCCTGAGGCACGGTCAGCTCCGTAGACCACTCCTGATTGTAGCCCTCGTCATTGGCGAGGATGCAGGGGCGGGGCACACAGGCGGCAAGCTCCTCGCCGTCCATCTTCTGCACGGTCTTGACCTCGAAGAAACGGGCACCGGCAACGTAGGCGGCGATGATGTTCTGTGCCAGCTGGCTGTTGGGGCCGGCGGCAGGGCCAAAGGGGGTCTCAATACGCTCGCCGAAGATGGGCAGGCTCTTGCCACCCGCGCGGTAGACCTTGTGGATGCCGAAGATCTTACCCTCGGTGGCGTACTCGGTCACCACCCAGTTCATCAACGAGGAAAAGGGAATGGGATACATTTTCTCAGACATGGTAATTCCTCCTATGTCAGTTATTTGTTTTCAATCATTTTTGCCGCGGCGTGTACGTGGCAAAAATCCCTCGACTCAGCCGCCTTGGGCGGCGACAACAGTGACCGAGGGCAGCTGGTGAGGGGG
>CAYTOO010000165.1:0-1561 GCA_964439545.1 uncultured Oscillospiraceae bacterium | reverse complement strand
AAGCCGGAGGTCATCAGCAGCTGCTTGAACTGCTGGGGAGCCTGAGGCAGAGCATAGAACTTGCCGGGATGCTTACGGGCAGGCACCAGATAGTCGCGTGCACCCTCGGGGGAAGAAGCGGTCAGAATGGGGGTGGTGATCTCCATAAAGCCCTGCTCGGTCATGGCCTGACGAAGGGCTGCCACCACCTGGCAGCGCAGGATGATGTTGTTCTTCACTGCGGGGTTGCGCAGGTCGAGATAACGGTACTTCAGACGAGCCGTCTCATCAGCCTCGCGGCTGCGGTTGATCTCGAAGGGCAGGGCGTTGTGACGGCAGCGGCCCAGCACCTCGATCTTGGCGGGGACGACCTCCACATCACCGGTGGCCTGCTTGGCGTTCTTGCTGGCGCGCTCACGAACCACGCCCTCCACGGAGATGGTGGACTCCTTGTTGATTCCGGAAATGATGTTCATCATCTCCTCATTCTCCACAACCACCTGAGTCGTGCCATAGAAGTCACGCAGCACCACAAAGGCAAAGTTGTTGCCCACGGCGCGGACGTTCTCCATCCAGCCGACGATCTTCACCTGCTGACCCACGTGCTCAAGACGCAGCTCGTTACAAGTATGTGTACGCATCTGTCGCATAGTTGATAGCCTCCTATTTTGATTACATTTCGTATTATTTAATAGAGATATTACTCTTGGTTTACTTTTCGATAATCACCGCGCCGCGGTTTCGCTCCTCAATGCCTGCCCTAATGAAGGCGATGGCATCGGCAACGGGCAGTGTCTGCTGCTCGCCGGAAGTCATGTCCTTCACGGACACAGCGCCTGCGGCAGCCTCGTCCTCACCAAGGAACAGCACATAGGGCACGCCGATCTTGTCGGCATAGTTCATTTTCGCCTTGAACTTCTTGCCCTCGGTGTAGAGCTGGGTGCGGACATCGGCCTCGCGCAGTGTGGTGGCAGCGGCAATTGCAGGGGAGAGATCCTCCGTCATAGGCAGCACCAGCACATCGCAGGGTGCGGTGGGCAGTTCGGGGTTCAGCATGCCCTGCTCGCCCAACACGTAGAACAGGCGGGTCAAACCGATGGAGATGCCCACGCCGGGCAGCTGACGATCGGTATAGTACTCCGCCAAGTTGTCGTAGCGACCGCCGGAGCAGACAGAGCCGATCTCGGGATGATCCAGCAGGGTGGTCTCGTACACCGTACCGGTGTAGTAGTCAAGGCCGCGGGCGATGGTCAGATCCACAGCAAAGTTCTCCGCAGGCACACCGAAGGCCGCCAGATACTTCACCACGGTCTTCAGCTCGGAAAACCCTGCATCGAACAGCTCATTGCGACCCTCATAGCCGCTCAGTGCTGCCAACACCTCTTCATTGCTGCCGCCGATGTGGATGAAGCGCAAAACCTCCTCCACAGCCTCGGAGGCAAGACCCAATTCGTCACGGAGCAGTGCGCCCACCTTTTCAGCGCCGATCTTGTCCAGCTTGTCCACCGTGCGCATAATATCGCCGCTGCGCTCGGTAAGACCCAGCATAGCGTAGAAGCCTTTGAGGATCTTGCGGTTATTG
>CAYTOO010000164.1:0-1654 GCA_964439545.1 uncultured Oscillospiraceae bacterium | reverse complement strand
TGCGTGGTCTGATGGCCAACACCGCCGGTAAGACCATCGAGATCCCCATCAAGGCTAACTTCCGTGAGGGTCTGAGCGTTCTGGAGTACTTTACCTCCAGCCGTGGTGCCCGTAAGGGTCTGGCCGATACCGCTCTGCGTACCGCCGACTCCGGTTACCTGACCCGCCGAATGGTCGATGTCTGCCAGGATGTCATCATCCGCGAGGACGACTGCGGCGTGGAGAAGGGTATCCTCGTTGGCGAGATCAGCGAGGGCGGTCAGGTCATCGAGCGCTTTGCAGATCGTGTCCGCGGTCGTTTCGTCGTGGCAGACATCTGCAAGCCCGGCACTGATGAGGTGCTGGTGTCCAAGGACAAGATGATGACCGAGGACGATGCTGCTCTGCTGGAGAGCTTCGATATCCACACTGCCGAGATCCGCACCGTGCTGACCTGCCGCGCTCACAGCGGTATCTGCGCCAAGTGCTACGGTATGAACCTTGCTACCTCCAAGCCCGTTGGCCCCGGCGAGTCTGTCGGTATCATTGCCGCACAGTCCATCGGTGAGCCCGGTACTCAGCTGACCATGCGTACGTTCCACACCGGCGGCGTCGCCGGCGGCGATATTACGCAGGGTCTTCCCCGAGTGGAGGAACTGTTTGAGGCCCGTAAGCCCAAGAAGATGGCCACCATCGCCGAGATCGGCGGTAAGGTCCGCTTCGAGGAGGCTACAAAGGGCAGCCTGCTGAACATCATCGTCACTGCTGACGATGGCGATACCCGTACCTATGCCGTGCCTCATACCGGCCTGCTGGTCAGTGACGGCGAGGTCATCGAGAAGGGTCGCCAGCTGCAGGATGGTGCGCTGAACCCCCACGACGTGCTGCGTATCCGCGGCGCAAGTGCCGTTCACAACTACCTCATTCAGGAAGTCCTGAAGGTTTACCGTCAGCAGGGCGTTGACATCAACGATAAGCATATCGAGGTCATCGTCCGTCAGATGATGCGCAAGGTCCGCGTGGAAGAGGCCGGCGACACCCGCCTGCTGTCCGGCGCTATGACCGACATCCTCGAGGTGGAAGACGCCAACGCCGAGATCCGTCAGCGCAACGCTAACGGTGAGGTCAATGAGAATGGCGAGCCCCTGCAGGAGGCCGTGTACACTCAGGTGCTGATGGGTATTACCAAGGCATCTCTGGCTACCGACTCCTGGATGTCCGCCGCATCCTTCCAGGAGACCACCAAGGTCCTCACCGAGGCCGCTATCAAGGGTAAGGTGGACCGCCTTGTGGGTCTGAAGGAGAACGTTATCATCGGTAAGCTCATCCCCGCCGGCGCAGGCCTCAACGCCTATCGCCAGCTGGCTGAGGAGATGGTCCCCCAGACGGAAGTGGTCGTCGAGGAGGAAGAGAGCGCACCTCGCGAGGTGGTTTTCAGCAACTCCGTGGCTGCCGCCAACGTGGACTAACAGATGAATAAAGCAAAAAAGAGAGCCGCAAGGCTCTCTTTTTTTACGGGCGGACAGGGTCGTCCGCCCCTACGACAAGACCGAGGGCTTCTTGAGATCGATTGTAGGGGTCGGCGCTTGTCGACGACCCGCGCGGGCATCGCCCACCCTCGGCCCCCTCTGACGAGGGGGCTGGATTTTTGCGAAGCAAAAAGACTGGGGGAGAG
>CAYTOO010000163.1:0-1654 GCA_964439545.1 uncultured Oscillospiraceae bacterium | reverse complement strand
TTCTATGTTGCATTATTCCGTCAGCGATTTAATCAGCACGGGAATGAGAGGATTGTGATTATCCTTGCGCCAAACGGCAACCAAGCCTGCGGCGCGGCTCTCGGGAATGTCGATAATGCGCAGGGAGGAGTTGCGCTCCAAGCGGGTGTTTCTATCCAGCATGGCAACGCCCATGCCCATTTCCACACAGAGGAAGAGACTCTCCATGGAAGCAGTTTCGCGGACGATGTTGGGCACGAAGCCGCTCTCGCCGCACTGCTTGATCAGCAGATTATAGCCGCCGGGGGACTCTTCCCGGGAAATGGCCACGAAAGGCTCGTTGCGGAAATCCTCCATAGTGAGATTTTCGCGGTGGGCGAGGGGATGGGCACGGCTGATAACGATAGCGCCGGGCTGCTGAAACAGCATGACGCTCTCCCACTCGGGGCGACCCTCCAACTCAAACTCCATGGTGAACAGCACATCGTACGCCCCGCGCTCAAGACCTTGGCGCAGATTGCGGAAGGAGTTGCGCTCCATCTCAATGAGGAGCTTGGGGTCTTTTTCCCGCAGCTTGTTAATGCGCTGGGAGAGGAAGAGGTTCACATCCTGTCCCTCCAGCACGCCAATGGAGAGGCTGTCTGCCTCGCGGCGGCTGATGACCTCGGCGTGAGAAACGGAGCGCTCAATATGCTCGGGCACTTCGCGAAGCTGGTTGTAGAGATATTCTCCTGCGCGGGTCAGCTGAATACGCTTGCCGCTGCGCTGAAACAGCTCAAAGCCCACTTCTTGCTCCATCAAAGCGATTTGACGGGAGAGGTTGGGCTGGGAAACGTAGAGTGTCTGGGCGGCCTTGGAAAAGCTGCCCCACTTGGCAACCTCCACAAAATATTTGATTCTCATCAAATTCATAACATCACTTCCTAAGTGCAGTATAGCATGATGTCCAAAGACTATCAAGTGATTTTCGACAAGTTGCACAATAATATTTCGACCTATAACCAAAAATGATTACTATCCGTCGAAAAAAGTATTTTACATATAACCAAAAATCATATATTTTATAATTATAAAACTGCATGATTATGCTGGTATGCCATGCAGACAAATGCTTTTAGGAGGAACGATACTATGAAAATTCTGGGTGTTTCCCTGGGTACTAAGAACGGTAACAACGATACCATGTGCCGCGTGGCTCTGGAGGCCGCTAAGGAGAAGGGTGCCGAGATCGAGTTTATCCATCTGCATGACTGGAACATGGAATACTGCTCCGGTTGCGTGGCTTGCTCCCGTGGTCTGGTCATGGGCAAGGGCATGATCTGCACTCGCAAGGACGACTTCGCCGCTTTCTATGACAAGCTGGTTGAGGCTGACGGCGTTCTGATCGTTGACCCCATCTTCGAGTCCGGTGCTACCGGCCTGTTCCACACCATTACCGACCGTATGGGCCCCGGCCATGATACCGGTATGCTGCTGATGCTGGACGGCAAGCTGAAGGAGCAGGGCAAGGAGGGTCTGAATCCCCGCCTGTTCAAGCAGAAGGCTATTTCCTTCGTCGCTATCGGCGGTTCCGACTGGGCTGTCCGTACCGAGACCGATCACGCTATGTTCGCTATGTCCCCCGGCTGGAAGGTCGTCAACAACGAGTTCTTCTCCTGGTGCAAGGACGTCATCA
>CAYTOO010000162.1:0-1702 GCA_964439545.1 uncultured Oscillospiraceae bacterium | reverse complement strand
TATCCTGAGCATGACCCATGGAGAAGGTCTTGCGGGGCAGCACACCGTCAGCCATCACGGTCTTGAAGAGCTGCTCCTTACCCATGGCGGGCAGCAGGAAGCCCATGTTGCCGCTCTTAGAGCCCAGCTCACGGGTAACATCGTCGCCGTGGATGTAGTCCACCTCGCCGCCCACGTTCTTCACATAGTCGTCAATGACGGCCTGCAGCGTGCCAACAGACAGCTGTACCTTAGGATCGGGGACGGTATAGAAGGTGTCCACACCCTCCCAGACGAACTCGATCACATGACCCTCGCCCTTGCCCTCATAGGCGTTGGGATAAGCAGCCATGAACATCTCCATGAACTTCTCGCGGTCAATATCGAACACCACACGGTGGATGGGCTCGAACTGCAGAGCATCATCGTGGTTATTGACCACTTCCACCAGTGCATAGCGGGCAGGCAGTGCCAAATACTCCTCGGGAGTCTTGCCTTCCTTCTGCTCCTCGTAGCAGGCCTTGGCGGTAGCGAGAGAGTGGTTGCCATCGCCCACGGCGAACAGCAGAGGTGCTACACCGCTGACACCATACTTCTCCTGCATGGCACTATCGGCGGTGAGACCCTCGAGAGCATCAGCCACAGCATCGATCTGTGCAGCAGACAGCTTGTAACCGCGGATATGGCCGCCGTTCTGCATCAGTTCAAAGTCATAGACCTTCTCCATGCCCTCAGCCGCGGCAGTGAGAGGTTCAATGACGGTGCGCTCGGGGTTGTCGATCAGCAGCATCACGTGAGGCAGCTCAATGGGTGCGTTGCGGCGCACCTTGGCACGGGGAGGAATACGATCCAGCACCGTACCCTCGGTGGCGCGAATCAATGCACCGGAACCGGGGGTGAAATCGTAGGCATCCAGATCCACCATGCCGATGAGACCATGGCGAATGCGGCCATCGGACTGCTGGCGCTCCACATAGAGAAGGCAGTCGCACAGCGTCTCAAATACGCCCTCGTCCACATACTTCTTCATGGAATCGTTGATGTCGCCGATAATGCTCTCCACATTGGGATCTTTCAGCTTGGCCTCGGGGAGGATGAGACGCAGCGTGGAGGGTGCATCGCCCACCTTCTCCTCCACCGCCTGCCAATATTCAGGCTCGGAGGTAAACTGGTCACAGGCCACCACGGCCCACTTATGCATATCCTGATCCTTGGGCATCAGAATGTCTGCGGGATAAAAGCCCAACTTCTCAAACTTCTTGTTCATGGGGTTTCCTCCTTACTTACTCTATGTGATTAAAATTGAAATCTTCTTCACGTTCCGTGATATTTGTTCCTGCTCACATCATACCATAGCCACAACGCACTTTGCAACGGGAAATACAAAAATTTTTAGCACTTCACAAAAATATTTTTAGTATATTTACATTCGCAACGGGCAACATAGAGGCAGTAGTTTGTTTTAGGAGGAATTTTTCCGTGAAAATCATTGATAAATTGGCGCTGATCTTAGTGATCGTAGGCGCACTAAACTGGGGCAGCGTGGGCATCTTCGGCTTTGACTGCGTGGCCTTCCTCTTCGGCGGACAGATGGGCACCATCAGCCGCATCATCTACTCACTGGTGGGCATTGCAGGATTGTGGTGCATTACCCTCCTCTTCCGCGACAACGGCAGAGACGGTGAATAAGGGAAAAGCAGCTCACCTATTGGGTGAGCTGCTT
>CAYTOO010000161.1:0-1788 GCA_964439545.1 uncultured Oscillospiraceae bacterium | reverse complement strand
AGTACATGGTGGAGTTCGTTTCCGCCAACCCCACCGGCCCCATGCACATGGGCAATGCCCGCGGCGGCGTGCTGGGCGATACGCTGGCAGCAGTGCTTGCCAAGTCCGGCGCTGAGGTGTGGCGCGAGTTCTATGTCAATGATGCAGGCAATCAGATCGAGAAGTTTGCCAAAAGTCTTGAGGCACGCTATCTCCAGATCATCCACGGCGAGGATGCTGTGGAGTTCCCCGAGGATGGCTATCAGGGCGATGATATCCGCGCTCTTGCCAAGGCTTTCTATGACATCCATGGTGAGGAGTTTGTGAGTGCCGATGAGCAGGCTCGCCACGATGCCCTCGCCAAGTTCGGCCTTGAGCATAACATCCCCAAGATGAAGTCCGACTTGGAGCGCTACGGCATCCACTATGACGAGTGGTTCTTCGAGTCCTCCCTCCACGACAGCGGTTATGTGGCTGATACTGTGGCTGCACTGACGGCGCAGGGCTATACCTACGAGAAGGACGGCGCACTGTGGCTCAATACCAGCCGCATTATGGCAGAGAACCTCAAGAAGGCGGGTAAGTCCGATGAAGCCATCGCCAAGCTGGAGCTGAAGGACGACGTGCTGCGCCGCGCCAACGGTTTCTATACCTACTTTGCCGCCGACATTGCCTATCACCGCAATAAGTTCGCCGTCCGCGGCTTTGATAAGGTCATCAACATCTGGGGCGCTGACCACCACGGTCACGTGGCTCGCATTAAGGGTGCTATGGATGCCCTCGGCCTCGATGGTGAGCATCGCCTCGACATCGTGCTGATGCAGCTGGTGAAGCTGGTGGAGAATGGCGAAGTGGTGCGTATGTCCAAGCGTACGGGTAAGGCTGTCAGCCTCACCGACCTCCTCGACATGGTGCCTGTGGATGCCTGCCGCTACTTCTTCAACGCCAAGCCCGAGACCCAGATGGAGTTCGACCTGGGCCTCGCCGTCCGCGAGGACAGCGAGAACCCCGTGTACTATGTCCAGTACGCCCACGCCCGTATCTGCACGCTGCTGAAGAATTTGGCAGCAGAAGGCTACGAGGTGAAGGCTGCCGCCGATGTGGATTTGACCCTCCTCTCCTCCGAGACGGAGATCGCCCTTATCAAGGAACTGGCCCGCTACGGCGAGGCTGTGCGCTTGGCAGCACAGAACTATGACCCCAGCCACATCAACCGCTATCTGGTGGAGCTCTCTGCTGCCTTCCATCGCTTCTACAATGCCTGCCGCATTAAGGGCGAGGAGGAGAGCGTGCTGTACGCCCGCTTGAAGCTGGCGGACACCGCCCGCGCCGTGCTGAAAAACGGCATGACCCTCATCGGCTGCACTGCACCTGAGAAGATGTAATTATTAAAAAAAGAGAGCCGAGAGGCTCTCTTTTTTAATGAATATTGAATGATGAATAATTAATAATGGATAATGGCGGTGTCCCCTACGGGGACGATTAAAATATTGTAGGGGCGGACGATTCTGTCCGCCCGCCGTCTAATAAGGCATTTTCATATGTTGGCGGCGGCCTGTGGGCAGGCCGCCCTACATAGTAAGGGAAGGTCGCCTGTGATTTCGTAGGGCGGGGTGCCCACACCCCGCCGTTATGCCCGCGCCGATTCGAGAGAGGGCAACAATAGAACATAAGGGGAACAACCATGGACGGGCGGATGCGCTGTGCGCATCCGCCATTTTTTATTCAGCCCATTTTCCGCAAGCAGAAATCTTTCGAAATTTCACGCAAAGTTTTCCACAACGGGGGAAAATATCAACAACAAGGGCA
>CAYTOO010000160.1:0-1809 GCA_964439545.1 uncultured Oscillospiraceae bacterium | reverse complement strand
AATCTGGACTCCACTCTTTGTGAAGTCCAGATTTTCTTAACTTAATGACATTGCCTCGCGGGGCGTTTCTTTTTGCGTAATTTTCGATTTAGTTGGCGCGCTCGGCGGCACCCAGCTTCTTGCAAAGACGCTTGATGACGGTGGCTGCCACCTGCTCGATCTCCTGAGAGGTGAGGGTCTTGGTGAGAGAGCCGACCTTCAGACGCAGGGTGACAGACTTCTTGCCTGCGGGCACCTGCTTGCCGCGGTACTCGTCCACGAACTCCACACCGTGCATCAAGGGATCGCCGCCCTTGCCCATCACGGTCTTGGCGATGTCCTCCCAAGCCACATTGGTGTCGAACAGGAGGGACACATCGTAGTCGGTCATGGGGAACTCGGGCAGGTGGGTGAAGGTGTTGTCGCGGGAGCGGAGGGGCACCATAGCATCGGTATCCAGCTCGAAGAGCATGGTGGCGAGGTTCTTAATGCCGCAGTCCATAGAGGCCTTCTTGCTCAGCAGAGCCAGCTCGCCGACCTTCACATTGCCGCACCACACGTTCAGCCACACCGTATCGTCTGCCCAGTAGGGCTTCTCCTTCTTGGAGAAGGTCAGGGCTTCCATGTGGACATAGCGTGCCATATTCTCCACGATACCCTTGGCGCGGCGGAACAGGGACACCACATTATCGTAGCTGTCGGTCAGTGCGCCGGACACATAGCGGCGCTGCAGGGGCAGCAGCTCGCAGGGATCGTTGGGGGAGGAGTAATCCTTATCGAAGAACACCTGTGCCTCCTCGAAGATGGCGAAGGAGTCGAAGTAGCGCTCATTCTTCACCACGGATTCGCAGAGGTTGGGCAACAGGGAGGAGCGGATATACTTCTCTGTGGGAGAAGGAGGCGTGGACAGGGACAGGATGCCATCGGTGTTGCCGAGGACGGCCTCCACGTACTTATCGCCCATCCAGGGATAGGTGAAGATCTCGTTCATGCCGCAGCGGAAGGCCAGGTACTCCTTGATGTTGCGTACCAGGCTCTTATCCAGCTGATTGATAGCGCCGGTGAAGGTGGTGGCGATGGGAGTCTGCTCGAAGTTCTCGTAGCCGTGCATACGGGCAACTTCCTCCATGATGTCGTCCTTGATGGACACATCGCCGGTGGAGCGCCAGGTGGGGGCGACCACGTGCATATTGTCGCCATCGAAGGTAACGGTGAAGCCCATGATGCCCAGCTTCTGCGCGATGACCTCGTTGGGGATCACCTGACCGAGACGCTCGGAAAGCCAGCTGAGGGACACATCGATCTCAGCGCACTGGTGCTTCTCGGGATACACATCGCAGTAACCGGTGACCTTCATCTCGGGATAGATCTCGGCGAACAGCTCCATAGCCATAGCCACGGACTGGGCGCAGCGATCGGGATCGATGGCCTTTTCATAGCGGGCGGAAGCCTCGGTACGGTTGTCGTAGCGCAGCACCGTCTTGCGGATGTTGTGAGCGTTGAAGTTGGCATTCTCCAGCAGCACGCGGTTGGTGCTGGGCAGGATGGAGTCCTTAGCGCCGCCCATGATACCGGCGAGACCAACAGGCTCCTTCAAATCGGCGATGACCAGATCATCGGTGGTGAGAGCCAGATCCTTACCGTTCAGCAGTGCCAGCTTCTCGCCTTCGGCAGCGCGGCGGACGATGATGTGATCCACGATCTGATCGGCATCGTAAGCGTGGGAGGGCTGACCGGTGGCGAACATGACATAGTTGGTAATGTCCACCAGTGCGTTGATGGGACGCTGACCCACGCGCCACAGGCGGGACTGCATCTGGTAGGGGGAGG
>CAYTOO010000159.1:0-1833 GCA_964439545.1 uncultured Oscillospiraceae bacterium | reverse complement strand
GCCGGCATCACCGCCAAGGACGTGGACTTCTACTTCCACGGTGCCGCCAACCCCCAGGCCGGCATGAACTACCTGACTCCCAACGCCCAGATCGCCAACTGGTTTGGTATGAAGGGCAAGGCCTCCATTCACCACTCCGAGGCCTGCTGTACCGGCTATCTGGCTCTGGAGCAGGCTGTCAACGCCGTTGCCTCCGGCAAGTACAACTGCGTGCTGACCGGCTGCGTGGAGTTCGGTGACAGCGCTCCTGCTCCCAATGACGCCGTTGACACCCCCAAGCATCCCTACAAGCGTGAGAAGATCACCATGGAGAAGTTCCTGAAGACCACCGCATGGCTGTATGACCGTCATTATGCCCGCAGCCTGATGGCCCCCATGGAGCTGATCTATGACGACGCTGCCGAGTACTATGTCCGTACCAACGGCATTACCCCCGAGCAGATGGACGACACCCTGAACTGGATGGCTTACAACAACCGCCGCAATGCCACCATGTGTGACCTGGCTCTGGTCCGCACTCCCTTTGAGGAGGAGGCCAAGGAGAAGGGCTTCGACAATGTCATGGACTACCTGCGTTCTCCCTACAACCCCCGCATGGGTGACTTCCTGCGCGCTCAGTGCATCGAGAACAAGTGCGACGGCGCCGCCGCCTGTATCGTCTGCGCCACCGACATGATCCCCGAGATCGCCAAGAATCTGAAGCACAAGCCCATCGAGGTCAAGGGCATCGGCTGCTCCTGCATGGAGGCCACCAACCCCCACTTCGAGATCCGCGCCACTGAGGAGGCCTGCCGTCAGGTCTACGAGGTCACCGGCATCAAGCCCGAGGACGTGGATATCTTCTATGCCAATGACTTCATTATCACCTCTCACCTGATCTCCGCCGAGATCGCCGGCTATCTGCCCAAGGGTGAGGGCTGGAAGTACATCTGCGAGGGCCGCACCGCTTATGACGGCGACAAGCCCATCAACACCAACGGCGGCCGTACCTCCTTCGGCCACGCCCACGCTGCCTCCGGTATGGCTGACATCTACGAGTGCTGCATGCAGATGCGCGGCGAGTGCGGCGACCGTCAGGTCAAGAAGCAGCCTAAGATCGGCATGCTCCGCGGTTACGGCGGCTCTCAGAACGTTGCCGCTGTTCTGCTGGAAACCATCGACTAATCAGAGGAGGGTACGAAAATGGCTATCAAACTGGAAAAAGTTGCTGAGAAGTTTTATCAGAGCCTGGAAGAGGGTCACATCATGGGCCGTAAGTGCCCCGCCTGCGGCGCTGTGGAGTTCCCTCCCGTTTACGCCTGCAACACCTGCGGCAATCTGGAGACCGAGTGGTATGAGATCAGCGGCAATGCCGTGATGCACTCCATCGTTCTGCCCGCCGCCCTGTCCTCCAAGCCCGAGTATGACAACCTGGGCAAGCGCAACTTCGCCTACGGCGAGATCGAGCTGGAAGAGGGCACTCTGGTCAACGGCGTGGTCCGCGGCATCAACAAGAAGAAGCGCAAGGAGATCCTGGAGGCCGGCAAGCTGCCCGTCCCCGTCAAGGCCGCTATCTTCCAGCGCGAGGGCGGTTATAAGACTGTTGTCTTTGATCTCATCGAAGAGTAAGCATCTTGCGGAATATTTCATCCATGACTTCGTTGCGGTTTTTTGAAATACCCGCGTATTCCTGCAAAACCGCGCCTCGCCCTGAATGAAATCTTCTCGCAATCTGCCCGGCTGAATCAGCCGAAGCATAAAAAGACATCTTTAATATTTTAATAAGTGAGGTAAATTATTATGGATCGCAAGGAACTGGAAGCTCAGATCATTGAAATGATCGCCACCATCTAC
>CAYTOO010000158.1:0-1869 GCA_964439545.1 uncultured Oscillospiraceae bacterium | reverse complement strand
GAACAGCCATACCACCCAGGTAGCCCAGCTTGGTGTAGCCCATCTTCACGGTAGCATAACCGGCCATGTAACCGGACAGCTCTTCCTGATAGACGGCGGAGTAGATATTGCCCATGGTCTCGGCGGTCAGGCCGGCGGAGGTCAGGTCGAACTCAGCAACGTCCAGAGCGATGAACTTCACGTCGGTGTAGACGGGAGCGGTCTGAGCAATGGCGTTAGCGAAAGCAAAGCCGGGCAGGACGATGACGGTGTAACCCTCGTCAACGGCCTTCTCGATCATGGCAACACGCTCAGCATCGCTGTCGCCGGCGGGCTTATAATAGGTGAAATCATAGCCGTTAGCCTCAGCGAAAGCCTTGCAGGCCTCGTAGGTGGTCTGGTTGAAGGACTGGTCGGTGATATCACCGTAGTCGGTAACCATGGCGACCTTGTCGGTGGGAGCGGCGACATCGTCGCCGCCGTCATCGGCGGGAGCCTTCTCGCCGCAGGCAACCAGGCCCAGAACCATAACCAGAGCGAGAATCAGAGCAAGAAACTTCTTCATAATCTTTTTCCTTTCATAAAAGTAATCATTTTTCTGTAAGAAAAATGCGAAGGACGCGTCCTTCGCGTACGCAATCATTTTACCACTTCCTACAGGTAAAAGCAAGCCCTATTTCGCCTATAACTGCAATAAGAAGGTCTTCTGTCTGCAATGTGCAGACAAAAGACCTTCTGTGGCGAAGAAATTGTTAATTTGTGGAAATAGCACTTACTTTTCCATCTTCACTGCCACCTCGAGGGCGATCTTCATCATGTTGGTGAAAGTGGTCTGGCGATCCTCGGGGCTCAGCTCCACGCCGGTGACGAGGTTATCGGAGATAGAGCAGATGGCCAGCGCGCGCTTGTTGAGGTAAGCGGCGGTGCAGTAGAGACCTGCGGCCTCCATCTCCACGGCGAGGCAGCCCATCTTGGCATAGCGGTCATTGCGCTTGGCAGCATCATAAAACACATCGGAGGAGAAAAGGTTGCCCACGGGCATCTTCACGCCCATCTCGCGGGCAGACTCCACGGCGGCGGAGAGCAGGTCATAGCTGCAAATGGGGGCAAAGGTGCCGCCCAGCTCGTACTGGGAGATAAAATTGGAGTTGGTGCTGGCACCCATACCGGCCACCACGCTGCCCAGCTCCAGCTCGGCGCGGAGAGCGCCGGCAGAGCCAACGCGGATAATGTTCTCCACACCGTACAGAGTAAACAGCTCATGAGAATAGATGCTGATGGAGGGGATGCCCATGCCGCTGGCCATGACGGACACCTTCACACCCTTATAGGTGCCGGTGTAGCCCTGTACGCCGCGGACATTGTTCACCAGCTGGGGATTTTCCAAAAAAGTCTCGGCGATAAACTTGGCGCGCAGGGGATCGCCGGGCATCAGTACGGTCTTACCAAAAGCGTCATGAGGCGCAGTATTATGAGGGGTAGGCATAATCGATAGTCTCCTTTTCTTTTGTTACTGTTCCATAGCTTTCACGGCCTTGACGATACGGCTGGTGCCGAGGCGGTCAGCGCCCAGCGCCACGAAATCCTCGGCATCCTGCACGGTGGAAATGCCGCCGGCGGCCTTGATCTTCACATGGGGTGCAACGTGTGCCTTGAACAGGGCCACGTCCTCGCGGGTTGCACCGCCGCCGCCAAAACCGGTGGAGGTCTTGATGTACTCTGCGCCGCTCTCGCTCACCACGCGGCACATCTCGATCTTCTCCGCATCAGTGAGGAGGCAGGTCTCGATGATGACCTTCAGCAGCTTACCGTTGCAAGCCTCTTTGATGGCGCGGATCTCGGCGAGGACGTCGTCGTATTTCTTGTCCTTCACCCAGCCGATGTTGATGA
>CAYTOO010000157.1:0-1869 GCA_964439545.1 uncultured Oscillospiraceae bacterium | reverse complement strand
GTCATAGGCCTCCACCGCCTCCTCGATCCACTCGCGGCTATCGATGTCCAAATGGTTGGTGGGCTCGTCGAGAATGAGGAAGTTGATCTCCTCGTCCATCAGCATGCAGAGGCGCAGTCGGCTCATTTCACCGCCCGAGAGGACGGACACGCTCTTAAACACATCCTCGCCGCGGAACTGATAGGATGCCAAGCGATTGCGGGCGCTCTGAGTACTCAAATTCTTCTTAGCATAGAGCATGGTATCCACCAAGTTACGGTTGGGATCGTCAAAGTGGATGATCTGCTCCAAATACGCCGAGCGAACAGACGGGCCAACCTTCACATTGCCGCGGTCGGCATCTTCACGACCTGTGAGGATATTGAGAAGCGTGGTCTTACCTGTGCCGTTCTCGCCCACGAGGGCAATGCGCTCGCCGCCCTCAATGCGGAGATAGATGTCGGAGAACAACGTGCGCTCATCAAAAGCTTTGGTCAAGCCCTTGATCTGCAAAATCTCATCGCCGTGGAACTCGCGGCTGGCAAAGCGGGCATCCATCTTGCGGCCCTTGGTGGGCTTGGCAGTGGTACGCATACGCTCAATGCGCTTTCCCATGCTGAAGGCGCGCTTGTAGAGATCATCATTGCCCATAAACGCCCACAGGCGGGTACGCTCAATGGTCTCTTCCAACTGCTTGATCTTGGCCTGTTCCTTCAAGTACTGCTTCATGCGCTCTTGATAGCGCCGCTCTTTTTCCACAGCATAGAAGCTGTAGTTGCCCGAATAGACCTCCGCTTGACCGTTCTCGATCTCAATGATGCGGGAGACGGTGCGGTCAAGGAAATAGCGGTCGTGGCTGATGGTGACCACCGTGCCGCGGAACTTGCGGAGATATTCCTCCAGCCATTCCGTAGCCTGTAAATCCAGGTGGTTGGTGGGCTCGTCCAACAGGAGAATGTCCGTATCCTCTAAAATGAGGCGGCCCAAGTTCACGCGGGTCTTTTCGCCGCCCGAGAGCTGATCGAACAGCTGGGCGCGCATCTCAGAGGAGATGGCAAGACCTGCCGCCACCTTGTTCTTGGCGGTTTGGGTATCGTAGCCACCCAGCGCCTCAAAACGAGCCGTCAGCTCGCCGTAGCGGCGCAAAAGTTCCTCACCGCTCTCCCCTGCCGCCATGCGCTCGGTGAGGGCATCCATCTCGTCCTTGAGGTGGAGCGTGCGCGCAAAGGCGCTCTCCAGCACATCCTCCACCGTGTAGCCCACGGGATAGACAGGAATTTGGGAAATCAAGCCCACGCGGCGACCTGAGGCAATTACTACCTCGCCGCTGTCGGGCTCTAATTCCCCAGTCAGCAGACGAAAGAGGGTACTCTTGCCTGCGCCGTTGCGCCCCAGCAAACCCACACGCTCACCGCTGTCCACCTGAAAAGTGAGGCCATCCAATATTTTCTTTTCCAAATCAAAGGATTTAACAACATCCTTGACAGAAATATCTACCATTATTTCTTAAACTTCTTCCAGTTCCTTTACAATTTTGGGGAAATTCATGGCGTGGGAGGCCTTCACCAGCACGGCAGTGCCATCGGTGAACTGCTCCACGATGGTGGGCAGTGCCGCCTCTAATGTGGCAAACCACAAAGCATTACTGTTTCCCTCCACGATGGCGCGGGACTTCTCCCCCACTGCCACCACGGTATCAATGTTCAATTTCGCCGTCAGCGCACCGATCTCGCGGTGTGCCTGCGCTGTCAATGCCCCCAGTTCACCCATGTCTCCCAGTACTGCCATACGGCGGGGCACATCGGTCTTGGCGAGGGTTTCCAGCGCCTGTGCCATGGCTTGGGGATTGGCGTTATAGCAATCATCGATGATGATGCGGCTATCCTTACG
>CAYTOO010000156.1:0-1957 GCA_964439545.1 uncultured Oscillospiraceae bacterium | reverse complement strand
CATGGCCTCCTGCACGAACTTGTTGGTGATGGATTTCTTGGTCTGGTTCTCGTAGCTGGTCTGGGTGGAGAAGTTGTTGGACACCAGCACGAGGCATTCCTGTACATCGGGATAGGTGATCTTGCTCTCGCCCTTTTGATACTTATTATTCTCGCGGAGATACTTATCAATAGCGCCCACCAAGGCAAGGCGGGTGGCCTTCTCGGGGCTGCCGCCATGCTCGAGGAAACTGGAGTTGTGGTAATGCTCCACCACCTTCACGCGATTGGAAAAGCACAGGGCCACATTCAGCTTCACCTTATACTCGGGCTTGTCCTCACGGTCACGGCCGCGGCGCTCAGCATCCCAGCACACAGGAGCGGTAAGGGCATCCTCGCCCACCAGTTCGGTGATGTAATCGGAGATACCCGCTTGATAGACGAAATCCTCCGTTTCGAATTTCCCTGCGCTGACCTCGCGCTTGAGGCGGAAGGTAACACCAGCGTTCACCACCGCCTGACGCTTCATCACGTCGCGGTAGTACTCCACGGGAATATCGATGTCGGTAAAGACCTCCAAATCGGGCAGCCAGCGGATAGTAGAGCCTGTGCGCTTCTTGTTGGTGGTCAGTTCCTCCACCTTGAGGCCGCCTACATTCTCACCCTTTTCAAAGTGGAGAGTATACTCTTTCCCCTCGCGCAGCACCGTCACGTCCATGTAGCTGGAGGCGTACTGGGTAGCGCAGGAGCCAAGGCCGTTGAGACCGAGGGAGAACTCGTAGTTCTCCGACTGCTCATTATTATATTTTCCGCCAGCGTACAGCTCGCAGAAGACCAGCTCCCAGTTGTAGCGGCCTTCCTTCTCGTTCCAGTCCACGGGGCAGCCGCGGCCCTGGTCCTCTACCTGCACCGACTTGTCGAGAAAGCGGGTGACGGTGATGACCTTACCGTAGCCTGCGCGGGCTTCATCGATGGCGTTGGAGAGGATTTCAAACACGGCGTGCTGGCAGCCCTCCAAGCCGTCAGAGCCGAAAATAACGCCCGGACGTTTGCGAACGCGGTCTGCGCCCTTTAAGCTGGTAATACTCTCGTCATTGTAGACGGGCTTTTTGCTCATATAAGGAAACCTCCAAAGGTTGTGTATTCATGGGGGATAAAAACCCAATATATTGTACCTTATTTTGTCACAAAGCGCAAGGGCTTTACTGTCGCTTTTGGTAGGTTTCCCCTCACTTTTGGGCAAAAAATACCCCTTTGAGTAGAAAGAAATAATATCCTCGCAACCGCCGCAACCCCTTTATCCAAAGGGTTTTTCACAGTTTCCACAGACTTTTCCACAGCGGTTATGTTAACTTGTTTTTCGACAAATTGTTGCACTTTTCGCCCCTGTTTTTGCTGTGTTTTCAGGGGTTTTTTCGCCTGTAAAAGGCGCAAAAAAGAGCCCCAAACGGGGCTCTTTTTCAATCCTTGCCAATCTTCCCATGGCGTGCCTCATAAGCGTCGATACTCTCACGAATCAAAATCAAAACCTGACTATTCAGACTCCGCCCCTCATAATCAGCAACTACATGGAGCTTATTCAGCATTTCCTCGTCAATGCGGATAGACACACTTTTGATAGACATAAAATCACCTCAAAACGACTATATTTTATGTTTATTTTATGTCCATCATGTGATATAATGTTTTATATGGATATAAAACATATCTAAAATATATCTAATATGAGGTGGTTCTATGCCTGACTACAAAAAAATGTATGTTTCTCTGTTCAATGCTGTCACGGATGCCATCGACCTGCTAACCGAGTGCGGTGGCGATTTGATCGCCATACAAAAGGCACTCACCACGCTGAAGAACGCACAGCAGACCTGCGAAGACATCTACACTGGTACCGAGGAATAGAAAAGCCCCCCTCTCACGAGCAATGTCATTAAGTTAATAGTCTAGCCCTAGGCGGAAAATCAAAGAAACGAAAC
>CAYTOO010000155.1:0-1991 GCA_964439545.1 uncultured Oscillospiraceae bacterium | reverse complement strand
GCCAAGGGCGGCAAGGGCAACGAGGTGTTCCAGGCCATCCGTCAGACGGACGCGCTGGTGCAGGTGGTGCGCTGCTTTGATGATGAAAACATCTTTTTAGAGCCTGCCGATGCTGCCCGTGATGCCGAGACCTTTGACCTTGAGATGGTGTTGGCTGACCTTGAGCTGGTGGAGCGCCGCCTCGAGCGCGCTAAGAAGAACGCCAAGAGCGGCGATAAGAAGGCCAAGCGCGAGGTGGAGATGTGCACCGGCCTTATTGAGCATCTCACCGATGGTAAGCCCGCCCGCACCTTCGAGTTCACCGAGGAGGATAAGGACATCCTCATTGACGGTGGTCTCTTGACGGTGAAGCCCGTTATCTACGCTGCCAACCTCAGCGAGACGGACATGGCGGATTATGCCAACAACCCCAACTTTGTGGCCTTGAAGGCACTGGCTGATGCACAGGGCGCAGCCGTGCTGCCTGTGGCTGCCAAGTTTGAAGAGGATATTGCCGAGATGGATGAAGAAGAGGCCGCCATGTTCATGGAGGACTTGGGTCTCACCGAGACGGGTCTTGCCCGCCTCATCACCACCAGCTATGACCTGCTGGGCTATATCTCCTTCCTCACCGCCGGCGAAGATGATGTCCACGCCTGGACCATCGTCCGCGGCACGAAGGCACCCCGCGCCGCCGGTAAGATCCACTCCGACATTGAGCGCGGCTTCATCCGCGCCGAGGTCATCGCTTTCGAGGATCTGAAGGCCTGCGGCACTATGGCTGCCGCCAAGGAAAAGGGTCTGTTCCGTCTTGAGGGCAAGGAGTATGTCATGCAGGACGGCGACATTACGAATTTCCGCTTTAATGTGTAAGAAGAGGCATAAAACAGCATAAAAGAGGAGCGTATCAGCCGATACGCTCCTTTTAGTTATTCTTGTGCGCCTTTTTTCAAATTGCAGTCACGACAAAGCATTTGACAGTTTTCCGGCGTTGTTTTACCGCCCTTAGACCAAGGTGTGATGTGATCTGCGTGCATCTGCTCAAACTCAAATATCTCTCCACAGATCGGACACTTGTGCCCCTGCTTTTCATAGGCAGCCAACGCATCGCGGCGGTCAAAAGCACGAATGGACAACTTCTTTTCTTCGCCTGTCAAGAGATATTCATAGATGCCGGATTTCTTCGTAACATCTTCATCGCCCATAAGACGCTGGATTTCTCCTTCCAACATCTTGGGATCGAGGTCAGTGCGCTTGCCGTGTGTATTGTAGAGCAAGCCCCAAGGTAAGCCCTTCATCTCCTTGCGCTTTTTGGGGAATATTGCCTGCACCCAGTCAATTACGGAACGGAAATAGTTCCAAAGGATAACGGCACTGGGGTCATTCTGATGCTGCGCCATATACGCCTCGATCGTCTTTCCTTCGGCACTGGCTGCCCACAGAATCGCCGTTTCCAAATACTCTTGACGAATGGAAGCGCCCTTCAAGTAATCACCGGCGAGGGTATCGGCGGCGCAGCCTGTTTTGGAAAAGTATCTCTTGGCATCAGAAACCCAAGAACCGGCGTATACTGCGTTTCGCAGCTCTTGATCCGTCAGCTGCTCACCTGCAATATTGATGATTCTGAACCAATCCAACTTTTCGGAATCAGTTCCGTCGCATACATAAACAAACAGCGGATAGTCCAAAATCTCCTTCTGCTTATCAGAGGGCAGATTGTAAAAATATTTGTCATCAACGGAGAAAGAACCATCCACATATTCGCACACGGAGATGGTGCGCTGCTGACCGTCAAGAACCTCGAATCCATCCGACCCATCTTCTTTTTTGACTTTGCACCAGTAAATCACGTTTAAGGGCAAGCCCTTCATGACAGTGCGGATGACTTCATCGCGCTGTTTGTCTTTGTAAACGAACTCACGCTGATATTTCGGGCGAATGTCAAGGAGTTCATTATATCCGACAACGCCTTCCTCGGCATCGTTGAAGTAGCCCTCGTATACTTCGCCGAT
>CAYTOO010000154.1:0-2023 GCA_964439545.1 uncultured Oscillospiraceae bacterium | reverse complement strand
CTTGGAGATCAAGTCCTCGACGGTGTTGATGTTGGCGCGCTTGAGGCAGTTGAAGCTGCGGACGCTGAGATCCAGCTCCTCGATGGTCAGCTCCAGCATCTTGTCCTTGGAATCGGTAGCCTTCTCCACGACGGTGGACTTGTCGCCCACGCTGTCGCTCAGGTCGGTGAACAGGGCAAAGTGGTCGCACAGGATCTTTGCGCCCAAAGAAACGGCATCTCTTGCGGAGATGGTGCCGTCGGTCCACACTTCCAACGTCAGCTTGTCATAGTCGCTGGAGGCGCCCACGCGGGTACTCTCCACCGTGTAATTGACCTTGTAGACGGGGGTGTAGATGGAATCGATGGGGATCACGCCGATGACGCCGGGACGCAGTGCCTTATTCTTATCGGCAGAGACGTAACCACGGCCGTGGCACAGGCAGATCTCCATGCTGAGCGTGGCGCCCACATCAAGGGTAGCGATGTGGAGCTCAGGGTTGAGCACTTCCACCTCACCGTCGGCCTTGATGTCGCCAGCAGTCACCTCACAGGGACCCACTGCCTCGATAAAGACAGTCTTGGGACCTTCGCAGTACAACTTGGTCAACAGCGACTTAGTGTTCAGAACAATCTCCGTCACGTCCTCTTTCACACCGGGAATGGTGGAAAACTCGTGCTGCACACCGGCAATCTTAATGCTGGTGGCTGCCGTGCCGGGCAGAGAGGAGAGCATAATGCGGCGCAGCGCATTGCCCAACGTCGTTCCGTAACCACGCTCCAGAGGTTCGATCACATATTTACCATAGGAAGCATCACCGGGCGTTTCAACACACTCGATCTGGGGCTTCTCAATTTCGATCATGCAGTACCCTCCTTCAAATTCATGTGGCTATACGGCCAAAAGCCGTATCTTCTTAATAAGTGCTACGTGAGGGCCGTATACCCTATTACTTGGAGTACAACTCGACGATGAGGTGCTCCTCGATGGGCATATCGATATCCTCGCGGGCGGGCATCTGCAGAACAGTACCCTTCAGGGCGTTCTTCTCACGGGACAGCCACTGGGGGACGTTGATCATGGGAGCCTCTTCGCCCATCAGGCGCTTGAAGCAAGCGGCGCTGCGGCTGGACTCCTTCACCTCGATGACATCGCCCACGCGGACGAGGTAAGAGGCGATGTTGACCTTCTGGCCATTCACGGTGAAATGTGCGTGGCTCACCAGCTGACGGGCCTCACGGCGGGTCATGGCGAAGCCCAGACGGTACACCACGTTGTCCAGACGGCGCTCCACCAGAGTCAGCAGGTTCTCGCCGGTCTTACCGGGCATAGCGGAAGCCTTCTCGTAATAGGAACGGAACTGCTTCTCCAGGATGCCGTAGACGAACTTCACCTTCTGCTTCTCGTTGAGCTGGATGGCGTACTCGCTCTTCTTCTTTCTCATCTGGCCGCCGGGGTTGCGCTTGGTCTCCTTCTTGGAGTAACCCATAACGGCAGGAGAGATACCCAGCGCCTTGCAACGCTTGGCAATAGGCTGCATATTCTTAGCCATATTCTACTTATCCTCCTTTTCTTACACGCGGCGACGCTTGGGCGGACGGCAGCCGTTGTGAGGAATGGGAGTGACGTCCTTGATCATGGTCACTTCCAGACCCACGGCCTGCAGTGCGCGGATAGCGGCCTCACGACCCTGGCCGGGGCCCTTGACGAAGACCTCGACGGTCTTCAGGCCATGCTCCATAGCGGCCTTGGCGGCGGTCTCTGCGGCGCTCTGTGCGGCGAAGGGAGTGGACTTCTTGCTGCCACGGAAGCCGAGACCACCAGAGGAAGCCCAAGACAGAGCGTTACCCTGAGTGTCGGTCACGGTGACCATGGTGTTGTTGAAGGAAGAACGGATATGGACCTGGCCTTTTTCAATGTTCTTCTTTTCACGACGGCGACGAATGACTTTCTTGCCCTTAACATTAGCCATAGTTTATTCTCCCCTCCTTACTTCTTCTTGTTAGCAATGGTCTTCTTGGGACCCTTGCGGGTACGTGCGTTG
>CAYTOO010000153.1:0-2189 GCA_964439545.1 uncultured Oscillospiraceae bacterium | reverse complement strand
AAGTACACCAAGGAGCGCGTCCAGTTCGGTAAGCGCATCAGCCAGTTCCAGAACACTCAGTTCCAGCTGGCCGACATGCATACCCGTATGCAGGCTGCTCAGTACCTGGTCTACGCTGCCGCAATGAAGAAGCAGAACCACGAGCCCTACTCCATGGACGCCGCTATGGCCAAGCTGTTTGCTGCTGAGGCCGCTTCCGACGTGACCCGTCGCGCCGTTCAGCTGTTCGGTGGTTACGGCTACACCCGTGAGTATCCCGTGGAGCGCATGATGCGCGATGCCAAGATCACTGAGATCTACGAGGGTACTTCCGAGGTCCAGCGCATGGTCATTTCCAGCCATCTGGGCGTTAAGTAATAGGGAGGTTATAGGAAAATGAAGATTTTTGTTACTGTAAAGCAGGTCCCCGATACCTCCGGTAAGGTGGCCGTGAATCCCGATGGTACTCTGGATCGTGCATCCATGCAGACCATCATCAACCCCGATGACCTGAACGCCGTTGAGGCCGCTCTGGCTCTGAAGGACGAGCTGGGCTGCAAGGTCATGGCTGTCACCATGGGTCCCCCTCCTGCAGAGGGCATGCTGCGTGAGCTGATGGCAATGGGCGTTGACGAGGGTGTCCTGGTTACCGCACGTGAGTTCGGTGGTTCCGATACCTATGCTACCTCCCAGATCCTGGCCGCTGCTATCGACACCTACGGTGTTGAGGATGATGACATCATTCTGGCCGGTCGTCAGGCCATCGACGGCGATACCGCTCAGGTCGGTCCTCAGATCGCTGAGAAGCTGCACCTGCCCCAGGTTTCCTACGCCGGCGAGATCACCAAGGACGGCAACACCCTGACCATCAAGCGCGTCCTGGAGGACGGCTACATGACCATCAAGGTGAACACCCCCTGCATGATCACCTGCATCAAGGAGCTGAACGCTCCTCGTTATCTGTCTGTTGGCGGTGCTTTCGAGGCTTACTCCAAGCCCCTGGTCACCATGACCTACGAGACTCTGAAGGATCATCCCCTGATCGACAAGACCACCATCGGTCTGGCAGGTTCTCCCACCAACATTCTGACCTCCTTTACTCCTCCCCAGAAGGGCGCCGGCATGATGCTGGAGGGCGCTGGCAAGGAGACCACCGACAAGCTGGCTGGCATTCTGGCAGCCAAGCACATCATCTAAGGGAAAGGAGATAAGAAAATGGCTTTTAATAGTGCTGATATCGGCGCCTTCAAGAACGTATGGGTGTTCTGCGAGCAGCGCCAGGGCGTGATGATGCCCACTACTTTCGAACTGATTTCCGAGGGCCGCAAGCTGGCCAACGAGCTGGGTGTGGAGCTGTGCGGTATTCTGCTGGGCGACAACGTTGAGGGTATCGCCGCAGAGCTGGGCGAGTACGGCGCCGACAAGGTGTACGTGTACGAGTCCCCCCTGCTGAAGGACTACACCACCGATGGTTACACCAAGGTGATCGTGGAGGCCGTTGAGGAGCTGAAGCCCGAGGTGCTGCTGTTTGGTGCCTCCAACATCGGCCGTGACCTGGCCCCCCGCTGCGCAGCCCGTCTGCACACCGGTCTGTGCGCAGACTGCACTCACCTGGACATCGACATGCCCAACTACAAGGGCTTCCTGAAGGAAGCATCCACTCTGCCCGAGGAGCGCATTGAGAAGCTGGGCACCGTGAAGATCGCCGGTCAGGATCATGACGTGTCCCGCGACCTGAAGATGACCCGTCCCGCATTCGGCGGCCATCTGATGGCATCCATCATTTGCCCCCGTTTCCGTCCCGCAATGGCCACCGTGCGTCCCGGCGTTATGAAGCGTCGTGAGTGCAAGAAGGACGTGGAGATCATCAAGCCCGCATTCGAGCTGGCAGCATCCGACATCCAGACCACCGTTACCGAGACTGTGAAGGCCGCCAAGAAGCTGGTTGACCTGATCGGTGCAGACTTCATCGTCTCCGTCGGCCGTGGTATTAGCAAGGACGTCGAGGGCGGCATCAAGCTGGCCGAGCAGCTGGCAGAGGTGCTGGGCGGTGTCGTTGGCTCCTCCCGTGCCTGCGTTGACGCCGGTTGGATCGGCGCTGACCATCAGGTCGGCCAGACCGGTAAGACGGTGCATCCCAAGGTCTATGTTGCTCTGGGTATCTCCGGTGCCATCCAGCACAAGGCCGGTATGCAGGATTCCGAGTGCAT
>CAYTOO010000152.1:0-2195 GCA_964439545.1 uncultured Oscillospiraceae bacterium | reverse complement strand
TCTGCAGTATAATGCTGTGATTTTTCCCTGTTGGGGCTGTCTTGTTAATGTCATTAGATACTCCTTTCCGACAGCCTTCTAGTGGCAGGAAGGGATTATACCAGAACTGCTGCTAAAAGGCGAGGGTTTAATTGTTAGGTTTTTGAGAACTTTCGACGGTATTTTTGGTAGGAATATTGTCCATGATCAGCCGTTTCAACTTATCTTCCAGTGTTTCTTTCGCTGCTCGGCTGAACACGTTTTCAACGACATACCATTCGCCGTCGATCAGTAGGCCGTTGTATCTGGATAATACTACTTTCATTTGGCACCTTCTTTCGATTTAACGGAGCAGCCACAGCTTTTCTGCTGTGACCGCTCTGTCGTAGTGTAATTACTTCATCTGCATTACGCGGATAGCTTCGGGACGGATGAGCTTTGCGTCGATGGTTTCATAGCCGACGTATCCCACCTGCTGCTGGGGTACCAGCACTTCGGTGAGGGAGCGCATCGCAAAGGGTTTGCGATCGACGATCCAAAAGTAGCTGAAATCGCCAAACGCGATAGGTCTTGCACCTGCTCCTTCGGTTTCGGAAGGCATGTAGTCAGAGATGTGCACCGGTTTGCCGAGCAGGGTGTTGTCACTGTGATTCCAGAGATAACCGCCATCTCCATCGGTCATGGTGCGGAGCTTGTAGGCGGTCTCGCTGTTCATGATCCACACGCTATTGCGGCGGTACTCTGCGTCCTGCGCGAAGAATAATTCCACAACGTCAGCGTAGTCAATTCCGAGGGTATACTGACCGACGAGAGCATCCTTTAAGAAACCCTTGGGGGTATGGACGCCATCGCCGTTGATGCAAACATCTTCCTCGGCACGACCGATGCTTCTGGCAAACTCTCTGGTGATCTGACCCTCCACATCGAAGCCTGCGTCTGCAGCGAAATCTTCAGAGATGCGGGTGGCACAGCCGAGAGTGTGGCCGGTTAACTGGTAATCATCGTAGGTTTCCACGTTTTCAAAGAAGGTAGGATTCTTGTCGGTGAGCCAAGTGACCTCCGGCTCATTGTCAAATGCCCAGATGGTATAGTCACCCTTGGGTGCGCTAACGACGGTACCGATGCGACGGAACAGGTTTTCCTTCTGGCGAAACGCCTCGAACTTCTTATTGGATTCGTAGGGCAGTCTGTAGCTGCCATTCTGAGTGTCGCGTCCGGTCTCCAAAACAGTGGTGTTCGGAATTCTTCTTTTTGCTCTGGCTGCATTCCAGAACTCGCGGTTATATTCAGTGGTATGATACATATTGGTGTTCCTCCTTTTAATTAGCGGTTGCAGCAGGTGCATGCGTACATAGGCAGCACGTGCTTGTCTTTTGCGGGCATGATTTCTTCCAGTGTGCCGCCGCAGTTGGGGCACTTGATGTTGAAATAGTGATACCTGTGAATGTTTGTGGGATTCTTTGCGAGCAGTCTATACATACCGGGCACTGCTGTTTCCAGACAGAATGTGGAGATTTTAAATGCTTTCTCCGCGCTGTCGTAGGCGTGGTCAATAGGCCTTTTGTTTGCTCCCTGCAGGCCGCAGCCATCGAGAGCGTAATACTTGAATAATTTGTCCATTAGTGGATCCTCCTTGAAAAAACTTGATTTATTGGGCTATACCCCCACTTGATTTCCCGATTTTTCTTGTGTGACCCCACGCCCGTCTCGGGAAGAATAGGCGTAGAGATTTGACTCCCCCTACCCGCCAAGGCGGGGGCTTCGTTTGCAGTAGTTCTTTACATCATCCAGATCGTACATGTGGATGGTGCTGCTGCCATCTTTGACGGTGTAGCGGATGTCCTTGGTGACAGTGATCGTGGTGCCGTTGGCCTTCTTGTATCTGCGCTTACCCACGGCAAGGATTCTGCTGCCAAACAGCTTGTCCTTCCAGCTCATATGTTTCCTCCTTCCCCGATCAGCTTGTAGCCGCGCCTGCGGCAGTGGTTGATGGCATCTCTGTAACAGTTGAAGAACACGGTACTGGTGCCTCTGTGTATGCACCACGGCATGGGTGTCAGCGCAATGCTCCTGCGCAGGATCACCGGTTCTCCATCTGCGGTGTGGTACATGGTAACCGCATCCTTCTGGCTGTCACCGAAGTCTGCCGCGTCCGGCATTGTCATCGGCATCCTGCCATCTTTTGTGCTGTAAAACTTGTAGTTTCGCATGTGATT
>CAYTOO010000151.1:0-2275 GCA_964439545.1 uncultured Oscillospiraceae bacterium | reverse complement strand
CATTATACAGGATCCTGGGGCCTTTGAAAAGTTCTTTGACAAACTGAAAAAAGAAGGTGTTCCTTTCGGAACACCTTCTTTTTTTATATTAGCATTTATTCAGTTACAACGCCGGAAATCTGATCCCTGTCGGCGCAGAACTTGCACAGGCGGCTGCGGTTGGCGGCGATGGCCTGCTCCACAGTACCCATGGTCAGCGTGTCGCTCTGGTTGAGAGACTGGCACTCAGAATCGGTGTGATAGACCTTACCAAAGGGAGCCCAGTACACATCGCTGTCGCCCAGCGTGGTGATGGCAGCTTCCTGCATCTCTTCAGACACGGGGTTAAAGTCATAGCTGGCAACGCCGCCAATCAGCAGGGCGATAATGGCAACCACAACAGCGATAGCCTTGGTCTTCTTGTCGAGGTTCTTATTGGCGATCATCAGAATGATCACGGGCACGAATGCGATGACGCAGACGATAACGCCCATGTTGTTCCACAGCCAGAACTTCAGCTTATTTTTCTCGGATGCAGGATCAATGCGGTTGGCTTTCTTCCAGAACTGTGCACCAACAATAACGCAGGCCAGATCCATCACAAGGAAAACGATCAGCTGATACAGGGTGGGCATAATCTTCAGATCTACCTTGCCCAGTACCACCAAGAAGGCCAGTACCTCAAAGATGATTGCCACGACCCACAGCACAACGGCTACAAGACGTTTTTTCTTAGCATCACCCGTGGGCTTTGCTGCCTTGACCTTCTTCTCAGAAGCAGCAGTTACCGTACCGTCATCGGCGGAAATGATTTTCTTCTCTTTCTTCTCTGCCATACTCCATTCCTCCCAATTTTCACAGTATTGCGAATTAATTTTACCCTTCCATTATACAGGATTTTCACAATTACACAATACCTATTTTTAGTGTGCGATGTTCATACTACGTTGACAATTCTCTGTCGCGCAGATATAATTAAAGCGATAAAATTTTAGAAAGTGGAGAAATTACTATGGATATTAATTCTCTGATCGGTACTCTTTTAAGCAGCGACAGCGTTTCCGGTGTCAGCAAGGCTACCAAGTCCAGCAATAAGGATGTACAGAAGGTTCTGGATGCTGCCCTCCCCCTCCTGCTCAAGGGCGCGAAGAAGCAGTCTGAGGATAAAAACACCTCTGAAAGCTTTGCCAAGGCACTGCTTTCTCACGGTAAGGACGACACGTCTAATCTGTCCTCTTTCCTCAGCAAGGTAGATTTGGATGACGGTAGTAAGATTATCGGCCATCTGCTGGGCAATGACGACAAGGACGTAAAGAAGATCGCTAAGCAGTCCGGTGTTGACTCCGGTGATGTTTCCAAGATTCTCTCTGCCTCCGCTCCTCTGCTGATGAGCTTGCTGGGTCAGGAGTCTGCTTCCAAGAAGTCTGACAACAATGTGGCACTTGAGCTTGCCGGTGCTCTGCTGAAAAATGTAGATGTTGGCGACTTGATCGGCGACCTGCTGGGCGGTGGCGACACTAAGAAGAAAAAGTCCTCCTCTAAGAAAAAGGACAATGATGCCGGTGAGATCATTGGCGATATCCTTGGTTCTCTGCTGAAATAAATATCACAATATAAAAAGAGCCGCAATCGCGGCTCTTTTTAATGTTTAACTACGATTAGGCCTTGCCTGCGCAGCCTAGGACGTTGATCAGCTTGTGGCGGACCATCTCCTTGATGTTGGCGCGAGCGGGCTTGAGGTACTGACGAGGATCGAAGTGATCGGGATGCTCGTTGAAGTACTGACGGACGGTACCGGTCATAGCAAGACGCAGGTCGGAGTCGATGTTGATCTTGCAGACGGACAGAGCTGCGGCCTTACGCAGCTGCTCCTCGGGGACACCGATAGCGTTGGGCATAGCGCCGCCGTTGGCGTTGACCATGGCAACATAGTTCTGAGGAACGGAGGAAGAACCGTGCAGCACGATGGGGAAACCGGGCAGGCGGCGAGTCACCTCTTCCAGCACGTCGAAACGCAGTGCGGGAGGAACAAGAATTCCCTGCTCGTTGAGAGTGCACTGCTCGGGGGTAAACTTATAAGCGCCGTGGCTGGTGCCGATAGCGATGGCCAGAGAGTCACAGCCGGTACGGGTCACGAACTCCTCGACCTCCTCGGGACGGGTGTAGGAAGCGGCCTCAGCGGACACGTTCACCTCATCCTCGATACCGGCCAGAGAGCCCAGCTCAGCCTCGACCACAACACCGTGATCGTGAGCGTACTCAACGACCTGCTTGGTGATGGCGATGTTCTCCTCGA
>CAYTOO010000150.1:0-2348 GCA_964439545.1 uncultured Oscillospiraceae bacterium | reverse complement strand
ACGTCGACATGAAGGTCGAGCTGATCACCCCCATCGCTATCGAGAAGGGTCTGCGTTTCGCTATCCGTGAGGGTGGCCGTACCGTGGGTTCCGGCGTCGTTATCGAGATCGAGGACTAATTTAAGTCTTATACGATAAAAAAAGACACGCGCAAGCGTGTCTTTTTTTATGCTTTTGGTGGGAAAAGATTTATGACTCTGTCGGGAAACGCAAATCTGCCTGGAAACCACCCTGTCCTGTGAAGATGATGTCACCGCCGATGAGCTGCTCCCCCGCGAGGTAGAGATTGGCCTGCACCCCATCGGGAATATGGGGATAGTTGGTGACGGAGTAGGTGATGCGGCGTACTGTAGCCCCTGCAAAGTCTGTAAAGGGTAAGCCCTGTTCTGCCTGCATTTTACCGTAAGCTGTCCACTCCTCATCCCATGTGTCGGGCAGGCGCATATCCAGCGTTTCCACAGGGGCGGCATCTACCTGCCAGCCGAGGTTTTGAAGAAATTCCACCTGAGAAGCTGCGGTAGACAGCAAGATGGCATCGTCAGCCGTATCTTTTCCGCTGAAGCAGCCTGCCAAAATGGGGACAGCCAAGACCAGCAAGAGGAGCAATGCTCCTGTGAAGCGTAAGCGCCGCCGCGTGATATGATAGATTTTCATCTTCCTCAACTCCTTTGTTGATACTTATTCCAAAAGGCGGGGAAGTATGCTATACTAGGTAAAAAAGTGGAAGGGGAGAGGCGCATGGAACGATTGGATAAACTCGTTGCCGCCTGTGGGGCGGCATCCCGCCGAAAAGTGAAAACGCTGGTGAAGCAGGGCCGCGTCCGTGTGGATGGGGTCTTGGCTGCCGCTGCCGATATGAAGGTGGATGAGAATGCCGCCCTTATCACCGTGGATGGGGTGGCGCTGAAGTACGAGAAGTTCGTCTACGTGCTGCTCCATAAGCCTGCAGGCGTCCTTACCGCCACGGAGGATAAGCGGCAGGAAACCGTTCTCGACCTGCTGCCGGAGGAATATCGCAAGCGTGGCATCGCTCCTGTGGGACGGCTGGACAAGGATACGGAGGGATTGCTGCTGCTGACGGACGATGGGGAGCTGACCCATCGTCTGCTGTCCCCCAAGTACCATGTGGACAAGGTGTACTATGCCCGCGTGGAGGGCACGCCCGATGAAGCTGACCGCGATGCATTTGCCGCGGGGATGGAGCTGAGCGACTTTACCTGTATGCCTGCGGAGTTGACCCTGTTGGGCGAGGGGGAGTGCCTCGTGACGGTGCGGGAGGGCAAGTTCCATCAAGTCAAGCGTATGCTGGCTTCTCGTGGCAAGCCTGTGACCTATCTCAAGCGCCTTTCCATGGGCCCTCTGCAACTTGACGAAAATTTGCACCTTGGGCATTGGCGTTTGTTAGAAACGGAAGAAATTTTGGCATTGCAGACAGTGTGTGGCTTGGCCTCATATGACAAAGCCGTTAAAAAATAACGCTCTTTTTTGTGAAAAAGATAAAAAAGCACTTGCAAAACCGTGATTATGACGATATAATAGGAATCGATATTAAACAGATTGCACAAGGCAAATTGCACAATGATATTCAGAGAATATCGTAGGAGTGGGAGGAACGCGTCATGTCCGGTAGAATTTTTCAGAATGTAGTGCTGCAGTTTAAGGAGACCACCGAGCGTACCATCGGTGTCATCGATGCTGAGGGTACTGTGATCGCCTGCAGTGAACTGACCGGTATCGGCAAGAAGTGGAATAAGTACGTGGAGGCCATTATCGCGGCTGACGGCGAGTGCGTGGCACTGGAGGGTAAGAGCTTCAAGGCCCTGCCTTCTTGGGGTGGTCATTTTGACTATGCTGTGTTTGCCAACGGTGATGATGCCATCGGCCGCACCGTCTGCTCTATGGCTGCTGTGGCGCTGAACTCCGCCAAGAGCTACTATGAGGAGAAGCACGACAAGGGCTCTTTCATTAAGAACATCATCTCCGACAACATCCTCGTCTCTGACATCTACATGCGTGCCAAGGAGCTCCATGTGGCAGCAGAGGTCAATCGCGGTGTGTTTGTCATCCGCGGCGTGGATGAGCGCATGGAGAATGCACCTATGGAGCAGATTCAGAATCTCTTCCCCGATCGCCAAAACGATTTCGTGCTGAGCGTGGGCGAGCAGGATGTGGCCCTCATTCATCAGATGGACAAGACCGCCGGCGCACAGGAGCTGGATCGCGTGGCACAGCGCATTGAAGAGGCCCTGCGTATTGACGGCGAGAGCACTGTGTTTGTGGGTATCGGCACTATGGCCCAGCACCTGCGTGAGCTGGCCAAGTCCTACAAGGAGGCACAGATCGCCATC
>CAYTOO010000149.1:0-2374 GCA_964439545.1 uncultured Oscillospiraceae bacterium | reverse complement strand
AGTACTTCTTGCCGACTTCCATAACGACGTCGGAGTACATCTGGATAAAGCGGCGATAGCAGTCGTATGCCCAGCGGGGGTTGCCGGACTTCTCAGCCAGAACGTTCACCACGTCCTCGTTCAGACCCAGGTTCAGGATGGTATCCATCATGCCGGGCATGGAAGCGCGGGCGCCGGAACGGACGGAAACCAGCAGGGGGTTCTCCAGATCGCCGAACTTCTTGCCGGTAATGGCCTCCATCTTCTCAATATACTCCATGATCTCAGCCATGATCTCATCGTTGATCTTCTGGCCGTCCTCATAGTACTGGGTGCAGGCCTCGGTGGTGATGGTGAAACCCTGGGGCACGGGCAGACCGATGTTGGTCATCTCGGCCAGGTTAGCACCCTTACCACCCAGCAGCTCACGCATGGATGCGTTGCCTTCGGTGAACAGGTAGCAGAACTTCTTGCTCATTGGTTTTTTCCTCCATATGCTAAAAATATTTAGGCTTTTCCCTAATTTTTTAAAAACTTGTTAGGGTTTGGTGAAAAAACGTTGCTATTTTCCCACCAACCGCCTTATTATACAAGTCTTTCCATATAAAAGCAAGTATATTTTATCCTTTTTGTGAAAAATAAAACTTTTTCGTCATTACGACGCACTTTCTCTTGCGGTAAGGGCCTCTTTTGTGGTATACTACTACTGTTTAACTTGGAGTCGTGTGCCTATAGGCAAAAATGAGGAGGAGCGGTATGGAACAGCAAGCCCATTACAACAGCACATGGGCCACCGCCATCCGCACCGCCGCCAAGAGCCGCGCCCTGAGCCACGCCATTATTTTGGCAGGCAGCGGGGATACTGCCGTAGCGGCCCGTTTCGCCGCCGCCGCACACCTGTGCCGCAGCGAGGGAGATCGTCCGTGCCTCCGGTGTGCCCAGTGCCGCAAGGTAATGGAGGACATCCACCCCGATGTGGTATGGGTGCAGGATACAGAACGCCGCGATCTGTCGGTGAAGGATATCCGACAGGTGCGCCACGATGTGTACATCCGCCCCAACGAGGGTGAGCGGAAGGTGTGCATTTTCCCCGATTGCAAGCAGCTTACCCCCCAGGATCAGAATGTGCTGCTGAAAATCGTGGAGGAAGGCCCTGCCTACGCCGCATTTATCTTCTGCACGCCTACGGCCCACATGCTGCTGCCCACCATCCGCTCCCGCTGTGTGGAGATGCACGTGACGGGCGATGAACAGGAAGTATCCTCTCGCGCAGCCTCCTTGTGCCGCGTGCTGACGGAGGGCGATGAAGCGGTGCTGCAGCACCTTGTATCCCTGGAGAACAGCCGCATGAAGCGTGAAGAGCTGCTGGAGATGGTGGACGGCGCGTGGTATCTCACCGCCGAGGCGCTGCTGATGAAAAACGGCAAGGCCGGTGGAGAGGAAACGGCTGCTATTCTGAGCCGCAGCTTTTCCACACCTGTCCTCAACGCCCTCAATGGCGTGTTTGAGCGCTATCGCGGTGAGTGCCGCTACAACGTGAATGTAGGTGCGGTGCTGGGTGCCATGGTGCCCGACTTGCGTGTTGCGCTGCGCCGAAAGGCATAAGAAATCCCCCTTTTCAAGAAAGGAAGTATCATATATGAGCATTGTTGCATCTGTCCGCTTCCGCAGCGGCAGTAAATCCTATTATTTCGATCCCCGTGACCTGCAGGTGGAAACAGGGCAGGACGTGATCGTGGAGACGGCACAGGGTGTGGAATTCGGTCAGTGTACTGAGGGCAACCACGAGGTAGCGGACGACAGTGTCGTCAAGCCCCTGCGTCCCATTATCCGCATCGCCACCGATAATGATCGCCACACGGCAGCCTACCACCGTGGCCGTGAGAAGGAGATCTTTGAGATCTGCCAGAAGAAAATCGCCCAGCATAAGCTGGAGATGAAGCTGGTGCGTGTGGAGTGCAGCTTCGACGGCAGCAAGATTTTGTTCTTCTTTACCGCCGATGGCCGCGTGGACTTCCGCGAGCTGGTGAAGGACTTGGCGGGCGTGTTCCACACCCGCATTGAGCTGCGCCAGATCGGTGTCCGCGACAAGGCCAAGATGCTGGGTGGTCTCGGCATGTGCGGTCGACCCTTCTGCTGCTCCTCCTACTTGGATGAGTTTGTTCCTGTGTCTATTAAGATGGCCAAGACCCAGTCTCTGAGTCTTAACCCCACCAAAATCTCCGGTACTTGCGGCCGCTTGATGTGCTGCCTCAAGTATGAGCAGGATGCCTATGAGGATGCTCTGCGCCGTATGCCTAAGCCCGAGTCCTTCGTGCTGACTCCCGACGGCCCCGGCAACGTCAGCGATGTGAATCTGCTGAAGGAGACGGTGAATGTCCGTCTTGACGATAAG
>CAYTOO010000148.1:0-2386 GCA_964439545.1 uncultured Oscillospiraceae bacterium | reverse complement strand
GAGCACCTGCCTTACAAGCAGGGGGTCACTGGTTCGAGTCCAGTTGTTCCCACCAAATATGGCCAAGTAGTTCAGTTGGTTAGAACGCCAGCCTGTCACGCTGGAGGTCGAGGGTTCGAGCCCCTTCTTGGTCGCCATTTGCCTCTGTAGCTCAGTTGGTAGAGCAGCGGACTGAAAATCCGCGTGTCGTTGGTTCAACTCCGACCGGAGGCACCACGGCACTGACGAAAGTCGGTGCCACATGCGGGCGTAGCTCATCTGGTAGAGCGCGACCTTGCCAAGGTCGAGGTAGCGAGTTCGAGCCTCGTCGCCCGCTCCAGAAAAAAGAAAGACACGCGAAAGCGTGTCTTTTCTTTTTTCAATGAAATAAATCCCTTTCGGGATTTGTGAAATACGCTTACGCGTGTGAAATATGGCTGCGCCATGTGAAATGCCTGCGGGCATGAGTGGATTTATTTTATTTCACTTGATGCAACGCATCAAATTTCACTATGTCCGCAGGACATAATTTCACATTTGCCGCAAGGCAAATATTTCACTAAAAAACCACCCCGTTGGGGTGTTTTTTCTCGTCTCACATATCTTTCATCAGCTTTTCCAAGTCCTCGGCGGTGAACTTATACACCTCGTCGCAGAACTGGCAGGTCATCTCGCAGCCGCCCTGCTCGCGGATAATGTTCTCCAGTTCCTCGCGGCCCAGCGCCACCAAGGCCCGCGCCACGCGGTCACGGCTGCAATAGCAGCGGTACTCCACCTCCGTGGCATCGAAGACCTTCAAGTCGAAGTCGGACATCACATGGCGCAGCAGATGCTCGGGGTCATCGTCCTTCTCCAAGAAGGAGGTGACGCTGCCTGCGGCCATAATGCCGCCCTCTACCTTCACGATGGTATCTTCACCTGCACCGGGCAGCAGCTGAATGAGATAGCCGCCCGCCGCCTTCACGCTGCGGTCGCGATCCACCAGTACGCCGAGACCGCAAGCCGTGGGGATCTGCTCGGACTCCACAAAATAGGCCGCCACATCCTCGGCGATCTCGCCGCCCAGCAAATCCACCGTGCCCACATAGGGCTCGCGCATATTGAGATCCTTGATGACCGTCAGCGTACCCTCGCAGCCCACAGCGCCGCCCACATCCAGCTTTCCATCGCTGCGCAGAGGCAGATCGGTCTGGGGATTGACGGCATAGCCGCGGACATTGCCCTCGGCATCGGACACCACCAGCAGCGTACCAAGAGGGCCGCCGCCCTTGAACTGCAGGGTAACACTTGCACCCTGTCCCTTCAAGGCGTTGCCCATCAGCGAAGCCGCCGACAGGGCGCGACCCAAAGCGGCAGTGGCCACAGGGGAGGCATTGTGGATCTGGCGGGCACGCTCCGTCAAATCGCGGCTGCAAATGGCGGCAGCCTGCACAAGGCCATCGCTGGAAATGGCTCTAACAATCTTATCCATGGGTAAAACTACTCCTTATTTTCGAATGGCGGTCACATAGATCCGCTGCTCCCCCTCACGGGGCTTGCGGCGCACCATGTCTCCCCACAGGCGCACATCCGTAAAGCCCGCCTCTTGAAGCCACTGAGTCAACTCCTCCGTGGTGTAGGCGCGCTCACGATGCACCTCGGCGCTGCGGCGCCAAGTGCTGCCGCTGCGCTGAAAGATGTCCATATAGTAGGTACACAGACGGCGATTATACTCGGTGCGCCACACACAGTAGGTATCCTCCGTCTCATCGAGGAACACCTGCCCGTCCAGCGCCTCCAATTTCTCCACCGTGTTGATGTCGAATACCAAAAGACCTCCAGGCGCGATGAACAGCCGCAGCCGATCGAAGGTGCGGCGCACATCCTTGGGGTCGGTCAAGTAATTAAGGCTGTCGAGGCAGCAGATGGCAGCATCCACCGTGCCGTAGAGATCCAGTTTCTGCATCTTCTGCTGCAAGAAGAGGGGCGTAATGCCCTCCACAGAGCCCATCTTGCTCATGGCCTCCATGAGCATTTCCTCGCTTGCGTCCACCGCGATCATCTCGTAGCCGCGGCCTGTCAGCAGCCATGTCATGGTGCCTGTACCGCAGGCAAGATCCAGCACCTGCTTTACAGGGATCTTGCTGCGCCCAAAGAGCCACTCAATAAAGTCTGCTCGCTTTTCGTAGGCTACATCGTAGGTCAGCGCATCATAGCGGCGGGCTAACGTTTCGTAGGCGATCATTCTTCTTCCTTCACCTGCTCTGCCTTCTCGGCCTCTGCCATCTTCTCCAGCACGCTCTCATAGCCGCCCGCGCCGTAGATAAGGCTGCGGTTCACGCGGCTGATGGTGGCGCTGGAAGCACCTGTGCGCTCGAGAATGTCGTTATAGATGAGACCGTTGTTGAGGAGCGTTGCCACCTCATAG
>CAYTOO010000147.1:0-2388 GCA_964439545.1 uncultured Oscillospiraceae bacterium | reverse complement strand
CCGGAAACCACCTCAGCATAGGTGAAGGCGCCGACGTAGCCCATCTTGGCCTGATCAGCAGTGATCTCACCGGCCTCGATCATCTCGTTCAGCTTCATACCGGCAGCAACACCGGCCAGGAAACGACCCTCGTAGATGGAAGCGAAAGCGTTGTGATAGTTAGGAACATCTGCGGTGTGAGCCATGGTGCCGGTAGCGTGGCAGAACTCAACATCGGGAACTTCCTGAGCGGCCTGCAGCATGTAGGGCTCATGGCCGAAGGAGTTAGCGAAGATGATGTTACAGCCGGCATCGACCAGGTCCATAGCGGCCTCATAGCACTCCTGACCCTCGGGGATGTTGGTCTTCAGGATGTAGTCAGCCTCGGTCAGACCCAGGTTGGCAATGGCTTCCTTAGCGCCGTTGATGAAGTTGAGGTCATAGGTGGAGTTTTCATCATGCAGGCAGATGAAACCGACCTTGACAGCGGGAGCAGCGACATCATCGCCACCGTCATCAGCAGGGGGAGCGTCGTTACCGCAAGCCACCAGGGACAGAGCCATGACCAGAGCCAGGATCAGTGCAAGGAACTTTTTCATTTCTTGTTTTCCTCCTTTTAAAAATATGACACATTCATTATGACGCACGGCGGGATTTGCCGTACGTTGAACAACGGGTTACGCCCGACATTCACATTTGTTTCTCTAACGAAGTCATTATACAGTATATGCACGCCGATTTCAACTAAAAATCTCATTAAGCCTCAAAGAAATTTATTCTCGCAGCCATTAGCTGAAATGATTGCCTTGTGCATTATGCTCGGTTTTACTGATGGATCACCGTGCCGGTTTTGCCGGAAATACCGTCTTGGGCCTTCTCCAACAGGGTAATCAATGCCTTGCGGCCGGGCTTGGACTCGGCGAAGGACAGGGCAGCTTCCACCTTGGGGAGCATGGAACCGGGGGCGAACTGACCCTCGGCGATGTACTGACGAGCAAGTTCCGGCGTCAGCTCGGAGAGATTCTCCTGATTGGGCTTGCCGAAGTTGATAGCCACCTTCTCCACGGCGGTGAGGATGACGAGAATATCGGCATCGAGGAGCTCAGCCAGCTTTGCAGAGGCAAAATCCTTATCGATAACGGCAGCCGTACCCACCAGCTTGCCCTCCTTGCGGACAACGGGAATACCGCCGCCCCCCACAGTGATGACCACCGTGCCGCTCTTGACCAGTGCCTTCACGGTGTTGGTCTCGATGACATCCACAGGCTTGGGGGAGGGGACAACGCGGCGATAACCGCGGCCTGCATCCTCCACCATGGTAAAGCCCTTCTCTGCGGCGATGCGCTCGGCGGTCTCCTTGTCGTAGAAAGCGCCAACGGGCTTGGTGGGCTTCTGGAAGGCGGGGTCAGCCTCATCCACCAGCACCTGGGTCACCACAGTAGCCACATCCTTCTCAATGCCGCGTGCAGCCAGCTCGTTGCCGATGGCGTTCTGCAGATGGAAGCCGATGTAGCCCTGAGACATAGCGCCGCACTCGGGGAAAGGCATGTCGGACTTAATAGCGCCCGCCTCGGCGGCGGTAGCCATGCCAAGGTTGATCATGCCCACCTGAGGGCCGTTGCCGTGGGCGATAATGACCTCGTTGCCCTCGGCAATGAGATCCACGATGGGTTTGGCGGTCTCGGTGACCAGTGCCAGCTGTTCGTAGGGGGTGTTGCCCAGTGCGTTGCCGCCCAGGGCAATGACGATCTTGCTCATAGTATCTATACCTCAATTTGGGAATAATGGAAAGGGGAATAGCGGGAGGGGAGACCTCCCGCTACTTCTTGTTGTTGCTTAGAAGCACTTACGCTGCTCGGGAGCCTCGTCCATAGCCATCAGTGCACGGACAGGATCCTTCACCTGAGACAGGAAGATCATAGCGGCGATGACATAGGGCTTATAAGAGGCCTCCTTGTACAGAGGTACGATGTAGCGGTCGAACACGGAATTGTCAACCTCACCTTCAGCGCAGCTCAGACCAGTGATGTCGGCGGGCAGGCAGTGCATGTACAGCGCCTTGCCTTCCTTGGTGAGCGCCATCATCTCCTCGGTGCAGGCCCAATCCTTATGCTCGGCGTTCTGAGCCAGCAGGCGCTTCTCCAGAGCATCGATGCCTGCCTTGTCGCCTGCGGCGTACAGCTTGGTGCGCTCTTCCATTGCAGCGAAGGGAGCCCAGCTCTTGGGATAGACGATATCGGCATCCTTGAAGGCCTCGGCCATGGAGTTGGTCTTGTAGTAAGAGCCGCCCGTAGCCTCGGCGTTCTTCTTGGCGATCTCCTCGATCTCAGGCATGACCTCATAGCCCTCGGGGTGAGCCAGCACCACGTCCATACCGAAACGGGTAAACAGGCCGATGACGCCCTGAGG
>CAYTOO010000146.1:0-2497 GCA_964439545.1 uncultured Oscillospiraceae bacterium | reverse complement strand
TTCCAGTTGTTGGCGGCCAGCATGTCCTGAGAACGCTGGTTCAAAATGGCGTTGAGGGTGTTGCCAGAGACGTTGAAGGTCATGGAGTAGGCGCAAGGGTACAGCGCCATCTCATGGAGATCATCGAAGTTATAGAGGTTGGTCATAATGCGGCGGGAGGCGGGATTGTTCTTTAAATCAAACAGCACGCGATCCACTTGATCGAACTCGCCCTCGGCGTAGATGTGTTTCTGCGCCAGCTGATAACCGTAGGCCTTGCCGATAGAGCCGCTTTCATCAGCCCAGCTGTCCCAAATATGGCCGCGGAGATCGTTGATATTGTTGGACTTCTGCTGCCAGATCCAGAGAAGCTCATCAATGCACGTTTTGAGATAGGTGCGGCGCAGGGTTAGGATAGGGAACTCCTCACGGAGATCGTAGCGGTTAACGATGCCGAACTTCTTCACCGTGTGGGCGGGAGTGCCGTCCTCCCAGCGGGGACGGACGTTTTGATCCGTATCCCACACACCGTTATTCAGAATATCGAGGCAATTTTGACGGAAAATCTCATCAGCGCGGCTCATAAGCGTTCCTCCTATAATAAAATTATCATACTACGAGTATTGTACAATAAAATCGTGCCGCCTGCAAGCCACAGGCGGCACGATGACCGTATTTTTTATTCCTCAATATCGACAGAAATATTGTCAGTTCCATGGAGTTCAAATTCGCCCAGATACGTCTCCATGCGCGCCATGACTTCTTCATAGTTCTCAGGTGTCACATCGGGGTCATCCATGTCACGCAGAGCCAACTCCTGTGCCAAGATCTCAAAGAACGTGGTGTCCTCGTAGGCCATGATGGCCTCATGGATGCCGCCCTCGGAGAAGGCGCGGCTGGGGATCAGTTCTCCTTCGAAAATCTCTGTCAGCGGTGCCATGCCCTGCCCCAAACAGTGGGCGAACACAAGACTCTCCACATCGTCATATTCTTTAATGCGGTCATTACCGCGGGTGGAATTGAGTACCCAGTTGCCGATATAGACCAAGTCCAGCAGACGGCGAAACTGCTTCTGTGTCATTCTTAACTCCATAAGGTCACCTCCCGTGACGAAGAAAAATGCGGCATTGTGGTGATTATACCACACCCTTTTCGGGATTTCTACATAAAAAAACGGGTAATGGCGGTAAAATTTGACTTGTATGGCGGTGGGGAACATAGTATAATAAATTAGTTGACTTTGTAAAGGAGTGGCGTGTATGGACGATCGTCCCATCGGTGTATTTGACTCCGGCCTCGGCGGCCTTACCGCCGTGGCTGAGATTCGCAAGATCCTGCCCTTTGAGAATATTATATACTTTGGAGACACGTCCCGTGTCCCCTACGGCGGGCGTTCCCCCGAAATTCTTTTAAAGTACGCCCGACAGGATGTGGGCTTCCTCCGTTCCTTCGACATTAAGGCGGTGGTGGTTGCCTGCGGTACGGTGTCCACCACGGCGTTGCCCCAGCTGAAAGCCGAGAGCGATTTGCCCATTTTGGGTGTGGTAGAGCCTGCCTGCCGCCGTGCGGTAAAGATGACCAAGAGCAAAAAGGTGGGGCTCATTGCCACTGCCGCCTCTGTCCGCTCGGGTCAGTATGAGCGCACCATCGCCGCCATTGACTCCTCCGTGGAGGTCATGGGCGTGGCCTGTCCCCTGTTTGTCCCCTTGGTGGAGAATGGCCGCTATCGCGTTGGCGACACGGTGGTGGAGCAAATCGCCGAGGAGTACTTAGCCCCCCTGCGTGAGGCGGGGGTGGATACCCTCATTATGGGCTGTACCCACTATCCCCTCTTGACGGAGGTGGTGGGCAAGATCATGGGTGAGGGCGTGGAGCTTATTAACGCAGGGGCAGAAGCCGCGTGGGAATTAAAGCGCACTTTGACCGCCACCGATACCCTCGCAGGAGAACGTGAGGGTGCTTACAAGCTCTATGCCAGCGATATTACGGGCGACTTTGCCACGCTGGCAGGACAGTTCCTCAACGACACAGTACCCGCCGTGGAAGGCGTGGATATCGATCAATACTAAGGAGAGAGATATACGATGAACATGATTCAGAACGCAAAAGAGCAGGTGCTGAGCCTGACGCTGAATGCCTACAATACCGCCGTTTCCGAGGGCCTGCTGCCCGAGGGCGTTACCGTGACTCCCGCTGTGGAGATCCCCAAGGATACCTCCAACGGTGACTATACCACCACTTTCTGCCTCGCCGCTGCCAAGGCCATGAAGCGAAATCCCCGGGAGGTTGCCACAATTCTCTTTGAGAAGATGGCTCTCGAGGGCAGCTACTTCACCTCCGTGGAGATCGCAGGCCCCGGCTTTCTGAACTTCCGTTTGGGCAGCAAGTGGTTCTGCGATACTGTGGCCTGCGTGGAGAGCGCGGGCAGCGAGTACGGCAAGAACGATATGCTGGCTGGACAGAAGTACATGGTGGAGTTCGTTTCCGCCAACCCCACCGGCCCCATGCACATGGGCAA
>CAYTOO010000145.1:0-2554 GCA_964439545.1 uncultured Oscillospiraceae bacterium | reverse complement strand
CCCTCTGACGAGGGAGGTGGATTTTTGCGAAGCAAAAAGACGGAGGGAGAGAAAACTATAGATGGCTTCCCTTTATTCTCTCCCCCAGTCACGGCTTACGCCGTGCCAGCTCCTCCCTCCTCTCTGTCGCCTGCGGCGACATCTCTCCTCGCTGAGGAGAGTCTTGCCCTCGCCAGAGGGGGCCAAGGCGCTGCGCGCTTTCTTTTTTCTCTTAATAACTACCCAGATCTGCAGACTTGTCGCCCTCAACGCTTACGCCGAACTCGTAGTCATTGCCGGGCAGGATGGCGTTGAGCACCACGCCGAGGATGGCGGCGATGGCAAGACCGGACAGAGTGATGGCTGCGCCGCCAACGGTGAAGGTGATACCGCCCACGGAGGTGAAGCCGAGGCCGGAGACAAAGATGACGGCGGCGATGATGAGGTTGCGGGACTTGGTCAGATCCACCTTATTCTCCACGATGTTGCGGACACCAACGGCGGAGATCATACCGTACAGGATGAAGCTGACACCGCCAACAATGGCAGCGGGGATGGAGTTCACCAGTGCATCGAACTTGGGGGAGAAGCTGAGGATCACGGCGAAGATGGCGGCAAGACGCACAACGCGGGGGTCATAGACCTTGGAAAGAGCCAGCACGCCGGTGTTCTCGCCGTAAGTGGTGTTGGCAGGGCCGCCCACAAAGCCTGCCAGTGCGGTGGCAAGACCGTCACCCACAAGGGTACGATGGAGACCGGGGTCACCGATGAAGTTGCGACCGGTGGTGGAGGAGATGGCGGAGATATCGCCGATATGCTCCATCATGGCAGCGATGGCGATGGGTGCCATGACGAGGATGGCGGAGATATCGAACTTGGCGATGGTAAACTGCTGCAGACCCACAATCTTGGCCTCGTTGACGGCGGAGAAGTCCACCTGACCGGCGATCAGCGCCACAATGTAGCTGACCACCACGCCCAGCAGGATGGGGACGATCTTGATCATGCCCTTACCCCAGATGTTGGCGATGACTACCACGGCGATAGCCACCACTGCCAGCCACCAGCAGGTCATAACGTTGGAAACGGCAGAGCCGGAGAGATTCAGACCAATGAGGATGATGATGGGGCCCGTGACGATGGGGGGGAAGAAACGCATGACCTTCTTTGCGCCCAGCAGCTTGAACAGCAGCGCCAGCACGAGGTAGAGAAGACCTGCCACCACGATGCCGCCCAGAGCATAGCTCAGCTTCAGCTGGGGGTCCATACCCTCATAGGCGGGCATGGTAGCCACGGTGGAGAAGCCGCCAAGGAAGGCGAAGGAAGAACCCAAAAATGCGGGCACTTTAAACTTGGTGCAGACGTGGAACAGCAGCGTGCCCACACCTGCCATCAGCAGGGTCGTCTGAATGGACAGGGGCAGTCCGTAGCCCTGCACAAGGATGGGGACGAGAACGGTAGCGCCGAACATGGCGAACAGGTGCTGCAGACCCAGCACCAGCATACGAGGCGCGCCTAAGGTGCGGGCATCGTAGATGGCCTCATGGCCAAGCTCTTTTTTCATTGCTTTTTCCTCTCTTTCTTCACATACAAAATTAAAGACCGATGCAAATACATCGGTCAATGGTTACAAATGGAGATAGTGACAGAGGGAGCAGCCTGCGTTGCAGTTTTCACACACATGACGGTCATCCCTTGTCCCTCCTTGATTTTTTCTTGCCCAATTATACGGGGCAATTATTAAAAATTCAAGCATTTTCTCTTCTAAGATTCGCCGAAATTCTCTCCTGTGATTTATTGAAACTGCACAAGAGTCTCCCTTCCATTTCGTAGGGGCGGATATTATCCGCCCGCGGCGTACGAAGTACGCCCTCGGCCCCCTCTGACGAGGGCAAGACTCTCCCCTGCGGGGAGAGATGTCGCCGTAGGCGACAGAGAGGAGGGAGGAGCTGGCTCGCCGATAGGCGAGACTGGGGGAGAGAAACCGATAGTCTCTTTCTTTTCTCTCCCTCCGTCACGGCTTGCGCCGTGCCACCTCCCTCGTCAGAGGGAGGCTTTGGGCGGCCGCCTATTCCCTATTTCCTCTTACCTCATCTCACTCCAGCCCATACTTCTTCATCTTCAGATACAAAGTTGACCGGGCGATGCCCAGCCGCTTTGCGGCGGCGGTGTGGTTGCCCTGACAGACGCGCAGGGCCTGCAAAATCTTGTTCTTCTCCCGGTTCTCGTCCCGCAGAAGGGGCTCGGTGCCCAGCATGGTAAATTCCTCGTTCTGTCCGGCGTCGGGGCTATGCCCGCTCCCCCGCCTCCAGAAGGAGGGGTCAAAGGCAGTCTCCGGTTCTTTTCCCGGAACCGTCTTTTTCAGTCCGGCGAAGTGGCGGATGTCCAGCTCGCCCGCGCCGCACAGAATGCAGGCCCGCTCGACGACGTTTTCCAGCTCGCGCACGTTGCCCGGCCAGTCATAGGTGACAAGGAATCCCAGCGCCCCCCTGGAGAGGCCCACCACGGCGAGGCCGTTTTTCTGGTTGGCCTCCTCCACGACGCGGGCGGCGAGGGCGGGGATATCCCCTCTGCG
>CAYTOO010000144.1:0-2643 GCA_964439545.1 uncultured Oscillospiraceae bacterium | reverse complement strand
AAGACCACCTCCATCATGGGCGTGGGTGCTGTGAAGCGTGTGTCCGCCATCAATTTCGGCGTGGTGAAGGAAATGGTGCTGACGTGGGTGCTGACCTTCCCCGGCTGCGGTTTGGTAGGCTTTTTAATGACGAAACTGTTTATGTTCATCTTTACATAAGAGAAAAAAGGACTTAAGAGAAAAAAAGGAGAATTACTATGGCCAAAGGCGATAAGTTCTATTTTGAAAATTTTGTAAGTGCTACCGCCCTGTCCAAGGAGGCGGCGCTGTATCTGGTGGAATGTTTTGAAAACTACGATGGCGAGAAGATCACCGACATGCTGACGGCGATGCACGAGATCGAGCATCGCGCCGATGTGAAGAAGCATGAGATGGATGCCGCTCTTGCCAAGGCTTTCGTCACCCCCGTTGACCGCGAGGACTTGGACATGCTGAGCCACCAGCTGGACGATGTGACCGATAAGATCGAAGAGATCTTGCAGAAGTTCTACTGCTACAACATCCGCACCATCGACCCCGCCGCCGTGGTGTTTGCCAAGAACATTGTCAAGGCCTGCGATCTGCTGTGCGAGCTGATGGGCGAGTTTGAGAACTTCAAGCGCTCCAAGAACATCCGCAAGCTGATTGTGGAGCTGAACGATGTGGAGGAGGAGTGCGACAAGCTGTATCTCACCTCCATGCGTGAGCTGACCAAGAACACCACCGATGCACTGACGGTGATCTTCTGGCGTGATATTTATAACTGCCTCGAGTCCTGTGTGGACGCCTGCGAACACGCCAGCGAATGCGTGGGTTCTGTCATCATGAAAAATACCTAACTGCGTTTCACGCAGTTAGGCACCACGCTCCGCGTGGACTAATTAAAATGCGAGAGGGTCATACCCTCCCCTCTCGCGCTCTCCCCATGCAAGGGTGATAGCTTCTTGCTACACAACTACATAGCTGTTAATAGAGTATAGAAAAAGACCGCCGCTGGCGGTCTTTTTTTCTTGTGGTGCTACAGCCAAAGCCTCCCTTGTGTAAAGGGAGGTGGCATTTGCGAAGCAAATGACGGAGGGATTGACACAGGAAACCGCCGCACCTCAATAACTGTTAATTGTTAATTATTAACTGTTAACTAAAAAAAGACACCCTCAGGTGTCTTTTTCTTGTGTTCTCACTTCTCGTTCTCCCCGGGCGACAGGTTACGGAAGGACATTTTGATGGGGTTTGCTCCCATGCCGTGGAAGGCCGTCATGATGGGCAGGCTCAGCCGTGTTACATCCATGAGGCTCAGCTCGTCGCGATGCTCGTACCAGAAACACTGGTTCATGGTGGAGATCTCGTGGAGCATGTGGGCATAGTACTCCGTGGCGGGGTCGTTGGGGTCACGCTGCAAGATGCGGTAGATGAAGGGACGCATCTTCTCCATGAGGCGTTTCTTCCCGTAGGAATCCCGCGTGCCGCAGAAGAGGAGATAGAAGAACTCCCCGCGGGAGGCGGTGTACTCCATGGCGCGGAGCACCAGCTCTTCGGCGCTGATGTCGGGGTTATTCTCCAGCAGGGACATCTGATACTGCTGGTAGCGCTCGGCCTCCTCCTCGATGATGATCTCGTAAATCTCATACACATCGTGGAAATAGCGATAGAAGGTGCTGCGGTGGACACCTGCGTCCTCGGCAACCTCGCCTACGGTGATTTGACGGATGGGCTTGGTCTTATACAAGTCCCAAAAGCTGTCGCAAATCTTCTCGCGGGTCAAATCGGTGACTTTCGTCTGTTTCGTCATAAGCGTTTCCCCTTTCCACATGATAAAATAAGACGGGTGTTGTATGAGATAGGTGTATTATAAGACATATTGTCGCTTGTGGCAAGAAAATTTTCTTGACGGGGAGATAGAAATTTCTCGGAATTTTTTGGGAATTTTGGCGGGAGGGTGCGGGTGCTTGAGGTGCTGTATCCAAAGCCTCCCTTGTGAAAGGGAGGTGGCTGCCCGAAGGGCAGACGGAGGGGGTTGGCAGTGACTTTCATTACGGGCGGATAATATCCGCCCCTACGAGTTCTATCGGGAATTAACTGTCACTTGTTACTCCTCTCTCCTTGTGCTATACTATCCCTAACACACAACGGAGGTGGCGATCATGACGTTATTCGTTGACGGTTGTATGCGCGAGCAATCCCGTACGCGGGAACTGGCGCAGGTGGTGCTGGAAAAAATTGAGGGCGAGGTGGTACATTTGTCCCTTGCTGACAGCGGCGTGGCGGGGCTAAATCCCGAAACGCTGGCACTGCGGGACAAACTCCTTGCGGCGGAGGAGTATGACCACCCCATGTTCGCCTTTGCCCGTCAGTTCGCCGCGGCGGACACCATCGTGGTGGCCGCGCCCTACTGGGATTTGCTGTTCCCCGCGGCGGTGCGGGCGTATTTTGAGGCCATCACCGTAGGCGGCATCACCTTCCGCTACGATGACCACGGGATTCCTCAGAGCCTATGCCGCTGTAAGCGCCTTGTCTACGTCACCACGGCGGGCGGGCCCATCATCCGCAACTTTGGCTTTGAGTACATCGAAGCGGTGGCGAAAGGCTTTTTCGGCGTGGCGAAGGTGGAGTGTTTCACCGCCGAGGGCTTGGACATCTGGGGCGCGGATGTAGCGGCGATTATGG
>CAYTOO010000143.1:0-2760 GCA_964439545.1 uncultured Oscillospiraceae bacterium | reverse complement strand
CGTCAGCGATGTGAATCTGCTGAAGGAGACGGTGAATGTCCGTCTTGACGATAAGATCGAGCAGCCCCGCACCTATCGCAACTGCGAGGTGCAGGTCTTGCGTAACGGCAAGGGTAGCCGCGATGGTATCGAGATCCCCTCCAAGCGCCCCGAGCGCTATGTAGAGCCTGTGGAGACTGCAGAGCCCATTATCCCCGCCCTCTTTGAGGAGGCAGAACCCGCTGTGGAGGAAGCTGTTGTGCGCGAGGAGCGCAGCAGCCGTCGCCGCCGCAGCCGTGGCGGTCGCCGCGGCAAGGGCAAGGCAGAAGCTGCTGTTGTGCCCGCTGCGGAGCAGCCCAAGGCTGAGAAGCCCGAGCAGGGCGAAAAATCCTCTTCCTCCCGCCGCCGCAGAAGAGGCGGCAGCCGTCCCAAGACGGAGAGCGGCGCTGTGGCAGCAGAGGCTAAGGCCAAGGAGACAGCAGCACCCGCACCCAAGGCCGAGAAGAGCGAGGGAGGCAGCTCCCATCGCCGTCCCCGCCACCGCGGTGGACGCCGTCACAATAAAAACAAGTCCTCCTCCGCAAACAGCGGTGGCGAGGCATAAGTTTACCTACAGCGCAGTGTGCTGCCATGTGCAGCTGCTGCGAAAGGTAAAATTTGGAAGTCACAAAATTCAAAATTTTACACTTGACCAGACATATAATTCTGTGTATTATAAGTTTCGTGACAAATTTAGAACTTTTAGGTGAATTTACTCATGACACAAGCAACAGACAAGAAAACCGCAAAATCCCGACGCCAAAAGATAACCGTGGCAAAGGCGTGGAAGATGTGGATGGACAATCTGCGCGCGTGGAAATTTTACATAGAGGAGCATAAGCCTCAGGATCTGCTGAACATCCCTCTGTGGTTGGGAAAGACGGCTAAGAAGTGCAATGAGTTTTTGCGCTCTCTGCGCCGCGACCTGCGCCATCAGCGCAGGGAGACACGCCGCCGCCACTTCCCTGAGTCGGAATATAAGCTGGCACAGCTGTGCCTGTTCTTTGCCGGAAGCCTTCCCCGTCTTGGTGCGGCCATCACCGGTATTTTCCGCCATCGCCGCATGAAGCGTATTACCAACCCCAAGAATGCCGGCAGCGGTGAGCATCACCGCCTGCATCCTGTGGCCTTCCTCAGCGCTGCGCTGGTGGTTGTTGGAATCTGCGCAGTGCTATCCTTCTATACAGTGGGCACTACAGCTACTTATGACGGTACTTCTCTAGGTACGGTGTCCGGCTTCAACGCTGTCAGCGCCGTGGTAGAGGATGTGGAGAGCATCACCCGCGAAACGCTGGGAGATAATAACTATAACGTGGATGAGGCGAAGATCGATACTGTGGTCGGTGTCGTTCCCCGCAGTGAGGTGGACAGCAAGGAAGTCCTTGCCGAGAATCTCTCTGAGGAACTGGGCATGGTCGAGTACGGCTACACCCTTGTTATTGACGGCGAAGCTATTGCTGCCACCACCTATGCCGGCGCCTTGGAAGAGTTGCTGGATCAGCTGACCCGCAGCTATGTGACCGCCGATACGGTGGAGTGCTACTTCAAAGAAAATGTGGAGATCCGCGAGGGGTATGTGGATGCCTCTTTGGTGATGAACCTGGGCAATATTGCTGAGATCATAAACGAGACCAAGTCCGGTGAAGTCACCTATACGGTGGAATCGGGCGACAGCTACTATTACATCGCCGAGCTCTACGAGATGACGCTGGATCAGCTGATGGACATGAACCCTGGTTACGATATTGACCTGCTGCGGGTAGGCGACGTGCTGACCATCTCCAACGCTGTTCCCTATCTGACGGTGGTGAACGTGGAGCGCCAGCGCTATGTGACCGATGTGCCCTTCGATGTGGAGTATGAGGATGACAACTCCATGTATCAGGGCGATTATAAAGTCCTCTCCCCCGGTGAATACGGTAAGGCCGATGTGACCGCCAATGTGACGTATATCAACGGTGAGGAAACCAAGCGTGAGACGGTGGCCTCCGTCATGCTTGTGGATCCTGTCACCGAACTGCAGGCACGCGGCACTATCCCCCGTCCCAGCTGGTTCCCCACCGGCAGCTTCCGTTGGCCCTGCTACGGTACGCTGACCTCCTATTTCGGCTATCGCAATGCACCTACTAAGGGTGCCAGCACCAACCATGGTGCCATCGATATCGCCAATGGCTACGGTACGCCTATTTACGCCAGCGATGGCGGTACGGTAATTGCCTCCGGTTGGCAGGGCGGCCTTGGCTATGCCGTGACCATCGACCATGGCAACGGCTTCCAGACCATTTACGGACACAACAGTTCCCTGCTGGTGAAGGTCGGCGACCATGTCTACAAGGGACAGCAGATCGCCCGCATGGGCTCCACCGGTATCTCTACCGGTAACCACTGCCACTTTGCTGTTAAGTATTACGGAACATATGTCGACCCCCTGAATTATCTGTAAGGAGGAACTGCGATGAAAACTGTATGTAAAACGCTGCTGAGCGCGCTGATGGTGGCGCTGCTGACGGTGAGTGCATGGGCAGAGGAGATCCTGCTGATCGCACCTGCTCCCAAGACGGGTGACCGCATGAACATGGGTTTGATGATCGGCCTTATCGTGGTGGCTGTAGTGGCCATTATCGTGCTGGTGCTCATCATGCTCCGCAACAACAAGAAGTAAAAAGCATAAAAAATAAGCTCCCCGACGGGCAATGTCATTAAGTTAATAGTCTAGCCCTAGGCGGAAAATCAAAGAAACGA
>CAYTOO010000142.1:0-2850 GCA_964439545.1 uncultured Oscillospiraceae bacterium | reverse complement strand
CCGTAAATGGCATTGTTGACGAAGATGGTGACGATCTTTTCGCCGCGGTGAGCAGCGTGAACGATCTCGGCGGTACCGATAGAAGCCAGGTCGCCGTCGCCCTGATAGGTGAACACCATGGTGTCGTTGCCAACAGCACGCTTAATGCCGGTAGCGACAGCGGGTGCACGACCGTGAGCGGCCTCGTACATATCGCAGTTAAAATAATCGTAGGCAAACACGGAGCAGCCGACGGGGGCAACGCCGATGACCTTGCCCTGCAGGTTCATCTCGTCCAGGACCTCTGCCACCAGACGATGGATGATACCATGATGACAACCGGGGCAGTAATGGAACTGCTTGTCGGTCAAAAGCTTAGTCTTTTCGAACAGAACTGCCATCTTACTTACCCTCCTTCATGCTGAGAATCTTGTTGACGATCTCATCGGTACTGGGCATCAAGCTGCCGCAATGACCGAAGAAGTCAACTTCCTTAGAACCGGCAACGGCCAGCTTCACGTCCTGAAGCATCTGGCCCTCGTTCAGCTCAACATCGAGGATGGCCTTGACGGAGGGCTGATCAGCGACCTTCTTCACAGCATCATAGGGGAAGGGCCACACGGTGATGGGACGAACCAGACCGACATTGATGCCCTTTTCCTTCAGCTGGGTGATGGCGCTCTTGGCGATACGGGCAACAGTACCGAAAGCGGTGATGATATACTCAGCACCCTCGCAGTTGAACTCTTCCCACATCTGCTCGTTCTCGACAACCTGCTTGTAGCAAGCCTGCAGCTCGTTGTTATGTACGGTGAGGCTCTCGGTGTCGATATAGATGGAGTTGATAACGCCGCGGCTCTTGGGATCGTCGCCAGCCTTGTAACCGGTGCAAGCCCAGGGCTTCTTCTCGGGATCGACCTTATAATCGACCATCTCAGGCAGCTCAACGGGCTCCATCATCTGAGCGATGATACCGTCAGCCAGGAACAGCACGGGAATACGATACTGCTCAGCCTTATCGAAAGCGAACATCATAATGTCAATAGCCTCCTGAACGGAAGCGGGAGCGTAGGTCAGCAGGTGATAGTCACCGTTACCGCCGCCCTTAACAGCCTGGAAATAGTCACCCTGGGAAGCCTGGATGTTGCCGAGGCCGGGGCCACCACGCATGACGTTGATGATCAGGCAGGGAACCTGGGCACCTGCGCAGTAGGAAATACCTTCCTGCTTCAGGGACACACCGGGGCTGGAAGAAGAAGTGACGACACGGGCGCCGGTACCGGCAGCGCCGTACACCATGTTAATAGCTGCAACTTCGCTCTCGGCCTGCAGGAAGCAACCGCCGATCTCGGGCATACGAGCAGCCATGTATTCAGGAATCTCCGTCTGGGGAGTGATGGGGTAACCGAAGAAAAAGCGTGCGCCGGCGCGAATAGCGGCTTCCGCGATAGCTTCGCTACCCTTCATAAGAGTCAAAGCCATGTTGTTTCCTCCTTAGTCTTTTTCAATGTGGATGACCACATCGGGGCAAGTACGAGCGCAAGCTGTGCAGCCAATGCATGCTTCCATGTTCGTGACCTCAGCGGGACGATAGCCCTTAGCGTTGATCTTGGTCTTAGACAGCTCAATGATCTTCTTGGGGCAAGCTCTTACGCAGAGGGCGCAGCCTTTGCACCGTTCTTCATTGATAGTTACTCTAACCAAATTTGACACCTCTTTCCTCTTTTTTGTTTTCCTTTTTTGCTGTTTCTATATTAGCTCCCCGGTGGGGTAAACTAACCTTAATAAATCTCCTTGCGGGGATCCACGGTGTTCAAACCGTGAGCAATGTAGGAGTCCCAGTCACGATGCATGTACATATCGATGGGGACAAGTTTACCTACATATTCCATATCGGGATTACGTGCCATGAATGCGTCAAGGAACTCCTGCTTGCCGGTGGTATACGCCACGGGGATACCGGTGACCTTAGACACCTCTCTGAGTACCTCATAACCATCCCACAGATCATCAGGACCGGTCATGGTAGCCAGGTTGGAGTTGTTGATCATGCCAGTGATCTTCAGACGGGAGTGAGCCTGCATACCTTCCTGCAGACGCTGGATCTTCTCCACAGTGCTGGAGAGGGGACGACGGATGTTCACAACATTGAGAACCTCCAGTGCGCCCTCCTCCAACTCCATGAAGTCGGTGTGGTAACGACCCAACGCCGTAGAGCCAACATCATCACCACCGACATCGAAGATAACCGTGTCCCAATCCATCACGAACGCAGAAGCTACCTCAGCAGGCAGGGAAAGAGTTTCGATGCCGGAACAGGCAAAGTTGGGAGAGACAAGACGAATCTCTTTCTGCTCCACCATTTTACCGCGCTCAGTGAGGCGGAAGTAGGTGTTCACCATATCCAGATCGATCAGTTCTGTACGATTGCCGCAGGCAGCTGCCTGAATGGCGAAGTTCAGAGCCAATTCGCTCTTACCGCTTCCGTAATTTCCGATGAGTACCTTGACACGCTTCATATCACTTACATATTCTCCTTAATGGTCTCACACAGGATGGTGATGCCCTTGACGATCTTCTCTTCGGGCATGCAGGAATAGTTCAGACGCAGGGTGTTCTCATGACCGCCGTTGGGGAAGAAGGAACCGCCGGCAACGAATGCCACATTCTTCTCCAGACACTTCATCTGCAGATCCTTCATCTTCTCCTCGTTGTTGAAGGACTCAGGCAGGACGACCCAGGTAAACAGACCGCCGACAGGATCGGTGCAGACGCAGCCCTCGGGCAACTCTCTGTGCAGGGTCTCCATCATCACGTCGCGACGCTTACGATAGACCTCACGGATCTTGTTAACATGGGCATCCAGATCGA
>CAYTOO010000141.1:0-2903 GCA_964439545.1 uncultured Oscillospiraceae bacterium | reverse complement strand
CGTGCAGCCCTACATCAACAGCTCCATTATTATCCAGCTGTTGACCGTGGCCATCCCTGCTCTGCAGCGTATGGCTCGCGAGGGCGGCGAAGAGGGTAAGAAGAAGATCCAGTCCATCACTCGCTACGCTACGATCATCATCGCAGTGCTGCAGGGCTGGGGCTATTACTCCATTATGAAGCAGGGTGCGATCCTGACCCAGCAGGGCATCTGGCCCGCACTGGTCATCATCGTGTCCTTCGTGGCAGGCTCTGCTTTCGTGATGTGGCTGGGCGAGCAGATCACCGAGTTCGGTGTCGGCAACGGCATCTCCATGATCCTGTTCGCAGGCATCATCTCCCGCATCCCCAGCGCAGTCAGCACCGGCTATGCAACGCTGCGTACTGACCCCACCAAGTGGTGGGCCATCCTGCTGGTGCTTGTGGGTGTCCTGGCTCTGATCGTTCTGATCGTCTGGGTCAACGGTGCCGAGCGCCGCATCCCCGTGCAGTATGCTAAGCGTCAGGTGGGTCGTAAGATGTACGGCGGCCAGTCCTCCACCCTCCCCATGAAGGTGAATATGTCTGGCGTTCTGCCCATCATCTTTGCGCAGACCATCGCTATGCTGCCCGCTACCATCGGTGCGTTTGCCACTCCCAAGGAAGGTTCCGTTTGGGAGGCTGTGCTGAACGCAGTTGATACCAAATCCATCCTGTACATGGTGATCTACTTCCTGATGATCATCGCGTTCAGCTACTTCTACTCCACCATTCAGTTCAACCCCGTTGAGATCTCCAACAACCTGAAGAAGAACGGTGGCTTCATCCCCGGCTTCCGTCCCGGTAAGCCCACCACCGACTTCATCAAGAAGGTTCTCAATAAGGTCACGCTCTTTGGCGCCATCTATCTGGGTATCGTGGCTATCCTGCCTCTGATTATCGGTAAAATCGCTGCTATCCCCGCCCTGTCCATGGGTGGTACGTCCGTCATCATCGTGGTGGGCGTTGCGCTGGAGACCGTGCAGAGCCTGGAGTCCCAGATGCTGATGCGTCAGTACAAGGGCTTCTTGGAATAAGAGGTATTTAAAATGAAACTGATCCTTTTAGGCGCTCCTGGTGCCGGCAAAGGCACACAGGCAGACATTATCAAACAGAAGTTGGGTATTCCCACCATCTCGACCGGTAACATTCTGCGTGCCGCCGTTAAAAACGGTACGCCCACCGGCCTGAAGGCCAAGGCCTTCATGGACGCAGGCAAGCTCGTCCCCGATGAGGTGATCATCGGTGTGATCAATGAGCGCCTGCAGGAGAGCGACTGCGTAAACGGCTACATTCTGGACGGCGTGCCCCGCACGATCGCACAGGCAGAAGCACTGGAGCAGGCGGGAATCAGATTCGATGCAGTGGTAGCCCTTGAGGTCCCCGATCAGCGTATCGTGGATCGCATGGGTGGCCGCCGTGTCTGCGAGCGCTGCGGCGCAAGTTTCCACATCGTCCACATCCCTCCCAAGACCGAGGGCGTGTGCGACGCATGTGGCGGCGCGCTGGTGCAGCGTAAGGATGATAGCCCCGAGACGGTCCTTGACCGCCTTGCGGTGTATCATAAAGAGACAGAGCCTCTGAAGGGTTTCTACGAGGCCCGGGGTGTTCTGAAAACTGTGGAGGATCTTCCCACCGTGGAAGAGACGACGCAGGCGATCATGAAAGTCTTGGGGTATTGAGCGAATGATCACTCTTAAGTCCGAGAAAGAGATCGCACTGATGCGCCGTGCGGGAAAAATTACCGCGGCTGCCCGCGCTTTGGCACGGGATATGGTAAAGCCCGGCGTAACAACCCAACAAATTGACAAGGCAGTATTCGAGTTTATCAAATCTCAAGGGGCTGTCCCCTCGTTCCTGAACTATCACGGCTACCCCGGCAGCGCGTGTATCAGCGTCAACGATGAGGTCATCCACGGCATTCCCGGTAAGCGGGTGCTGAAGGAGGGCGACATCGTCAGCGTAGATGTGGGCGCATACATCGGCGGCTTCCACGGCGACTGCGCCGGCACCTACCCCTGCGGTCAGGTGTCCGACGAGGCCATGGACCTCATTCGGGTCACACAGCAGAGCTTCTTTGAAGGCATCCGCTACGCCCGTGAGGGTCACCGTCTCGGCGATATCTCCGCAGCTATTCAAAGCTACGTAGAGAGCCACGGGTACAGCATCGTACGGGAATATGTGGGACACGGCATCGGGCGTACATTGCACGAGGCTCCGGAAGTTCCCAACTTCGGCACCGCCGGCCGCGGCACCCGCCTTCTGCGGGGCATGACGCTGGCGGTGGAGCCGATGGTGAATGCCGGAGGCGCGGCCATCTTGAACATGGCTGACGGCTGGACGGTGAAAACCGCCGACGGCAAGTACTCCGCCCACTATGAGAACACCATTTTGATCACAGATGGCGAGCCGGAACTTCTGACGGATGCCACAGACTCCTTGGTGTAAGCGTATGGATATTGTCAAATCTAACATCGTAAGATCGATCGCCGGCAGAGATGAGGGAGACTTGTTCTTCGTGCTTGCCACGCAAGAGGATTTCCTGCTGCTGGCCGACGGGAAGCGTCGGCGGATCGAGTCGCCCAAGCGCAAGCGTGTGAAACACGTGGTATTTGTAGCGCAGAGCGACAGCGTCGTAGCTGAAAAAATCAGAAGTAACGAAAAAATCACAAACAGTGAGCTTCGTAAAGCCATAGCCGCATTCAGCGGCGGTAATCAAGATCGGGAGGGATAACAACTTGGCAAAATCCGACATGATCGAAGTGGAGGGCGTCGTCGTCGAGTCGCTGCCCAACACCACATTCCAAGTGGACATTGGAAATGGACACACAATTTTAGCGCATATTTCCGGAAAGCTCAGAATGAATTTCATCAGGATTCTGCCCG
>CAYTOO010000140.1:0-2998 GCA_964439545.1 uncultured Oscillospiraceae bacterium | reverse complement strand
CATGTCCCCCAAGGGCACTTCCGTTGGGCGTCGTCAGAAAAATGATTAAAATTTCGGGCGGTTAGTAACCGCCCCTACGAGTTCTACCGCACTCCTTCAAATGCTGTAGGGGCGGACGACCCTGTCCGCCCGTGCAGACCCGCAAGTTTTCCAAAGCGGGCCGACAGAGGCGTCGGCCCCTACATGTTCGCTGATACAAGAACAACCGAACATCCATTTAGTTTACCATAACATAAGGAAACAAGAATTATGTCTACTATGATAGAAGTCCGTGACCTAACATTCGCCTATCCTGCCCAAGAGGACGAACAGCAGCAGGGCACGGTGGCGCTGCGCAATGTTGACCTAAGTATCGAAAAGGGCAGCTTTGTGGCGGTGCTGGGACACAACGGCTCGGGCAAATCCACCCTCGCCAAGCATATGAACGCCGTGCTGCTGCCCTCGGGCGGGCGGGTGTTCGTGGCGGGAATGGATACGCTGGATGAGCAGCAGATCATTGCCATTCGCCGCGCCGTGGGCATGGTGTTCCAAAATCCCGACAACCAAATCGTCGCCAATGTGGTGGAAGAGGATGTGGCCTTCGGCCCCGAGAATTTGGGTGTGCCCTCTGCCGACGTTCGCCGCCGCGTGGATGAAGCCCTTGCCGCCGTAGGCATGTCGGAGTTCGTCCGCCACGCGCCCCATCTCCTGTCGGGCGGTCAAAAGCAGCGTATCGCCATCGCCGGTGTCATCGCCATGGCACCCCAGTGCATCGTCCTTGACGAGGCTACCGCCATGCTTGACCCCGCGGGCCGCCGCGAGGTGCTCTCTACCATTCAAACGCTCCATCGTGACATGGGCATCACCGTGGTGCTTATCACCCACCACATGGACGAGGCCATTTTGGCTGACCGCGTGGTGGTCATGAACGCGGGTCGCGTTGCCATGGACGGCACGCCCACCCAGGTCTTTACCCGCGTGGAGGAGCTGGACAAAATGGGGCTCACCGTCCCCGACACGGTGCAGCTTCTCTACCGTCTCCGCGCCGCAGGCTACGATGTGCCCCTCGATGCCCTCGATGTGGAATCCTGCGCCGATGCAGTCTTCCGCGCACTGAACTAATAAAAACAACCACGCCCGCCCCATGTGGCGTGTTTTGGAGGAATCCCTGTTTTGGAATCTATCATTCGTGTTGACAACTTAACACATATTTACGGTGTGGGCACGCCTTTCCAGCGCAGCGCCGTGGAGGGTCTGTCCCTCGACATTCGCCGCGGTGAGTTTTTAGGCATCATCGGCCACACGGGCAGCGGCAAGTCCACCCTCATTCAGCATTTGAACGGCCTTTTAAAGCCCTCTTCCGGCACGATTTCTTTGGATGGCACTGACATTTGGGCAGAGCCTAAGAATATCCGCTCCGTCCGCTTCCGCGTGGGATTGGTGTTCCAGTACCCCGAGTATCAGCTTTTCGAGGACACTGTCCGCAAAGATGTGGCCTTCGGCCCGAAGAACATGGGCTTGAAAGCTGACGAGGTGGAGCGCCGCGTCCTCGCCGCCATCGAGGCGGTGGGGCTTGACGAGTCGGTGCTGGATAAGTCCCCCTTCGCCCTGTCGGGCGGTCAAAAGCGCCGCGTGGCCATCGCCGGTGTTATGGCCATGGAGCCCGAGGTGCTGATCCTCGATGAGCCTACGGCGGGTCTCGACCCTCGCGGCCGCGAGAGCATTTTGCAGCTCCTTCGCGACTACCACGAAAAACGCGGCTCTACCGTGGTGCTGGTGAGCCACTCTATGGAGGAGATCGCCCGCAATGCCCGGCGCATTATCGTTCTCTCGGGCGGCGGTGTCTACATGGAGGGCACACCCGCTGAGGTCTTCGCCCGCGCCGAGGAGTTGGAGGCGGTGGGTCTCGATGTGCCCCAGTCTACGAAAATCGCCGCCGCCTTGCGTCGCCGCGGCATGGCGGTGGAGGGTTCTATCTTCACCGTGGATGCCTTGGAGCATGCCATTCTCCCGAAAAAGGAGGTGGGCACATGCTGAAAGACATTACTTTAGGCCAGTTTTTCCCGGGAAATACCATCATCCATCGCCTTGACCCCCGCGCAAAGCTGCTGTGTGTCATCCTCTACATCGTGGCGCTGTTCACCTGTAAGGGTTGGCTGGGCTATGCCATCGTGGCGGCGGTGCTGATTTTCTCCATCCTCCTCTCCCGCGTCAGCTATCGCGCCTTGACGAAGGGATTAAAGCCCGTGTATTTTATCCTCATCTTTACGGGCATCATGAACCTGTTCTTCACCGAGGGTGAGCCCATCATCGATGTGTGGCTGCTGCGCCGCATCTCTTGGGCAGGCGTGGAACACGCCGTTGCCATGGTGCTGCGTATCATCATGCTCATTATGGGCACGTTCCTCTTGACCTACACCACCAGCCCCATCAGCCTTACGGACGCACTGGAGCGCCTTTTGAGCCCCCTCAAAAAGCTGAAGCTCCCTGTCCATGAGCTTGCCATGATGATGTCCATCGCCCTGCGCTTTATCCCCACCCTCATTGAGGAGACGGACAAGATCATGTCTGCACAGAAGGCCCGCGGCGCCGATTTTGAAAGCGGCAACATCTTCCAGCGGGCAAAAGCCTTGGTACCCATTCTCGTGCCCCTCTTTATCAGCGCCTTCCGCCGCGCCGATGAACTGGCTACCGCCATGGAGTGCCGCTGCTATCACGGCGGCGAGGGCCGCACCGCCCTCCATGTCCTGCGCTACGCCGCCCGCGACTTTGTCGCCATTGCGCTGTTTGCAGTGCTGGTGGCCGCAATCATCGTCCTGCGGAACTTGGGAATGTAAGGCAGCTTTATTGCTTGTTTCGCGAGCGAAGCTCGCCTTGGCTCCCCTTGTGAGGGGAGCTGGCACGGCGCAAGCCGTGACTGAGGGGTAGTTCAACCGTGATTCTCTCCCTCCGACTTTTTGCTCTGCAAAAATCCACCTCCTCCCTCCTCTCTGTCGCCTACGGCGACATCTCTCCTCGC
>CAYTOO010000139.1:0-3120 GCA_964439545.1 uncultured Oscillospiraceae bacterium | reverse complement strand
GACAGCACCTCCGCTGTGGATACGGCTACCGATGCCGCCATCCGCGAGGGTCTGCGCACTACCCTGCCCAACAGCACAAAAATCATTATTGCCCAGCGCATCATCTCCGTAATGGATGCTGACCTCATTTTGGTGCTGGATGACGGCGCCGTTGTGGGACAGGGCAAGCATGAGGACTTGATGAAGACCTGCGCTATCTACCGCGAGGTCTACGAATCTCAGCAGGAGGGGGTGGAAGACAATGGCTAAAACGCCTCCCAAGGGTCACGGCCCTCACGGTCACGGTTTCCAGCGTCCCAAGAACACCAAAAAGACCTTCCTGCGTTTGCTGGGCTACATGGGCAAGTATAAGCTGCTGCTAATCTTGGTGGCGTTCTGCCTGCTGCTGTCCTCCATTGCTTCCGTGGCAACGGGCTATCTTCTCAAGCCCATTTTGAATGACTATATTATCCCCGGCGATTTCCCCGGCCTTTTGAAGATGCTCTTCGTGCAGGGCGGCGTGTTTGTCCTCTCTGCTCTTTGCAGCTATGTCTACTCCCGCTTGATGGTGCGCATCTCTCAGCGCACTGTCGCCACCATCCGCGAGGATTTGTTCAACAAGATGCAGGAGTTGCCTGTATCCTATTTTGATACCCATCTCTCCGGCGACATGATGAGCCGCTTCACCAACGATATGGACACCGTCTCAGAGATGATCGGCAACAGTTTTGCAAGTCTCCTGTCCAACGTGGTGACCTTCGTGGCAACCTTCGTGATGATGGTGGTGCTGAATCCTCTGCTGACGCTCATCACCGTGGCGTTCCTCTTCTTGATGTTGCTGGTGGTCAAGACCATCGGCGGCAAGAGCCGCGTGAATTTCCAGCGCCAGCAGCAGACTTTGGGCGCACTCAACGGCTATATTGAGGAAATGATCGAGGGACAGAAGGTCATTAAAGTCTTCTCCCACGAGGAAAAGGCCATGGAGGCCTTCGCCAAGCTGAACGAGGACTATCGCGCCGCAGGTACGCTGGCCCAGTCCTATGCAGGCGCGATGATGCCCGCCATGGCAAACCTCAGCCGTATTGACTATGCCATTACCTGCTGTGTGGGTGGCCTGCTGGCCATCCGCGGTGTGTTCGATGTGGGCTCTTTGGGCGCATATCTGCTGTATGTCAAGCAGGTGAGCCAGCCCATCAACGGCATCTCTCAGCAGGTGAATGTCATCCTCGCTGCCGCTGCCGGTGCTGAGCGTATCTTCGACATGATGGATGCCCCGCCCGAAACGGACGAGGGCAAGACAGTGCTTGTCCGTGTGGAGAAAGACGGCGATACCCTCACCGAGACCACCCGCCGCACAGGCCACTGGGCATGGAAAAAACCCGATGGAGAACTGGTGGAGCTCCGCGGTGATGTCCGCTTCCATGATGTGACCTTCTCCTACGACGGGGAGAAGACGGTGCTGCACAACATCTCCCTCTTTGCAAAGCCCGGACAGAAGATCGCCTTCGTGGGCTCTACCGGCGCAGGCAAGACCACTATTACCAATCTTATTAACCGCTTCTACGATGTGCAGGAGGGCACCATCACCTACGATGGCATCGATGTCAAGGACATCACCAAGGACTCTCTCCGTCGCTCCCTCGGCATGGTGCTGCAAGAAACCCAGCTGTTCACAGGTACCATTGCCGACAACATCCGCTACGGTAAACCAGATGCCACCGACGAGGAGATTCGCGCCGCGGCGCGCCTTGCCAACGCCGACACTTTCATCCGCCATCTGCCCAAGGGCTACGATACCATGCTCACCGGCAGCGGCAGCGGCCTTAGCCAAGGTGAACGGCAGCTTTTGTCCATCGCCCGCGCCGCCGTGTCCGACCCTCCTGTGCTGATCCTCGATGAGGCCACTTCCTCCATCGATACCCGCACGGAAAAGCTCATTGAAAAGGGCATGGATTCCCTCATGGAAGACCGCACCGTCTTTGTCATTGCCCACCGTCTGTCCACTGTCCGCAATGCACAGGCCATTTTGGTGTTGGAGAAGGGCGAGATCATCGAGCGCGGCGACCATGAAGCGCTCCTCGCAGAAGAGGGCAGATATTATCAGCTCTACACAGGCAACGCAGAGCTGTCGTAAGAAAGGAGTTTCCCCATGACAAAACAGGAACTTTGCCAAAAGGCTATGGAGATGCTGGACATGGCCTACGTGCCCTATTCCCACTTCCCAGTGGGCGCTGCCCTCGAGTGCAGTGACGGCACGGTTTATACCGGCTGCAACGTGGAAAACGCCGCCTACGGCAGCACCATCTGTGCCGAGCGCACCGCCATCGTCAAGGCTGTCAGCGAGGGACATCGCGACTTCGTCCGCATTGCCATCGCTGCCAAGTCCGACACTTTCTGCGTTCCCTGCGGCACTTGCCGTCAGGTGATGATGGAGTTTGCCCCCGAGTTGGAGGTCATCTGCCTCAATAAGGACGGCGAGAACAAGACATTCGCTCTCCGTGAGCTGCTGCCCTACGGATTTGACCACACTTGGCTGTAAATTTTCCTTTACAGCCGCGGGAACATCGTGTAAAATAAAGAAGAGGCGCTGATTATGGCGCAAATGAAACAAATTAACAGGAGGCATAGCAATATGGGTAAGTTTGTTGTCAAGGAGACCGCTACCGGTTTCGTGTTCAATCTGAAGGCCGGCAACGGCGAGGTCATCGCAGTTTCCGAGGTGTATTCCTCCGAGGCCGCCTGCATGAAGGGCGTTGAGTCCGTCCGCAAGAACGCCGTCGAGGCTAAGGTCGAGGATCAGACCGTGGCCGAGGTGGAGACCGTCACCAACCCCAAGTTCGAGGTGTATACCGACAAGGCCGGTGAGTTCCGCTTCCGTCTGAAGGCTCGCAACGGTGAGCCCATTGCCGCCTCCGAGGGCTATAAGGCCAAGGCTTCCTGCATGAACGGTATCGAGTCCGTCCGCAAGAATGCTCCCGAGGCCGACGTGGTGAAGGAGTAAATCCTAATATAATAGAAAAGACCGCCTACGGGCGGTCTTTTTTGTTGCGGCAGAGCTGTAGGGGCCGATGCCCACATCCGCCCGTCGATATAGGGAGAGGTTCGGTAGGGCACGGGCGGATGATATCCGCCCCTACAACA
>CAYTOO010000138.1:0-3187 GCA_964439545.1 uncultured Oscillospiraceae bacterium | reverse complement strand
CTCTCTCTTGGGAACATTACCTCTTCTGGGCACTTTGCTTCCCTCCTTCATAATAATATGATTTCATAGGTACTCAGCATATCGGCGTTTCCGATACACTGTACGGCCTGCCAAAGAGGTATATCAAATAAAGTACCTTTTCGGCAAAGCGCTTTTTTAATGCTTGGGTGTTATCGCTTACTTCTGCTTGGGACGCTTGGCACCGTACTTGGAACGGCCCTGCATACGACCCTGGACGCCCTGGGTATCCAGCGTACCACGGATGATGTGATAGCGCACACCGGGGAGATCCTTAACACGACCGCCGCGGATCATAACCACAGAGTGCTCCTGCAGAGAATGGCCCACACCGGGGATGTAAGCGGTGACCTCGTAACCGTTGGTCAAACGGACACGAGCGATTTTACGCAGAGCGGAGTTAGGCTTCTTGGGGGTTGCGGTTCTCACTGCGGTGCAGACGCCACGCTTCTGAGGGGAGGACAGGTTGGTCTCCTTGTTCTTCAGAGTGTTCAGGCCCTTCTGCATAGCGGGAGAGTTGGACTTGTAAGTAGCCTGCTTACGGCCCTGCTTCACCAGCTGATTAAAAGTAGGCATGCAATAGGTACTCCTTTCTTGAAAATTTTTCGGGATTTTCTCCCTATATTTTCCTCAGAATAACTCAAGTTTATTCTGCAAGGAACTTTATTTTCCCGCCACAGCGGCGGCGGCAGTCCCCACGGCGATGCCGCAGGCCTTGCCAAGCTGGGCCATGGTGTAGTCCCACACCACGCTCACGCCATGCTCGTTGCACAGCTCTTCCAGCGATTCGGTCAGGCGGGGATCGGCGTCACAGGCCAGGAACACAAGGTCCGCACTGCCGGTGGTCACGGCGCGGCGCACCTGCTTCAGGCCCACCACTTTTTCGCTTCCGGACAGTCTTTCCATACACCGATCTCCTCAGACAAAGTGCGGGAAACGCCCTTGAAAAGCGCTTTCGTGCGCATTCCCGCGCAATTTAGGATTATATCATAGCCAAGTCACCGCGTCAAGTAAAATCGAGGAAAAATTTGTGGTTTTTTACTGAAAATCTCCCTCTCTTTGTGTGCAATACGGAGATTTCCACTTTTCGGTGCAATTTCTCAAATTTATCGCTCGTTTCAGCAAAAAGACGCCCCGAAGGGCGTCTTTTGCTTTAATCTGATAACGTATTAGCACGGTTTTCCCGCCGCCTGCATCACTTTTTATAACACACAAGTTCGGAGATGGGACAGTCAAGTGCAGTGCAGATGCGCTCCAAGACATAGCTATCATAGCGGACAACCTTGTTCTTGTAGTAATTATCGATAATGGGGTAGCCGATACCGGTGCGTTTGGCCAGCTCATAGCGGCTGATATTGCGGTTTTCCAGCAGTTTGTCCAGCGTAAGATAGACCTTTCCCATGGGCATCCTCCCCCTGTTGTTCTATAGGTATATATATTTTATAAACCGTATACTGACTTGACAATTTACTTGATGGGGTATATAGTTATCTAAGGATATATTTATATGATAATATATCCAGTATACACGTTCCAAAAAATTTTATTTAGGAGGAAGGAAATGAAGAAGATATTTGCTTTGGTTCTGGCCCTCGTGATGGCAATGAGCCTTGCCACGGTGGCATGGGGTGCGCCTGTGACCGTTGCTGATACTGCCGCGCTGCAGGATGCCCTTGACAATGCTGAATCCGGCACTGTTATCAAGCTGACTTCCAACGTAGCGTACGGTACCGTCTATCTGAGACCTACTGATAGCAATGTTACCAGTTTGACTTGCTACCCGGAATATTGTGGCTATACGACTAACAGTGCAAATGACTTCCGCACTCACTGGGATAACAATAGCATGAACAGCGGTCACGTGCCTTATTACAAAGCTGCTATTGAGAACGTGACTATCATTGGTGCTGAAGACGCAACTATCGCAGGCGTTCAGGCACATTCCTGCCACATTGACACTAATGTTCCAGCTGATGCTGTCCTCGGCAACGCTAACACCGGCGGTTATTATGCTGCTTTGAATATCAGCAACCTCACTTTTAAGGATGTTGCTTTCACGCGCCAAGTGAACATTGAGTCTTCTCTCGAAGATGCAGTTTATGACGGCGTAACCTTCGACAGTTGTACCTTTACGACCGGTGGCACGGCATCTGGTGACGGCGCAGCTATTCGCTACTACAATGAGAGTAATAACGGAAATGTGAAGAACATTACAGTAAATAATTGCTCTTTCAACACCTGCTATCAGGGTGTTTATGCTCAACGTGTGAATGGTGTTACCGTTACCGATTGTTCCTTTGACACTACCGGTCACAATGCGATTTCCAATCTGCATTCCGGAGCAATTAAGGTTGAGATTATTGGCAATACTTTCAAGAATATCGGTGATAGAGTTATCCGCTTTGACGAGGTAGGTGCAGATTCCAATATCACCATCAACAACAACATCATCATGGGGTACTGCGGCGATAGCAATGGTGAGTTGATTAAGGCAAATTCCGTTGCCTCTACTGCCGTTAATCTGGAGTCCAACTACTGGGGTGTCGAGAATATTTCTACCGCTATTGTCGGTTTCAATGCACCGACCGCCGTTGGTATCACCGGTGGTACTTGGGATTTTGATGTGTCTCCTTATATAGCAATCGGCATGCAAATGACCAATAACGGCGATGGAACCTACAGTGTTTCCACACCCGCTCCTACCCCCACGCCTTCTTATCCCTACTACACTCCCGTTGTCGAGGACACCACCGTTGACTCCGCACAGACCTTCGACGCAGGTATCGCCCTGTATGTGGGCGTGAGCGTCCTCGGTGCTGTGGGCACTGTTGCCTTGGGCAAAAAGCGCGAAGACTAAAGGAAATTCGCCTGCGGGGTCTTGCAGAAAGTTTTTCCCTTTTCTCCACTTTCTATAAGACGCGGTCACAACCCATCGGCGATTTCACATAAAAAATTCCCATCCCTCACGGGATGGGAATTTTTTATGGGCGGGCAGCATCCCCCGCCCCTACAGATTTCGGGAGACTCCTTGGCCTTTCGTAGGGCGGGGTGTACCCCAAGGGCATTTGTTCCGCTGCGCTCCACGGCACCCTCACCCCGCCGCGCCGCGAAGCGGCCTTGGCTCCCCTTGTCAGGGGAGCTGGCTCGCCGACAGGCGAGACTGAGGGGT
>CAYTOO010000137.1:0-3268 GCA_964439545.1 uncultured Oscillospiraceae bacterium | reverse complement strand
CTGCATTGAACATCCAGTTCAACCTTCCGGAGTATCAGGACAATGAATTCGACATTTTATAGTTATGGCAAAAGTAGAGAAATTAGTTCCTTTTATCCTGAAATGGGAAGAATTGCCCGAAGTTAATAGTGACAGATGGTTGTCGTTAGAAGATTTGCAGGGTGAAGTATGGAAAGATGTGCCCGATTATGAATGTATTTATATGATTAGCAATTATGGTCGGCTGAAATCATTAAAGAGAAATGGTTCTGTTTGTGATAAAATCGTTAAAGTATTTCTTTATCCCGACAAACGCTATTACAATGTAAGATTAAGGAATGGCATTGTTAAACATACGGTAATTGCCCAGCAGGTTCACGTCCACATAGGGGACGGTGATTGCGTTACCGATACGGAAGATCAGCAGCAGCAATGCAGTGAACACCAGCTTCTTGCGCAACTCAGGAATTGCCCAAGCTTTACGGATGGTCTGAATCACTTAGATCACCTCTGCCTTTCCGCCGGCTGCTTCGATTGCTTCCTTAGCAGCCTCGGAGAAAGCAGCGGCCTGCACGGTCACCTTCTTGGTAACAGTGCCGTTACCCAGAACCTTGTAGCCGTACTCGCACTTGCTCAGGATACCCTTGGCCAGCAGAGCCTCAGCGGTGACGATCTCGCCATCCTCAAACTTATTGAGGGCAGACAGGTTGATGATCTCCAGGGGCTTAGCAAAAATGTTGTTGAAGCCGCGCTTGGGGATACGGCGGGTCAGAGGCATCTGGCCGCCTTCGAAGCCGACGCGGGTGCCGCCGCCGGAGCGAGCATGCTGGCCCTTGTGGCCGCGACCTGCGGTTTTGCCGTTGCCGGAGCCGTGACCACGGCCCTTACGATAAGCTTCCTTAACGGAGCCGGCAGCGGGAGAGAGTTCGTTCAGTTTCATTCTCTCGTACCTCCTTAGTTCTCTTCGGTGACCTGCAGCAGGTAGCCGATCTTGGCGACCTTACCACGGGTCTGATCATTGTCGGGCTGCACGGTGGTGTCACCGATGCGACGCAGGCCCAGGGAGTTGGCAGTAGCGATGTGCTTATCCAGTCTGCCGTTCAGGCTCTTGACGAGCTTGATTTTCAGATTCTTAGCCATTGTTCAACTGCCTCCTTAACCTACGATCTCGTCCACGCTCTTGCCGCGGGTGCGTGCCACCTGCTCGGGGGTACGCAGGGCCTTCAGGCCCTCGAAGGTAGCGGCCACGACGTTGACGGCGGTGTTGGAACGCAGGCACTTGGTACGAATGTCCTTAATGCCGGCGGCCTCACAGATGATACGGACGGGACCGCCCGCGATCACGCCGGTACCGGGAGCGGCGGGCTTCATCAGCACGCGGCCGGCACCTGCCTCACCGATGATCTCATGGGGGATCGTGCTACCGGAGAGGGAAATGGTAATCATATTCTTCTTAGCATCTTCAATGCCCTTGCGGATGGCCTCGGGCACCTCGGCGGCCTTACCCAGACCGAAACCGACCTTGCCCTTGCCGTCGCCGACGACCATCAGAGCGGAGAACTTCATAACGCGACCGCCCTTAACGGTCTTAGAAACACGATTCGTAGCGACTACCTTCTCAATGTACTCGCTCTGCTCTCTTTCAAATCTAGCCATTATTTCGTCCTCCTCCCTTAGAATTCCAGGCCGCCCTCACGGGCGCCTTCGGCCAGCTCGGCCACACGGCCGTGATACAGGTAACCGCCACGGTCGAACACGACCTTGTCGATACCCTTGGCCTTGCACTTCTCGGCCACCAGCTTGCCCACTGCGCGGGCAGCAGCCTTGTTGCCGCCGTTACCCTCGATAGCCTTATCCAGAGAGGAAGCAGCCACCAGAGTGTTGCCGGCCACATCGTCGATGACCTGAGCATAGATGTTCTTTTCGCTACGGAACACGTTCAGACGGGGACGCTCGGGAGTGCCGAACACCTTGGCGCGAACGCGCTTATGACGCTTCAAACGCTGAGCGTTTGTATCGGGTCTCTTAATCATATCGGCACACCTCCTTACTTCTTAGCGCCGGTCTTACCCACCTTACGGCGGATGGTTTCATCGCTGTACTTGATGCCCTTGCCCTTATAAGGCTCAGGAGGACGCTTCTCGCGCACGTTGGCGGCGAACTGACCGACCTTCTGCTTATCGGGGCCGGACACGACGACCTGGTTGGCATTGGGGACCTCGATGGTGATGCCATCGATCTCGGGCATGATGACCTGATGGGAATAACCCAGGTTCATGACCAGATTGGTGCCTTCCTTAGCGGCACGATAACCAACACCGTTGATCTCCAGGGTCTTCTTGAAACCCTCGCTGACGCCGACGACCATGTTGTTGAGCAGGGCGCGGGTCATACCGTGCATGGCGGTGTGCATCTTGCTGTCAGAAGGACGCTTGACAGAAACGACGTTACCCTCGACCTCGATGATCATATCGGGGCGCAGAGCCTTGGTCAGCTCGCCCTTGGGGCCCTTCACGGTGACAACATTGTTCTCCGCGACGGTGACAGTGACACCGGCGGGGATGGTAATGGGCATTCTACCAATTCTAGACATTGTTCAATACCCTCCTTACCAGACGAAAGCCAGGACTTCGCCACCGACGTGAGCTGCGCGAGCAGCCTTATCGGTCATGATGCCCTTGGAAGTGGAAACGATTGCGATACCGAGACCACGCAGGACCTGGGGCAGCTCATCGGCACCCACGTACACGCGCAGACCGGGCTTGGAAACGCGGCGCAGACCGGTGATAACCTTCTCCTTGCCGGCGTTGTACTTCAGGGTGATGCGGATGATACCCTGAATGTTGTCGTCGATGACCTGGAAGGACTTGATGTAGCCCTCATCCAGCAGGATCTGAGCGATGCTCTTCTTCATGTTGGAAGCAGGAACGTCGACGGTCTCATGCTTTGCATTGTTGGCGTTGCGGATACGAGTCAGCATATCGGCAACAGGATCAGTGATGTGCATAACTTAAATTCCTCCTATTTTAGAGTTACAGACGTTGTCTGTTGAGGCAGCGAGGTATCACTGCTAATTTATTCCGCCGTCCACAAGGGACGATGTTTAATTAACAGTGACCTTTCGCCATCCTTTTTATCATCAGGGGCTTACGCCCCTATTGATACGATTATGTTTGGTAATTTACCAGGAAGCCTTACGGACACCGGGGATCTCGCCCTTGTAAGCCAGAGTGCGGAAGCAGATACGGCAGACACCGTAGTCACGCAGGTAAGCGTGGGGACGGCCGCA
>CAYTOO010000136.1:0-3296 GCA_964439545.1 uncultured Oscillospiraceae bacterium | reverse complement strand
ACTCAAGAGCGGCGAGACGAAGACCATAGCCTTGGCAGGCCTCTTTGCCGCCGTGGGTCAAGCTCCTCAGAGTGCACCTTTTGCCCAGTTGGTGGCGACACAGGGCGGCTACTATGATGCAGGCGAGGACTGCTGCAGCAGCGCTGAGGGCGTGTTCGTGGCAGGCGATGGCCGCATCAAATCCGTGCGCCAGCTGACCACAGCCGTGGGTGACGGCGCAGTGGCAGGTCTTGCCGCCTGCAAGTATGTGGACAGCTTGTAAAATAGGAAAAGTAGCAAAACACAGGGCGGAAGCCCTGTGTTTTGTGGCATTTGCTACAGATTTTTCTCTTCTTTCGGGGTATGATACCATCAAGAATTTCACTATGCAGGAGGGTAAGATATGAAAGTCATTATTGTTGGCGGCGTTGCAGGTGGCGCTTCTGCTGCGGCGCGTATTCGCCGTTTGGATGAACAGGCGGAAATCATCGTCTTTGAGCGCAGCGGCTATGTGTCCTACGCCAACTGCGGCTTGCCTTACTATATCGGTGGCGTGATCACCGACCCAGATGAACTGACGTTGCAGACACCCGAGAGTTTCTTCCGCCGTTTCCGCATTGATGTGCGTGTGCGTCATGAGGTCATTGCTATCGACACGGCGGCGAATACCGTCACGGTGAAGAGATTGGACAGCGGCGAAGTGTTCACCGAGAATTACGATAAGCTGGTGTTGTCCCCCGGTGCAAAGCCCACCATGCCGCCCTTGGCAGGCGTGGATGGAGAGCGCATTTTCACTCTCCACACCGTGGAGGACACCTTCCGCATCCGTGAGTTTGTGGAGAAGAATGATCCCAAGTCCGTGGTGTTGGCAGGCGGTGGCTTTATTGGCCTTGAGATGGCGGAGAATTTCCGCGAACTGGGTCTTGATGTGACCATCGTCCAGCGCCCCCGACAGGTGATGGCACCGCTGGATGGGGACATGGCGGTGCAGCTGCATAAATTGTTGGAGCGCCGCGGTGTGAAGCTGCGCTTAGGCAGCAGTGTGGAGGGCTTTGCCCATGAAAATGGAGAGGTTGTGACCCTTTTGAAGGGCGAGGAGGCGCTTCGCTCCGACATGGTCATCCTCGCCATCGGCGTGACGCCCGACAGCGGTCTCGCTGCGGCGGCAGGTCTTGCCTTGGGGCAGAAGGGCGCAATCGTAGTCAACGACCGCATGGAGACCTCTGCACCTGATGTGTACGCTGTGGGCGATGCGGTGGAGGTGCGCCATTTTGTCACGGGCAAGCAGGCGGTGATCTCCCTCGCGGGCCCTGCCAATAAGCAGGGGCGCATTGCCGCCGACAACATCTGCGGCGGTGACAGCCGCTTTAGCGGCTCACAGGGATCTTCTGTGCTGAAGCTTTTTGACATGACGGTGGCAGTGACGGGTATCAACGAAAAAACGGCCCAGGCAGCGGGCATCGACTATGAGAAGATCGTGCTGTTCCCTGCCTCTCACGCTACCTACTATCCCGGCGCGAAGACCATGACTATGAAGGTGCTGTTTGAAAGGGAAACCCTTCGCCTTTTGGGTGCGCAGATCGTGGGCTATGAGGGTGTGGATAAGCGCATCGATGTGCTGGCAACGGCCATCCGCCTCGGCGCAAAGGCCACGGATTTGGTGGAACTGGATCTTGCTTATGCGCCGCCCTATTCCTCGGCAAAAGACCCTGTCAACATGGCGGGCTTCATGATCGAGAACATCGCTACGGGGAAGGTGAAGCAGTTCCACTGGCACGAGGTGGCATCGCTGCCCCGTGACGGCATCGTGCAGCTTCTCGACACGCGGACGGCGGGAGAGTACCGCCGCGGACACGCCGAGGGCTTTGTGAACATCCCTGTGGATGAACTCCGTGAGCGCATCGGCGAACTGGATAAGAGCAGACCCGTGTACGTCATGTGCCAAAGCGGTCTGCGCAGCTACATCAGCTGCCGCATCCTCGCCAATTTGGGCTTTGATTGCTACAACTTCTCGGGCGGCTACGGGTTCTACGCCATGGTCACCGCCGATAAATGGATCTGCGAGAGTACATACCCCTGCGGAATGGAAAAGAAATAAGAAAAAGCGGCTGCCTCGAGCAGCCGCTTTTTTGCACTAATTTTCAATTATTTTCTCTTCTTTTCCTCGGCGCGCTTGTCGTTGATGGTCTTCATGTGGGTGGTATCAATGACTTCCACACCGTTTTCCTTTGCCCAATCCACACAGCCCTTGAGGACGAGGGGCAGGAACACGCGGGGCACGTTCAGCACCATCTTAAGGGCATCGTCGGTGAACTTGATTTTATCATCGGCGCGGTCAGCGGCATAGCGGACGGACTCCAAGCTGGCCTCACGCATGGGCAGGAGTTCAGCACGCATTTTCTTCTTGCGGTGGAACCAGAAGTTCTTGCTGTCACGATAGCCGTAGTCCACAGGCAGGGGAGGAAAGTCACCGCTCTTCACACCGTTGATGATGGCATCGTGATAGGGCTTCTTCATCAGAATGCGCTCCACCTTCAAGATAAAGTGTGCGCCAAACTGGGAGGTAATGCCGTTGAAATCGTGGTAGGGAGGCTCGTAGCCGTTCAGCTGACCGGGCTTATCATCCTGTGCGTTGTCCAGTGTCCGCACCCAAGTACACTCAATGGACTGGATGGCATCGCTCAGCACCATGGGGCGCACCTCACCCGTTTCCTCCTCCAGGAGACTCTTTTCCAAGCGGAACTTGCAGTTGGGCATCTTATCCTCGGGCTTATCGCCGGGCCAGCTGAGCTTGACACACTCCTTGAAGGTGGAGGGCTTATCGTCCACGAAGTTGATGGCGCACTTGCCGTTGCGGAGGATGTTCTGAGCGGTGTTGGAGGAGTTACGGCAACACAGGAGCATGGCGTAGAAATCCTTACCCGCTACATAGTAGGGCTGGACGAGGGAATAGGGACCCAAAGTGGTGGAGCCATCTTCGCACAGCGTGCTGATGACCACCGTGGGCATGGGGAAGAAGAGGGAAGTCTGATAGAAGTTATCTACAATGCGCAGGTTTTCAAAGCTGGACATGGGGCAGCCTCCTTTGGTTGATATTCGGGTATAGTATAACATTACGAGGAGGGAATTGCAATGAGAGGGAGGAAATGGTGGTGGGACTCTCCCACGGCCTATAAAACAGTCCACTGGACTGTTTTATGACGGCCTTTCGAGTCCCATTTGCAATAGAAAAGCGGTTGCCCCAAAGGGACAACCGCTTTTCTGGCATAGACTACACTATTTGATACATTTTTCCCCAAGTGCAACGCTATACCGCT
>CAYTOO010000135.1:0-3298 GCA_964439545.1 uncultured Oscillospiraceae bacterium | reverse complement strand
CCTTTCCGTACATGAACAGGTCGCACTTCAGCATACCGTTGTAGAGCTTGCGCTTCTTGTCCGCCGTACGGCCGAAGGTGCGCTCGAACTCCGTGTGGCTGGACAGCACCAGCGTGCGCCAACCCTTGGGCAGGCGCTGCCACACCTTACCGAACTCGCGGTACAGCTGCTCGGCCTCTGCCTTTTCCATCAAGCGCTGACCGTAGGGGGGATTGGTCACCAGCTGACCGTAGTCGCTGTCGCGGCGGAAATTGCGCATATCGGCAACCTCGAAGCGGATATCCTCCGCCACGCCCGCCTTGCGGGCGTTCTCCTTAGCAAGCGCCACCGCCTTGGGGTCGATGTCACCGCCCCAGATGTCGTACTTGCCGTGGAACTCCTTGTCCTGCGCCTCTTCCTTTGCCTTGTCCCAGCTGTCCTCGGGCAGGAACAGCCACCGCTGGGCATCGAAACTGCGGTTTAAACCGGGTGCGCGGTTACGGGCGATCAGCGCCGCCTCGATGGGGATCGTACCGCTGCCGCAGAAGGGGTCGCAGAAACTGTCGCGCCCACGATAACGGGAGAAGCCCACCAGTGCCGCCGCCAGCGTTTCGCGGAGGGGTGCTTCCACCGCCTCGGCGCGATAGCCGCGCTTAAACAATCCCTCGCCGCTGGTGTCCAGCGTCAGATGCACCGTGTCCTTAAACAGGGAGAACCGCACCTGATATTTCACGCCCGTCTCGGGGAACTGATCCATGTGGTACGCCTCACGCATACGCTCCACCATGGCCTTTTTAATAATGCTCTGGCAGGCAGGGACGGAGTGAAGCTGAGAGGAGATGGAATAGCCCTTCACAGGGAAGGCGGCATTGCGGGGCAGGAAGTCCTCCCACCGCACGCTCTTCGTCCCTTGGAACAGCTCTTCAAAGGTGCGTGCTTGGAAAGTTTTCACCACCAGCATCACACGTGCGCCGCAGCGAAGATTGATGTTGAGACGTGCGCAATCTGCCAGTGAACCGCGGCACAGCACACGACCGTTTTCCACCTGCACGTCGGCAAGACCAAGGCGCTTCACTTCATCACCCACAGGCTTTTCCAAACCCAGCAGACAGGGAATCATATATGTGTACATAGGCGTTACCTCGCTAGTCGTTCTTTACTCGATTATAGCCGCTTTTTCTACCGTGTGCAACTAAAAAATAACAGTAGCGTAGGGGGTGAATATGATGTATAATGTGAATAAACAGGGATGTAAACTTCAAGTTGCGCAAAAAATACGGCAAAAAAGCAAAACGCAACTTCAACTTGATAGACATTTCCCCCGAAATCGTGATACCATTGACCCACAAGAAAGGAGGAGAGGTGCATGGCATTTGGTGACAAGCTGCAGGCGGTGCGCCATGCAGCGGGATTAACACAGGAGCAGATGGCAGAGGAACTGCAGGTCTCCCGCCAAGCGGTCAGCCGCTGGGAGTCCAACCGCAGCTACCCCGAGGTGGAAAAGATCCTCTACATCGCCAACCGCTACGGCGTATCCGTGGCAGAGCTGTTTGAAGAGGAAGTTCCCGCCCAGCAGCCCCGCCCCGAGGAAGTCGCCGCCCCCAAGCAGGGGAACTTGCTGCTGGTTGTGGATAACTTCATCACCAATCTCTCCCCCAAGAATAAAAAGGTAGGTATCTTCGTGCTGATCGGCTTCGTCTTTGTGGCGCTGCTGATGGGCGTGCTGCTGAAAGGAGGAAGTGGAGATATGACAACGATCATTTGGATCGCCGCCATTATCGTCTTCGGCGTAGTGGAGGCGGTCACGGCAGGACTTGTGTCCATCTGGTTTGTCATCGGCGGTGTCGGTGGCTTGATCACCTCGATTTTGGGCGGTCAGATCTGGCTGCAGGTGGTGGTGTTCTTCCTCGTGTCCATCGCCGCCCTCTTTGCCACCCGCCCCTTGGTGCGCAAGTTCTCTACTGCCCGCGCCACCGCCACCAACGCTGACCGCGTGCTGGGCACGGTGGGCCGCGTCACCGAGACCATCGACAACACTATCCCCACTGGTGAGGTGTACGTGGATGGCAAACGCTGGTCTGCCCGAAGCGAAACGGGGGCAGTCATCAAACCCGAAACCTTGGTGCGCATCACCCGCATGGAGGGTGTCCGCCTGTTTGTGGAAGTAAAGGAGGACTAAGTGGTTCGAATGAGTATGGTAGCATTGCTTGGCGGCATCGTGTTGGTAGTCGCCGTGGTGGCTGTGGTCGCCTTTTTAATGAAACGCTAAACAATTTTATATAATTTAAGGAGGAACAAACTATGCCGTATTTGGGTTATATCGCTATTGGTGTGCTGGTGCTGCTGATCCTCATTCTCGTGGTCGGCAACATCCATGTGGTGCAGCAGTCCAAGGCCTACGTGGTGGAGCGCCTCGGCTCTTTCTCCGCCGTGTGGGGCAACGGTCTGCACTTGAAGATCCCCTTCATTGAGCGCGTGGTGAAGAAGATCTCCCTCAAGGAGCAGGTGGCGGATTTCGATCCCCAGCCCGTCATCACCAAGGATAACGTCACCATGCAGATCGACACCGTTATCTATTTCCAGATCACCGACCCCAAACTCTATACCTATGGTGTGGAGTACCCCATGTCCGCCATCGAGAACTTGACCGCAACCACCCTGCGTAACATCATCGGTGACATGGAGCTTGACCAGTCCCTCACCTCCCGCGATGTGATTAACGCCAAGATGCGTGCCATCCTCGATGAGGCCACCGATCCCTGGGGCATCAAGGTCAACCGCGTGGAGCTGAAGAACATTCTCCCTCCCCGTGAGATTCAGAACGCCATGGAAAAGCAGATGAAGGCCGAGCGCGAGCGCCGCGAAGCCATCCTGCAGGCCGAGGGACAGAAGGCCAGCCAGATCCTCGTTGCCGAGGGTGAAAAGCAGTCCGCCATTCTCCGCGCCGATGCCGCCAAGCAGGCCAAGATCATGGCCGCCGAGGCTGAGGCGACCTCCATTATGAAGGTGCAGCAGGCAATGGCCGACTCTCTGAAGATGCTGAACGAGGCCGCCCCCAACGATCAGGTCATCAAGCTCAAGAGCTTGGAGGCCATGGAGAAGATCGCCGATGGCAAGGCCACCAAGATCATCATCCCCAGCGAGCTGCAGGGCTTGGCAGGCTTGGCCGCCAGCGCCAAGACCTTCTTTGAGGACGACAAAGCCGAGTAACAAATGAGAGGGCAGGCGTGAGCCTGCCCTTTTTTAAAAAATTGCGCCGCAGGTGCCTTGGCTCCCCTTGTCAGGGGAGCTGGCTCGCCGACAGGCGAGACTGAGGGGT
>CAYTOO010000134.1:0-3442 GCA_964439545.1 uncultured Oscillospiraceae bacterium | reverse complement strand
TGTTGTAGGGGCGGATATCATCCGCCCGTGCCCTACCGAACCTCTCCCTATATCGGCGGGCGGATAATACGCCCGCGAAGCGGAGCGGAGCAAGCACCCTTGGGGTGTCCGCCCCTACGAACCCTCTCAGTCTCGCCTGCGGCGAGCCAGCTCCCCCAAAGGGGGAGCCTATCTATGAAAAAAGACCGCCGTGAGGCGGTCTTTTCTTCTCTTACAGTCCGGCAGCTACGCTGTCCTCGCAGGAGCGCATGGCCTCCAGGGTTTTGCTCAGAAGCGTGTCAAGTTCCCAGCCCAAGCGCTCTGCGCCCGTGTTGATGACATCGCGGGAGCATCCTGCGGCAAATTTCTTGTCCTTATACTTCTTCTTCAAGCTGCTCAGTTCCATGTCCTTGCAGCTCTTGCTGGGGCGCATACGGGCAGCAGCACCGATAAGACCCGTCAGTTCGTCAGCAGCGAACAGCACCTTCTCCATCTCGTGGACAGGCTCAACATCGCAGACCAAGCCGTAGCCATGGGAGCAGACAGCGTGGATGAACTCCGCATCGCAGCCAGCCTTTTCCAGCAGCTCAGGAGCTTTCAGGCAATGCTCCTCAGGCCACATGCCGTAGTCAATATCGTGGAGCAGGCCCACCGTTGCCCAGAAGTCGGCATCCTCACCGTAGCCGAGATCGTTGGCATACCAACGCATAACGCCCTCTACCGTCAGTGCGTGCTGAATGTGGAAGGGCTCTCTGTTATACTCTTTCAGCGCAGCCAGTGCTGCCTCGCGAGAGATGGTCTGTTTCATAGGATAGGCCTCCTTGTATCTTTGGTTGCCATTTATTGTAGCACTCCCCTGCCCACTATGCAAGAGCCTTTTCAAGCACCGAGATCACCTGCTGCAGATGCCGCATCTCCTCCCGCAGCAGCGCCCGATACATCTGCTGCCCATCGCTGCCGTTCTGCGGCGGCATGGGCATAGTGGGCATCGGTGCAGGGGGCTGTGGGCGATTCCCCTGCTGCTGCGATTGAGGCATTTCAAATCTTCCCCGCTCGACATTGGGATAGGGCTCTTCCTGGGGGTTCACCCGCTGCCACACGGTGGCGGCGGTGGGATAATCAAAATGATCCACGTTTACCTTCCTCCTTTCCGCGCCATACTATGCTAAAGGCGAAAAATAAGTGCCTTCCCCGTTGCTTTTTTTGCCGTAATCTGCTATCATTACTAATTTGAGAGGACTTTCGTCCATTTTCTACACAGTGTTGCAAATGTCACACTTTTTATCGTAGTCCTATGGTATACTATGACTGCGGAAATACAGGCGTAAAGGAGGCGTTCCCAATGCTGGAACTGCAAAACATTTCCTATCGCGTTTCCACCCCTGAGGGGGACGTGGATATTTTGAAAAATATCTCTATCACCATTCCCGATCACCGCTTGGTGGTCTTTACCGGCCCCAACGGCGGCGGTAAGACGACCCTTGCGAAGGTCATCATGGGTCTTGTGCAGCCCACCAGCGGCAAGATCCTGTATAACGGCGAGGACATTACCGGCATGAGCATCACCGAGCGTGCCCGCAAGGGCATCAGCTACGGTTTTCAGCAGCCGCCCCGCTTCAAGGGCATCACGGTCAATGACCTGCTGCACCTTGCAGCCGGCGAGAAGAAGCTGAGCAAGGATCGCTGCTGCCAGTATCTCACCAAGGTGGGTCTGTGCGCCAACGATTATCTCGACCGCGAGGTGGACGTGTCCCTCTCCGGCGGCGAGGTCAAGCGCATCGAGATCGCCACCATCCTCGCCCGCGGCAGCGAGCTGATGATCTTCGACGAGCCCGAGGCGGGCATTGACCTGTGGAGCTTTGCCCGTCTGACCGAGACCTTCGAGCAGATCCACAAAGAGGATCAGGCCACCATGATCATCATCTCCCATCAGGAGCGTATCATTCGCCTTGCTGACGAGATCGTGGTGATCGCAAACGGCGAGATCACCCACCGCGGCGACTGTGAGGAAGTATTTCCCCTCATTTTGGCCGACACGCTGGGCGGCTGCCCCGTGATTGAGAGAAAGGAGGGCAACACCTAATGATGAACGAAGTAGATAAGAGCTTACTGGAAAAGATCGCCGACCTGACGGGTCAGCCCGTGGGCGCGCTGAACATTCGTAAGGACAGCGGCTGCGCCGCACGCCAGTCCACAGAAAATATTGAGATCTCCTCCAAAACCGACGGTAAGGAGGGCATCGACATCCGCATCAAGAGCGGTACGAAGGGCGAGAAGTGCTACATCCCCGTCATTATCTCCAAGACAGGCTTGAGCGAGATGGTGTATAACGACTTCTTTGTAGGTGACGACTGCGACGTGGAGATCGTGGCAGGCTGCGGCATCCACAACTCCGGCTGCGACGAGAGCCGCCATGACGGTGTCCACACCTTCCACATCGGTAAGAACTCCCGCGTCCGCTATGCTGAAAAGCACTACGGCGAAAATACCCCCGGCGAGACCGGCAAGAACGTCATGAACCCCAAGACCGAGGTCTTTTTGGGCGAGAACTCCGTCATGCAGATGGATACGGTGCAGATCCGCGGCATCGACTCCACCCGCCGCGAGACGGCGTTCCACTGCGCCAAGGGCAGCGAGGTGGTGGTCACCGAGCGTTTGCTGACCCATGGTAAGCAGATCGCAGAGAGCGACATGGTCATCGAGCTGAACGGCGACGATGCCAAGGGTCGCGTCATCTCCCGCTCTGTGGCACAGGATCAGTCTCAGCAGGTGTTCTACCCCCGTATGGTGGGTAACGCCGCCTGCTTCGGTCACGTGCAGTGCGACTCCATCATCATGGGCGAGGCAAAGATCCAGTCCATCCCCGCCATCATGGCCAACTGCCCCGAGGCACAGCTGATCCACGAGGCCGCCATCGGTAAGATCGCCGGCGATCAGCTGCTGAAGCTGGAGACGTTGGGTCTGACGGAAGAGGAAGCCGAGAACACCATTCTCGAGGGCTTCCTTGCATAAAGAAAACAAAAAAAGAAAGCCCCGCGGGGCTTTCTTTTTTTTGCTCATTTGATAGCCTCCCCCTTCGGGGGAGGTGGCACGGCGCAAGCCGTGACGGAGAGGGCTAGATTAGTCCTTCTTCTTGCCGATCACCACAGCAGAGCCGGTGGCAGCCAGCACGCTCATGCCAACGTACATAGCGATGCCAGCATCGAAGGTAGCAGCAGACTGAACCTTATCGGTGGTGGGCTTGACAGCGGTCTTGTTCAGCACATAATAACCAGTACCGAAGGGCTTAACATCAGCACCCATGGGTGCATCTGCTGCGTCATCATAATACTTACCGGTAGCGCCGCAGACAACGCACTTCACGCCGACCAACTTATCCTTGGCATCATAAACGCCTTCCATCTGATGGTCGACCATATTGGCCTCGTCAGCAAGAGCAACGGCAACAACAGTCTTGCCCACC
>CAYTOO010000133.1:0-3445 GCA_964439545.1 uncultured Oscillospiraceae bacterium | reverse complement strand
GTAGCGGGGACGCAGGAGGGCAGCATAAAGCGCACATCCACGGGAAGATCCTCTGTGGCCTGCAGCATGTACTCGATGCCGTCCGTGCCCATAACGTTGGCGATCTCATGAGGATCGGTGATGACGGTGGTCGTGCCGTGGGGCAGCACTGCCTTGGCGAATTCCTTGGGGCTTACCAGCGAGCTTTCCAAGTGGATGTGGGCATCAATGAAGCCCGGCAGCACGATCTTGTCGCTGACATCCACCTCAACGTAGCCGCTGTACTCGCCCATGCCCACAATGAGCCCCTCCGCCACGGCAATATCCCCGTGGCACAGCTCATTAGAAAAGACGTTGACGTAGGTGGCGTTTTTCAGCACCAAGTCCGCCAGTGCGCGGCCTGCCGCCACATCGATGACATGGAGCTTCTTGTTTAACTTGCGGTTGATTTTGCCTGCGTAACTCTCTTTACCTGCCATGACCGTTCCTCCTTGTGATTAATTTTTGTTATCCCTCATATTATCACAACTTATGTTAGGTGTCCATACTTTTTTTGTGAACGTAGAAGATGGGATATAAGGAGAGATAATAAAAAACCCCCGCCACAGGGCGGGGGCGGAGGTGAAATTAGAAAAGAGAACGGAGCATTTCACTTTCTGCGGCGGTAAGCTCATAATATCCGTTTCCGATAGATGCAATGCCCACAGCGGGGAAGAGGTCGATCGTCAGCTGATAGCCGCGGTCGGTGGTGATCAAAATGACCTGTTCGCCCTCTGTCCAAAGGGCTTGGGCTTTTTCAATCGAATCTGTGTTACGGTACTTGCAAGAGCCTGATTCTTCGCTGAAGAACACATCATCGTTGCCGTAGGCCTCATACCACGCCTGTGCAAAGCGGCGGTTGCTCTGGGCAAGACCGATGTTGGTCTTTCCGATGAGGAGAGCAAATACAACATCTATCTCCGCAGTATCTGTGATCTCTCTTACAGGCTGCAGAGAGGGGGTGTACAGTTCCATCTTTTCCATTGATTGAGGCAGGTCGTAGACTGCCAAAAGAACATCTGCAGTGTCGCCGATTGCAGGCTCAGTATAGAGCCAGTGGCAGACATAGAAAGCGTAGCCATTGGGGGTGTCCACGATGCAGATAGAGTCCTTGTTGGGATATTTGGCAAAGTGATAGACGTTGCATCCGATCAACGACTCGTCCCCGCAGGATGTTACCGTGCCCATCCATTCACCGAGATCGCTTTCCGTGATGTGGTAGGTGCTGCTCTCGTCCAAACCGATGGCATCAGCGGGAACGAGGCCGTATTGCTGACGATCTTCAAAGGAAATGGGGTGATATAGCGCGGCGGGGGCACTGTCGAGAGAGATGGGAAAAGCGAGGAGATGGTTGCTTACAGCGTCCTGCATCCCATCTGTGGGTTCCCTTTGCAGGACAACGCCGATGATAATAAGGCAGAGGCAGGCTGCCATTGCGCCAAATTTCAGCCATGAATAGTTTTTCTTTTTGGGCGTTTGATCCGCTGCCTCCACATAGGCGGGGTCGATCAGCGCCATTTTATCCAGTAATTCGTTTCCTCTCATAAGGGATAGCCCTCCTTTTCAAGATGCTCACGGAGGAGATTACGGCAGCGGAAAAGGGTGGTCTTTACCTTGCTCTCTGACAGGGAAAAGCGCTTGGCAATGGCGGCAACAGAGTCCAAATACCAATAGCGGCGCAGGAAAATGTTCCGCTTTTCCTCGCTGAGTGTGCCTAAAAAGGCGTTGAGTATCTCTGTCAACACCGTGTCATCAAGGCGGCAGGTCATATCATCGGGGGCGGGGAGACACTGCTCCAACTCCGTGCTGAGCTCACAGATATATGCGCTGCGCTTGAGGCGGCTGCGGTCGCGGCAGCAGTTCAAGGAAATGTGGCGGGTGATCCGCGCGAGAAAGGCGTACAAATAGCTGCGGGGTTCATGGGGCGGGATGGAATTCCACGCCTCCATATAGGTGTCGTTTTCACACTCTTCCGCTGTCTGCATATCTTCAACGATGCCGTAGGCCAAAGAACGCAAGCGACTTCCGTATTTTTCGTTGGTTTGGCTGATGGCGGTTTCATCACGCAGCAAATACAGCTCCACAATTCTGTTGTCGTCCAAGGCGTTCATCTCCTTTCTTCCGTGGTCAAAGGCCTTTACCTTAATAAGCACCGTTCTGAATAGAAAGGTTACAACTTTTAAGAAAATTATAAAAAAGGAACGATACCCAAGTCAACAAGGTATCGTTCCTTTGCAATTTACTGTAAATATTAGCCCTTCACTGTACCATCGGCGTTAAAGACGGGCAGGGGAGCGAGGAACTTGATGTCGTCGCGCTTAGCGGCATCGCCCTCAGCCAGCACGGCGATCTTGCCAGCCACAATGCCGCCTGCCTGCTCCACCAGCGCCTCCATGGCAAGGAGAGAGCCGCCCGTGGAGATGACATCATCCATAATGAGGATGCGCTTGCCCTTCATCAGCGCGGCATCGTCGCTGCCCAGATACAGCTTCTGTGCGTGGGCGGTGGTGATGGAGCGATCCTCCACGCAGATAGGGTCGGGCATATAGACCTTGGGGCCCTTGCGGGCGAGGAAATAGCGCTTTGCGCCGCTCTGACGAGCCATCTCGTGAATGAGGGGGATGGACTTGGCCTCGGCGGTGAAGAGATAGTCATAGCTGTCGGCATCGACCAGCTTCAGCATCTCGGTAGCGCAGGCAACGGTCAATTCGGCATCGCCAAAGACGATAAATGCGCCGATATACAGGTCGTCAGTCACCTTGCAGATGGGCAGCTCGCGGTGGAGACCTGCCACATTGATAGGATAAATAGCCATAAGATTTCTCCTTTTACACGGCTGCCGCTGCGGCGACAGCAGTTGATGACATTACAAAAGGGCGGCGAAGCACCCACCTCTATTATTATAAGGTGCTGCAACAAAAAGTCAAGAGAAGAGGGCAATTTATCGTAGAATATGAGCAAAACCATGTTGCACTTTAAACAGTAAAACGACATTTTGCACAAAAAGACCGCTGGAAATTTTACGGAAGGAGTGGGCGGAATTCCATAGAATGGGGTTGTTAAAAATTAAATTTGGTGCTATCATCATAAATGATGGAAACATAGCGTCCGTCGTTAGATAATTCTCAACAAAGAACAAAATTTGAGGAGGAAATTATTATGAATGCTTATCTGGCTAGCGTGCTGGAGAATGTTAAGGTCAAGCACGGCAATGAGCCCGAGTTCGTCCAGACCGTTGAGGAAGTTCTGTCCTCTCTGGAGCCTGTGATCGACAAGCACCCCGAGTATGAGAAGGTTGACCTGCTGGGCCGTATGGTCGAGCCCGAGCGTATGTTCACCTTCCGCGTTGTTTGGTGCGATGACAATGGTCAGTGGCACACCAACCGCGGCTGGCGCTGCCAGTTCAACGGCGCTATCGGCCCCTACA
>CAYTOO010000132.1:0-3450 GCA_964439545.1 uncultured Oscillospiraceae bacterium | reverse complement strand
CTCAGGGCTATGGCTACGGCGGCGAGGGCGACTGGAAGGTCTCCGCCATGACCGCCATTATGAAGGCCATGGGCGAGGGCGGCAACGGCGCATCCGCCTTCATGGAGGACTATACTTATCATCTGGCGGAGGGCAACGAGTATTCTCTGGGCGCACACATGCTGGAGGTCTGCCCCTGCGTGGCGGCGGAGAAGCCTCGCATCGAGGTGCATCCTTTGGGTATCGGTGATCGTCAGCCCCCTGCACGCTTGGTGTTTGAGGGCAAGGAGGGCGATGCCATTGTGGCAAGCCTCATTGACATGGGCGGTCGCCTGCGCTTGGTGGTGCAGGACATCGTCTGCGTTAAGCCCATTATGCCCATGCCCAATCTTCCCGTTGCCCGCGTTATGTGGAAGGCTATGCCCGATTTAACCACCGGCGTGGAATGCTGGATCACTGCAGGCGGCGCACACCACAGCGTCCTCTCCTACGATGTTACTGCTGAGCAGATGAAGGATTGGGCGCGGATGATGGACATCGAGTTCGTCCACATCACCAAGGATACCACCCTTGAGGCACTGGAGAAGGAACTGTTCCTCAACGACTTGGCTTGGAAACTGAAGTGAGGATAGAAAGATGAAAGAGAAAAGATTTCTCGGCATTGAACTTGGCTCCACCCGCATTAAGGCGGTAGCCATTGATGAAAAGCACGTTCCCGTCTCCTCCGGTGACTATACATGGAAGAGCAGTTATGAAAACGGCGTGTGGACGTACGCTTTGGACGAGGTTTGGACGGGTTTAAAGGCGGCACTGAACGGCGTGGAAAACCGCGAGAGTATCTGCGCTATGGGCGTGTCGGCTATGATGCACGGCTATTTGGCCTTCGATAAGGACTGGAATCTCCTTGTACCTTTCCGCACTTGGCAGAACACCATTACAGGACAGGCGGCGGCAGAACTGACGGAGCTGTTCTCCTTCAATATCCCCCAGCGCTGGAGCATCGCCCACCTCTACCAAGCGGTGCTGAATGGGGAGGAGCATGTATCGCGCATTGCCCACATCACCACGCTGGCGGGCTACGTCCACTATATGCTCACCGGTGTCAACGCCGTTGGCATCGGCGAGGCCTCCGGCATTTTCCCCGTGGACAGCGAGAAACTGGATTACGATGCTGTCATGGTGGCGAAGTTCGATAGCTTGATTGCCGCCCGCAATCTGCCTTGGACACTCCGCGAAGTTCTGCCCCGTGTGTTGGTGGCAGGTGAGGCGGCAGGTACGCTGACAGAGGATGGCGCGGCAATGCTGGATAACCTCCTGCCTGCGGGCATTCCCTTTGCCCCCGCCGAGGGCGATGCGGGCACAGGCATGACCGCTACCAATGCGGTCGCACCCCGCACAGGCAACGTGTCTGCGGGCACGTCCATCTTCTCCATGGTGGTGCTGGAGCGCCCCTTAGAGCGCGTCTATGAGGAAATCGACTTGGTGACCACCCCCACAGGCAAGCCCGTGGCGATGGTACACTGCAATAACTGCACCAATGACATGAACGCATGGATCAGTGTGCTGAAAGAAACGGCACAGCTGTTCGGCGCAACACCCGACAACGGCGAACTCTTTACCAAGCTCTATGAAAAAAGCCTTGAGGGCGATGCTGATTGCGGCGGCGTGTTGGTGTGCAACTACTTGGCTGGCGAGGGTGTCACCCATATGGACGAGGGTCATCCCATGGTGGTGCGCCGCCCCGACAGTAAGTTTACTCTTGCCAATTTCCTGCGCTCTCAGCTGTATGCCACCATGTCCACGCTGAAAATCGGCATGGATATCCTGGCAGAGGAGAAGGTGGACATCGACTCTCTCACAGGTCACGGCGGTCTTTTCAAGACTCCCGTGGTGGGACAGAAATACATGGCCGCCGCCTGCAATGCCCCTGTCACCTGCATGGAAACGGCAGGCGAGGGTGGCCCTTACGGTATGGCACTGCTCTGCGCCTACATGGTCAACAAGGCAGAGGGGGAGAGCTTGGAGACGTATCTGAACGCCCACGTGTTCAACGGTGTCTCCGGCTCTACCATGAAGCCGGACGAGGCAGATGTGGCTGGCTTCAACGCCTATATTACGCAGTATAAGGCACTGCTTGCAGTAGAACGCACTGCCATTGAGATGATTTGAGGTGTCTAACATGTTGGAAGAACTGAAAGCACTGGTATGTAAAGCCAATTTAGAGTTGCCCAAGTACGGTCTTGTGACCTTCACGTGGGGCAATGTCTCGGGCGTAGACCGTGAAAAGGGCTTGATGGTTATTAAGCCCAGCGGTGTTGAATATGACGTCATGACCCCCGAGGACATGGTGGTGGTCTCCTTGGCAACAGGGGAGAAGGTGGAGGGTAAGTGGAAGCCCTCTTCCGATACCGCCACCCATGTGGCGCTCTATAACGCCTTCCCCAACATCGGCGGCGTGGTGCACACCCACTCCCGTTGGGCCACTTCCTTTGCCCAAGCAGGCAAGGGCATCCCCGCCTACGGTACGACTCACGGCGACTATTTCTACGGTGAGATCCCCTGCACCCGCAAGATGACCCCTGAGGAAATTGCGGGCGAATACGAACTGGAAACGGGCAATGTGATCGTCGAGACTTTCCGCGATGCCTCTCCCGATGATGTTCCCGCCGTTCTGGTACATTCCCACGGCCCCTTCACATGGGGCAAAGACCCCTTTAACGCGGTGCATAACGCTGTTGTGCTGGAAGAGGTGGCTTTCATGGCCTTCCATGCCGCCGCCTTGACACCCGCCATCACCCCCATGCAGCAGGAACTGCTGGACAAGCACTATCTCCGCAAGCACGGCAAGAACGCCTACTACGGGCAGAACTGATTGTCCATAGGCGAACATTTCGAAACGATACCCCTCTTTCGCTTCCGCGAAGGAGGGGTTCTTCTTTCCAAAGTTGAATTGCCTTCCCTTATGCGCTATAATGGTTACAACGAACCGCAGGGAGGTGTGGATGATGAAACGCTATACAGTTGAAAAACGGAAAATCCCCTCCGCAGGGCGGGATATTAAGATCCTTATTTTCCGTCCTACAGCGGTGAAGAAGGATGCTGCCCATACCGCGGGTATTCTGTGGATCCATGGCGGCGGCTACGCTACAGGTATGGCGGAGATGGCCTATTTCTCCCGCCCGCTGGCGCTGGTGAAGAAGTACGGTGCGGTGGTGGTCTGCGTTAGCTATCGCCTCTCCATCGAAAAGCCCTATCCTGCGGCGCTGGAGGACTGCCACGCGGCTCTTTGCTGGCTTCGTGACCATGCTTCTGAACTTGGTGTCAATCCCGCACAGCTGACGGTGGGCGGCGAGAGCGCAGGCGGCGGCTTGACGGCGGCGCTGTGTATGTATGAGCGTGATATAGGCGGCGTACAGATCGCCTATCAGATGCCCCTCTATCCCATGCTGGATGACCGCGACACCGAGTCCT
>CAYTOO010000131.1:0-3610 GCA_964439545.1 uncultured Oscillospiraceae bacterium | reverse complement strand
ATACCAACAAGCGCAACCGCAACGACTTCGTGCTGTGGTTCACCAAGTCCAAGTTTGAGGATCAGGCGCTGAAGTGGGATTCTCCCTGGGGTGTTGGCTATCCCGGCTGGCACATTGAGTGCACCGGCATCTCCCTGAAGCACAACGGCGAGTACCTCGACCTCCACTGCGGCGGCGTGGACAACGCCTTCCCCCATCACACCAATGAGATCGCCCAGTCCGAGAGCTTCCTCGGTCACGCTTGGTGCCCCCATTGGTTCCATGTTGCCCATCTGAACACCACCGGCGGCAAGATGAGCAAGTCCAAGGGCGAGTTCCTCACTGTGTCCCTGCTGGAGGAGAAGGGCTACGATCCTCTGGCTTACCGCTTCTTCTGCATGCAGAGCCATTACCGCAAGAGCCTGGTGTTCTCCTGGGAGAACCTGGACAACGCCGTGGTGGCCTACAATAAGCTGATTGCCCGCGTGGCAGGTCTCAAGGCTGACGGCGAGGTGGATGCCGCTGCTTTCGAGGAGCTGAAGGGTAAGTTCGTCACCGCTATGGATAACGACCTCAACACCTCCATGGGCGTGACCGTCCTGTACGATGTGCTGAAGGCTAAGACCAATGATGCCACCAAGCTGGCTGTCATCGAGAGCCTTGACACCGTGCTGGGTCTGAAGCTGGTGGAGAAGGCTGCCGAGCTCCGCGCCAAGCAGACGGCTGCCGCTGCTGCTCCCGCCGCAGGCTTTACCGTCGTCAGCGAGGACGGCGAGGAGAACGCCGAGATCGAGGCACTGATCCGTCAGCGCGCCGATGCCAAGAAGGCCAAGAATTTCGCCGAGGCTGACCGCATCCGCGATGAGCTGAAGGCACAGGGTGTGGAGATCATCGACGTGGCCGGCGGCGCTAAGTGGAAGCGCATCTGAGCCCTTGACAAAACGCCGAAATTTTCTGAAAAAATTTAGAAAAAATATAGAAAACCCCCTTGACAAAAAGGGGGTTTTCCTTTATATTATGAAAGTACGCGCGAACGGGTGCTGCACACCCGGAGGCGTTTACACTGCGATGAACCGAGAGATTGCGGCGCGAGCCGGTAACTTTCGGGGAGTATGTCCGATAATCGGGCGGCTGAGGAAGTTCTGTACGCTAGCGTAGATCGCTGCGCCAGAAGCACACCGGCCAGCTTTGTGCCGGTGTTTCTTATGAGCTAGAATGATACGCACGGAACAGCGTATAAGAAATTTTCCTCACCGTACGGCATTGGAAAGACTCAACATACCGTACAAAATTAATGGAGGAACAACCCAAATGGCAAAAGAAATGATTCGCATTCGTCTGAAGGCCTATGACCATCAGGTCATCGACCAGAGCGCAGAGAAGATCGTCGAGACCGCTAAGCGTGCAGGTGCTGTGGTGTCCGGTCCCATCCCTCTGCCCACCAAGAAGGAGATCGTCACCATCCTGCGTGCTACTCATAAGTACAAGGATAGCCGTGAGCAGTTCGAGCGCCGCACTCACAAGAGACTGATCGACATCACCAATTCCACCCCCAAGACGGTCGAGGCCCTGATGGCTCTGGATCTGCCCGCCGGTGTGGAAATCGAGATCAAGCTGTAAGACACTATATTAAATATAGTACAGCGAGATTCACAAAAATGCTTGCAACCCAAGTCCGTCGACTTGCGTGAGACGGACGGGTTACGTCGGCAGAGCAAGCGGTCGGTGGCCAATGCACCGATTGAACTATGTCGACCAATAACCTTATAGGAGGATCATACATGAAAGCAATTATCGGCAAAAAAGTCGGCATGTCTCAGATCTTCGACGAAATGGGCAAGGTGATCCCTGTCACCGTTATCGAGGCAGGCCCCTGCGTCGTCGTTCAGAAGAAGACTGTCGAGAAGGACGGCTACAACGCCGTGCAGCTGGGTTTTGAGGATGTTTCCGAGAAGCGTCTGACCAAGCCCGAGATGGGCCACCTGAACAAGGCAAACGTTGGCCCCAAGAAGTACCTGCGTGAGTTCGACCTGGACAACGCTGCCGAGCTGAACATCGGCGACGTGGTCAAGGCTGACACCTTCAAAGAGGGTGAGTGGGTTGACGTGACCGGCACCAGCAAGGGTCACGGTTACCAGGGTGTTGTGAAGCGTTACAACGCCGGCCGTACTCCCATGAGCCACGGCGGTGGCCCCGTCCATCGTCACGCCGGTTCCATGGGCCCCATCGATCCCGCTCGTATCTTCAAGGGCAAGATCGGCGCCGGCCAGATGGGCGGCGACCAGATCACCATCCAGAACCTGGAAGTGGTCAAGGTTGATCCCGAGCTGAACCTGATCGCTGTTCGCGGCGCTATCCCCGGCTGCAAGGGCGGCCTGGTGCTGCTGAAGACCACCGTGAAGACTCACCGTGTCAAGAACGTCGAGTCCGGCATCAGCAACAATCCCCAGAAGGCCTCCGGCCGTAATCCCCAGAAGGCATCTGCCCGTAATAAGTAAGGAAAGGAGTGCTCAAGGTAATGTCTACTATCAATGTTGTCAACATGACCGGCGAGGTCGTCGGTTCTGTCGAGCTGAAGGATTCCATCTTCGGTATCGAGCCCAACCAGGCTGTCGTCCATGAAGTGGTTAAGAACCACCTGGCCAACTGCCGTCAGGGTACCCAGAGTGCTCTGACCCGCGCAGAGGTCTCCGGCGGCGGCAAGAAGCCCTGGCGTCAGAAGGGTACCGGTCACGCCCGTCAGGGCAGCACCCGTGCTCCTCAGTGGACCCACGGCGGTATCGTGTTCGCCCCCAAGCCCCGCAGCTACTCTTACGTTCTGAACAAGAAGGTTAAGAGACTGGCTCTCAAGTCCGCTCTGTCTGCTAAGGCAGCTGCCGGCGAGATCATCGTTGTTGATTCCATCAAGATGGACAACATCAAGACCAAGGACTTCCGCGCTTTCCTGGGCGCCATCAAGGCCGAGGGTAAGGCTCTGGTCGTGACTCCCGTCAAGAACGAGAACGTCATCAAGAGCGCCCGCAACCTGCCCGGCGTCGAGACCGCTATGGCTAACCTCATCAATGTCTATGACATTCTGAAGGCCAAGAACCTGGTGCTGGATAAGGAAGCCCTCGCAGTAATCGAGGAGGTGTTCGCATAATGAACGTTTACGACATCATTATCCGTCCCATCATCACCGAGCGCTCCATGGCTGCTACCGCTGAGAAGAAGTACGTCTTCGAGGTCGCTCCCAACGCCGGCAAGGTGGAGATCAAGAATGCCGTTGAGACCATCTTCGGTGTGAAGGTCGCTAAGGTCAACACCATCAACTACGATGGTAAGGCCAAGCGTCTGGGCGCCGGCCGTCCCGGCACCCGCAAGAGCTGGAAGAAGGCTTATGTCCAGCTGACTCAGGATTCCAAGACCATCGAGTTCTTCGAGGGTATGGTGTAAGAAAGGAAGGAGTGTTAGAGAATGTCTATCAAAACTTTTAAGCCGACCACCCCTTCCCGCAGACACATGACTGTCTCCGGCTTCGACGGTGTCGATAAGCACGCTAAGCCCGAGGCTAGCCTGACCGAGGTCCTGAAGAAGCACGCTGGTCGCAACAGCTATGGTCACATCACCGTCCGTCATCGCGGCGGCGGCG
>CAYTOO010000130.1:0-3631 GCA_964439545.1 uncultured Oscillospiraceae bacterium | reverse complement strand
GGTGATGGATATTTCGTGGGTCTATCAGCGTGACCCTGAGGAGATCACCGTCCGTCCCACCGAGGAGAATAAGCCCGACATTTTGCAGTATCGCCTCGAGGTGTCCTCCGATGGGAAGGTGGATGCTATCGTGAAAATCCTCAATAAGGAAAACTATGACCGCGTCATGTGCTTCTGCAATACCAAGGGCAGCACGGAGCGTTTGACCAAGTTTTTGCAGATGCGTGGCGTGGATGCACAGTGCATCCACGGCGACATCCCTCAGAAAAAGCGCGAGGCGGTCATGCAGCAGTTCCGCGACGGTAAGCTCCGCGTGTTCGTCGCCACCGATGTGGCAGCCCGCGGTATTGACGTGGACGATGTGGATGCGGTGTTTAACTTTGAAGTGCCCGATGAGAACGAGTACTACATCCACCGCATTGGCCGTACAGGTCGCGCCAAGCGCCACGGCAAGGCCTATACCCTCATCAGCGATTTCCCCAGCCGTATGCGCCTTGATGATATCGTCCGCAACACGGGCTCCCAGGTGGTCAGCGCCAAGGTAGAGGATGACGGCACTGTGACAGCAGTGTGAGAAGAACAAGGAGAATTCCTATGAAACGATGGAAACAGTTAGCAGCCCTCATTTTGGCGATGTTGATGCTGATGATGACTGCCGCAGGCTGCGGTGAGGTGGAGGAGGATACCCAGGGATTGGAACTGCGTGCCGCCTTCATTAACCGCCCCACCTCTTTAGACCCTGCCTACGCTACCACGGAGGAAGAGCGCACCATCACGGAGCATCTGTTTGAAAATCTGATGAAATATACGGCTGCAGGATTGGTGAACGCACAGGCGGCAAGCTATGAGGTCGTGGCAAATGAGGATGGTACAGAGACCTACACCTTCACACTACGCAATGACATCTACTGGTCGGATGGCAAGGCGGTGACGGCAGAGGACTTCGTCCACGCGTGGCAGCGTCTTGTTGCCCCGCAGGTGGCCTCGCCCCACGCTGCCATTTTGGAGATGGTGATGGGCTACGAGGAGGCCATTAAGGGTGATGTGGAAGCGCTGCAGGTATTTGCGCCCGACAGCCGCACCTTTGAAGTGACCCTCAGCGAACATTGCTCCTACTTCCTCTCGGTGGTCTGCACCGACACAGCTACCATGCCTGTCCGCGCCGATGTGGTGCCTGCATGGATGCCCATTGAGGGAGAGGAGGACTCCGAGGAGACAATTGTGTTGGATCCTACATTGCTGCCCGATTGGACGGCAAAGAAAGCGACACTCATTACCAACGGTGCCTACTCTGTTCGCAACTATAACGCCAACCACCTGACCGTGGTGGAAAAGGAAGGCTATTACGATAGCCGCCGTCTTACGGTGAAGGAGCTTGATTTCTTCTTTGCGGAGAATCTTGAGCGGGCTATGAGCAGCTATGAAAAGGGCGAATCTGACTTTATTTTGAAGTGCGATGATGTGGAGGGCAGCGTGGAGGCGATGCAGGCCGAAGTAAGCGCACTGGCAGTGAACCAGATGTCCTCTCTCAGCGAAGAGGTGCGTCAAGCGCTGACACTGGCCCTTGACCGCAACGCCATTGCCGCGGCGATGGGTACGAAGTTTACGGGAATGGAGGGCTTGGTGCCCGAGGGTATTACCACCATCAGCGGCAGCCAATTCCGCGCGGTGAACGGTGTGGTACTGCCCTGTGATGAAGAAGGGGTGGCCAAGAGCCGCGAGCGCGCAAAGGAACTGGTTTCACCTCTGCATCGCGGTGGTGATATTATGGAGCGCCTTGGTGTCATCACGCTGGTGTATGAGAATAACTTCATCAACGGTCGTATTGCCCAGCAGCTGAAAAAACAGTGGCAGGAGGTGCTGGGGATCTCTGTGGAACTGGTGAGCATCACCAGCGAGGAGATGGGTGAGGCATTGGGCAGCGGCGCATTTACCATTGCCCTTATGGATGTCTCTGACGAGAGCAATACCGCCATGGGCTATCTCGACCACTATATCAGCGACAGTCCCGATAACTACGGACAGCACTATTCCAACGCCTACGATATCCTGCTGCGTGCCGCTGTTGCCTCTGAGAGTGTGGAGGCGCGCGATGCCTACCTGGCAGATGCCGAGCGCCTGCTGCTGGAGAGCGGTTACGTAATCCCTCTGTGCGGCACCACCTATCGCTATCTCCTGCGAGATGGATTGATGGGCCTTATCTGCACCGATATGGGTGTGTATAACTTCTCTGCTGTGACAGAGATGGTTGTTTAAGATGGAAAGAGGAGGCGTGTAATAGTGATGACAACGGTGAAAACGCCCCTTTTGATGGGCGTGACAAGTGAAGAGTGCGCCGCCATGGAAAAGTGCTTCGGCGTGTATCAGCAGTGTTTTGCCGCTGATGATGTGCTTTACGATTTTAGTGACGGACGGAACATGGTGGGAATCCTCACCTCGGGCACGGCGGAAGTGGAGCGCATCGATGAGAGTGGCGGGCGTACCATTTTGGAGCATTTGGAGGTAGGCAGCGTCTTTGGCGAGATGCTGATGTTTGAGCGGGCTAATGATGACAGCATCACGGTGGTCTGCACCCGCCCCTGCTGTGTCAGCTTCATGCCTGCCGCCGCCCTTATGAAGCGCTGCGAGAATGCCTGTGCCCATCACACCCGCGTGGTGGAGAATATGTTTCGCCTTGTAACGGATAAGGCCACATCTCTTTCTGAGCGTGTGGAGGTGCTGTCCCGCCGCAGTATTCGTGAAAAGCTGCTGCGCTATTTCACCTTGCAGGCGGCGAAGCGCCATAGTGACAGCTTTGAGCTGCCTTTCTCCTTGAGTGCTTTGGCAGATTACATCTCTACCGACCGCAGCGCCATGATGCGGGAACTCAAGAAAATGCGTGAAGAAGAACTGGTGGCCGTTAATGGGCGCATTGTTACGATTCAGCATCGGATTTGAGAGCGTGAAAATCTACACATTTCGCACAAAAGAAGCATTGACGCCCCATTAAGATTGTGATAAAGTAAACAATGTAGAAGACATTACGCCGCCATGTGTTGCGCGGCGCAGCAAAAATAAGAAATGAGGGAGTTAGTATGTATCGCATTGTGACAAAAGAAGCTCTGAAACCCACTGTGATCCTCTACGAAATTGAGGCTCCCATGGTGGCGAAGAAGGCGCAGCCCGGTCAGTTCATCATCCTGCGTGTGGATGAGAACGGCGAGCGTATCCCCATCACGATCCACGACTATGACCGCGAGAAGGGCACGGTGACCATCATCGTCCAGACCATTGGTGCCACCACCGAGAAGCTGAGCCACAAGCAGCAGGGCGATTGCCTGCAGGACTTCGTTGGCCCTCTGGGTAAGCCTACCGAGACCGAGGGTAAGAAGAAGGTCTGCGTGGTTGGCGGCGGCGTTGGCTGCGCCATCGCTTATCCTGTGCTGAAGAAGTTCCACGACTGCGGCGCCGAGGTCCACGCTGTTGTTGGTTTTAAGAACAAGGATGTTGTCATCCTTGAGGAGAAGTTCAAGGCTGTGTCCTCCGTGCTGAAGGTCTGCACCGATGATGGCAGCTATGGGCAGAAGGGCCTCGTTACCGAGGCACTGAAGGAACTGCTGGATGCCGGTCATCAGTATGACGAGATCTTCGC
>CAYTOO010000129.1:0-3649 GCA_964439545.1 uncultured Oscillospiraceae bacterium | reverse complement strand
ATCTACTCCATCATCGCCCTCGTCTTCGTGTTTGTGGGTACGCTGGTGAGCAACGATCTGGTTTGGGAGCTGACCGACTTCTTCAACTATTTGATGGTTCTGCCCAACGCCATCGCCCTGTTCGCCCTGACCGGCTTGGTGGTGAAGATGGCCAAGGAAGGCATCGAGAGAAAGAAGGCTGACAAGAAGTAAGCTTCTTGACACTCTCTCGTCCCATCGGGTATAATTCCATAAGGTACATCGAAACGACCGGTGCATCCTTGCACCGGTCGTTTTTTTTTGAGGAGGAACGCCCTATGTCCGTGTTAGCAAACTGCCAGCCCCAAAAGGTATTTGCCTTTTTTGAGGAACTCTGCGCTATTCCCCATGGTTCTCATAATACCAAGGCCATCAGCGACTACTGCGTGGCCTTTGCCAAGTCCCGCGGCTTTGAGGTGATGCAGGACGATCACAATAATGTCATTATCCGCAAGGCGGCCTCCGTCGGCTATGAAAACGGCCCTACGGTGATCCTGCAGGGGCATTTGGACATGGTCTGTGTCAAGGATGCCGATTGCACCAAAGATATGGCTTCTGAGGGTCTTGACCTCGTGGTAGAGGGCGACTTTGTTCGCGCCAAAGGCACTTCTTTAGGCGGCGATGACGGCATCGCTGTTGCCATGGCACTGGCGATTTTGGACGATGATACGCTGCCTCATCCTGCCTTGGAAGCGCTGTTCACCGTGGATGAAGAGGTGGGCATGCTGGGCGCGGAGGCGTTGGATTTCTCTGTTCTCAAGGGGCGCTGGCTCATGAACATCGACTCCGAGGAAGAGGGAATCATCACTGTGGGCTGCGCAGGTGGTACAACGCTGGACTGCTTGCTGCCCCTCCGCCGCGAGGAGAGCCATGGTGTGAGCTGCACCGTGACCATCAGCGGTCTTACAGGCGGTCACAGCGGCGCGGAGATCCATAAGGGCCGCGCCAGTGCTACGGCGCTGCTGGGCCGCGTCCTCCATGAAATGGCCTCTGCCGCCCCCTACAGCCTTGTGACACTGCAGGGCGGCACGGTGGGCAACGCCATCCCTTGCACCGCTGAGGCGGCGCTGGTGGCGGATACGGGTGATCTTGCGGCGTTGCAGGCCGCCTGTGGGCAGTGCGCTGCCATCCTGCGCCATGAGTACGCTGTCACCGATGAGAACATGGCGATCACTTTCACAGCAGGGGAGGAGACCACCGTTTCCGCCATGAGTGCGGCCAGTACGGCTGCTGCCGTGTTTGCTTTGGCGCAGCTGCCCCAAGGCGTGGTGACTATGAGTCAGGATATTGAGGACTTGGTGCAGACTTCTTTGAATTTGGGCGTGCTGACCACGGAGGAAGAGGTGATGCAGATGCGCTTCACCATCCGCAGCAGCGTGGAGAGCCAAAAGCGTTGGCTGCGCCGCCGTTTGGAGAGCTTTATGATGTTCTTGGGCGGCAGAGCCGAGGTGATCACCGACTATCCCGGCTGGGAGTTCCGGCGCGAGTCTGCCCTCCGCGAACTGGTGACGGAGTGCTACCGCGATCAGTACGGCAGTGCGCCCGCGGTGGGTGCCATCCACGCAGGATTGGAGTGCGGCCTCTTCTGCGGCAAGGCCGCCGACCTAGACTGTGTCTCCATCGGCCCCGATATTCTCGACATCCACTCCCCGCAGGAGCGCCTCAGCATTTCCTCCACGGCGCGGGTGTATGAGATGGTGCTGAGAGTGTTGGAGAGGTGTAAGTAAAGATAAGAACGCGCCGAAGATATGAGCCTTCGGCGCGTTTTTGCGTATGCAAGTACTATGAATGTTGAAATGTCAGTTAATTTGCGTGAGAAAAATATTGAAATGTCATAAAACTCTATGCAGATAGCTATTGAAAAGTTCTTTGATTTATCAAAGAACTTTTCAATAGCTATCTTGATTTTTTGATAAATTGTGAATTTACCTTGAAAACTCAAAAAAGAGTAGTACACTATGAAATAGAGATACCATTTTCGGACTTTGTAGAGGAGGAGCGATTATGCAAAACAAAGAAAAATTTGATTTTTTGGCAGATATTAGCAAAGTCGTTATAGATCTTCTTCCTATTGAAGAATTCACCAAAATGAAACGAAAACTGGATATTGAAGCAGTTTCCCTTGTCCTCAAGACCATAGACTCTTCAGCAAAAGAACTAACACCACTTTGTGAAGCCGCACGACGCTTTAATCTGGATCGTGTTGTTATTTTCCCATGCATGGTATACGATGACTGCCAGCTGTTCCTCAGAATGTACGGCGGCGACATTCCTGCTTTCTGTCAATGTTTAGGAATTATGCTGATTCCAGAAAGCAATGTGTCGGTTGCATCGTCGTACATATTTGAAATGGAGCAGAAATATGGCATTGTTCTCTATGATCGGAGATGAATAACCACCGCAAAAAGTACTGCTGGTCAACAAAGTCTAGACAGACTGGAGACACAAAAAAACAGTAATATAGAAAACTTTAGTTGAGGTGAAACGATGGATTTCTTGGATTTGGGGAAAAGTGAGCGCCAATATTTTGAAGGAGCAATAAATAAGCCGATACTTAGTAAACCAATACATGAATCAATAATTATGCCGCGCGATTACTCTCTCGCAGATTGGAAATACGAGAAAATCAAAGAGCAAATCGAAGATTTCCAATCTGGATTATCAGACGATGTTGATGTTTGTGTTGCTTTGGCTTCATTTGGCACAAATATGATTATGCAAGTAACTGATATTGGCTACCAAAATCCGGATATGCTGTATTTTTATGGTTCTATAAACGGAAATGAAACTCAGCTCATTCAACATACATCCCAGTTAAACTTCGTTCTTATGGCAATAAAAAAAGAGGAGCCAACACGCCCTCCGAGAAGAATAGGTTTTCTCTCTGACGAATAACAACTACTTTGAGCAGGATCATTGCAATTTATGTTGCGAAACTAAATATAGAAATATTTGGTGAGGTGATTGCATAGTATTGCACACTTTTTTGTGGTATAATTCAAGAAAGAGTCCATAAGGAGCGTGATTAATTGAATACATATCTTCCCTATATTGTGTCTGTTCTCTGCGCTGCAATTGCAGGTTTTACAAGCTTTGCCGTGGCTCGTAAACAAGCGAAAACAGATATCGAGAGGCTTATAAAACAGCATGAACTTGATATTGAAAAAGAGCGAGAAAAGTTCGCCATGGAAAAAGAAAAGATGGAATTGGAGCACAAGCACCAGCTGGAGTTGCAGCAAAAAGAAATGGAGAACCAGTTGGGCACAGACGTCATTTCTACTATGATGAAAGAATATATGCGCTCACCAGAAGGGCGAGCTTAAATGAGGGGGGCTGGCAAAAAATATAAATAATCATAGCGGTGATTCTATGACCGACTTTGATTTTTTACCCCCGCAATCCGCAGTTTAATCTCTTCTCCTCTAAAGTACGGTAGGCCAAAGTCGACCTGCCGTACTTTGTTCGCGTGCAGAAAGCATCTAAGAAAATATAAAGATTTTTGAATTTTTCGAGAATTAAGACTTGACATTTCAGGGGAAGTCTGTTATATTAATCAAGTCGGCAGTGAGCCGATACAATATGGGGGTATAGCTCAGCTGGGAGAGCGCTTGAATGGCATTCAAGAGGTCAG
>CAYTOO010000128.1:0-3649 GCA_964439545.1 uncultured Oscillospiraceae bacterium | reverse complement strand
GGGCGGACAGGGTCGTCCGCCCCTACAGAGGTTGCAGGAGACTTCAATCAACGGTTGTAGTGGTCGATGCCCACGCCCAACGGAAGTGCCCTTGGGGGACATGTGCGCCAGAAAAATACCCCGACTCAGCCGCCTTGGGCGGCGACACCAGTGCGCACACTGGTGGTGGGGATATATAAGGGGAGCCTGCTCCCCTTATAAGGCTGTCCACCGTCCCGTGGCACCGCAGGGCAATGCCATGCCGCTTTCGGTGCAGGGCAGGCCAAGCTCGTCCCACGTGACCTTGCCGCCGTAGCGATCCCCCACCAACAGCTTGAGGATATACCCCAGCACAGAGGGGGCAAGACCCGTGGTGTAGGAGTTAATGAGGACAAACAGGGGCTTATCGCTCAGCACTTGGGAGCAAAGGCGCACGAAGGGGAAGAGATTTTCCTCCAGCTTCCACACTTCGCCCCCCGGGCCGCGACCATAGGAGGGCGGATCCATGATGATGGCATCGTAGGTCTTGCCGCGGCGGATCTCACGCTCCACGAACTTGGCGCAGTCATCCACGATCCAGCGGATGGGGGCTTCACTGAGACCGGAAAGGCGAGCGTTCTCCTTAGCCCAAGCCACCATACCCTTTGCCGCATCCACGTGGCACACGCTTGCGCCTGCCTTGGCGCAGGCAACGGTAGCGCCGCCTGTGTAGGCGAAGAGGTTCAGCACGCGGATGGGACGGTCAGCCTTGCGGATGGCCTCCATGGCGAAATCCCAGTTCACCGCCTGCTCGGGGAAAAGACCCGTGTGCTTGAAGTTCATGGGCTTGACTTGGAAGGTCAATTCCTTATAGTGGATAGGCCAGCTCTGAGGCAGAGAGTTCTTCTCCCAGTGACCGCCGCCCGTCTGAGAACGGCTGTAGCGGGCATTGGCCTTGCGCCACAGAGCGCTCCGCTCCACCTGCCAAATGGCCTGAGGGTCGGGGCGCACCAAGATTTGGTCATCCCAACGCTCCAGCTTCTCACCGCCGCCGCAGGAGAGCAATTCATAATCTTTCCAGCCGTCCGCAATCCACATATCAGTATTCCTCCTATGTACAGAGAATAACATCCCACAATAAATCACTCTATTATACCCTGCGAAGCCTTGGAAGTCAATGCGATAAAGATGGACGAAGTGTAAATAAGTAACAGGTAACAATTAACAGTTAACAGTTGGGCGTTCTCGGGAAAGCCTCATGCTATGTTGCAGGGCGGGGTGTACCCCAAGGGCATTTGTTCCGCTACGCTCCACGGGCACCCTCACCCCGCCGCCGTCTATTGCAGCAGCTCCGTATTCCGCGGCGGCCTGAGGGCAGGCCGCCCTACAACATCACAAGGAAACCCCTGCTTTTCGGGGAAAATACAGGAACAAATTCCCACCAAAAATCGTCTAATAGACAACCACACATAAGGAGGATGGGCGTATGAAGAGAATTCTTGCCTTGACCCTCGCCCTCGCGATGGTGCTGTCCCTTGCAGGGTGCTACAGCACGCGGATGCTGGATAAAGATGCCCTGCCTCCCGAGGAAGTGCCGCCCACCTGCGGCGAAGTCCCCGCCGAGAGTGTGCCCCAGTGGGGCTTGACCTTTGAGGCGAAGGATGTGACACCCAAGGGCATGACGCTGGTGATCCGCCAGGAGGGCGGCGTGGAGCTGACGGGGCAAATCAACACAGGTGACCCCTACGGTCTTAAAATGCGCCAAGGGGACACGTGGGTGGATGTGCCCATGATCCGCGAGGACATCGCGTGGAACGCCGTTGCCTATCTCGTGCCCACAGGGGGCGAGCTGGAGCAGAACCTCAACTGGGCGTGGATGTACGGCGACCTCGAAGCGGGGGAATACCTGCTGGTGAAGGAATTTATGGACTTCCGCGGCACAGGGGATTACGATACCTTCTCCTTCAGCGTGGAGTTCACGGTGGAATAAAAAAAGACACCCTCGCGGGTGTCTTTTTATTATGCTTTCTTATTCGCCGTCGGCGGCGGGGACATCCTCAGCCGTCTCTGCCACAGCCCAAGTGCTGGGATCGGCAGTATCCTCGATCATCTTGCCCACGATGAGGTAGCGGAACTGATGCTGGGTGTCGCCGTTCTTACAAACGGACAGGATCAGCACCTTGTCGCCTGCCACAGGCTTCTCAGCACCATTGAGGTTGGTGCTGCCCTCGGTCTCCTTCCACAGAGCGGTGAAGAAATCGTCGAACACCTGATCGTCGGTGAAGTCGTGATAGTAGATGATGTGGCTGGTGTCATACTGTGCGCCGCCCACGATCTCGTAGGTCACGCGGCGACCATCCTGATACATGTACATGACAGGCTTCTGAGAGAAGTCCATCTCGCGGATGAAGCGCTCGAGACCGCCGAACATGGAGCGGTTGGCCATGTTGTGACCGTAAATGACGGTGACGGGATCGCTCAGATCGCGGCCGTTGATGTACTTACCCTGCACCATGGACTCGGCGAACAGCGTGCCGGGCTTATAGCTGTTGCCGTCCAGGTCACGGTAGAGATAGTAGTCACGGGTGCTGTCGGCATCCTCGCCGGCCTGCTGGGGAGGTGCGAGCACCACGGGATAAGAGGTGTCAGCCTCGATCTCCAGCACTTCCTTGGTGCCGGGGATCTCCAGCCATGCAAACACGTCGGGATACTTCTCCAAAGTCTCCTTCAAGCCCTCGGGCTCCACGATGGGATCGGGCTCTACGCGGTCAGAATAATCGGGCTCCACAGGGCCCTGATCCACAGGCTCGTCGGGGGTGGTATCGGCGGGCTTGAGGCAGATGACAAGAATGACGATGGCGATGACCGCCACGATGGCGATCAGAGCGATCAGCGTCTTTTTCTTGACCTGGCCGTTCATTTTAAAGGCAGTGATAAAACGCTGCAGCTTTTCCTTCATATTTTTCTCCTTTCGCGGCGGCGGCACGAAAAAAACCGCGCCGTCACATATGGAAGCATTTTGCTTTACAGATAGAGCCATTTTATCATACTTCCCTATTGATTGCAACCACATTTTTCCCTCGGAGGACATATGAGGGTGTGACGGCGCGGGGGGAGAATCCCTCGGCTTTACGCCAAGGCTACATTATACCCTGCGAAGAGGGACTGAAATCTCGTGCGCTGGGCGGGGGTAATGCGGCCATCGTAGCGCTGATAGAGTGCCTTCGCCGCGGCGGCATCCCCCTTCTTGAGATAGTTGGTCATGGCCTTCATGAGGCTCTCTGCGCCCGTGGAGGAGAGGGTCGCGCCTGCCGTGGCGGCGGCAGGGGTGGTGGAAGAGGTGGTCTCCCCCTTTGCCTCTGTCTTGGCCTTATCCGAGAAGTAGTCCAGCAGCAGCTGATACTGCTTCAAGTCGGCAGCGGCGGCGTTTTCATAGATTTTCTGCGCCGCGCTCTTCTCGCTCTCCCAAGCGCTGAGGGCATCGAGATAGCGCTGATAATCGCTCTTATCTCTCCCCTGCAGCAGTTCGTACTGCTCCAAAAGTGCTGCGCCGTCATCGCGGTAACGCTTGTAGGCCGCCTCCTGCAGTTCGGGGAGGACGTCGGAGAGACGGGCGAGGTAGCTATTGTAGGCCTGCTGTGCCGCGCTCTGAGCATAACTCGAGCCGTAACCGCCAGTGAGATGTGCCCCC
>CAYTOO010000127.1:0-3784 GCA_964439545.1 uncultured Oscillospiraceae bacterium | reverse complement strand
CTCGATGGAAAATCCATACCAAACGATACCAAATTAAGCAAAAATACGGTTATCGCGTTTATGGATGTCGCACAAAGGTGCCGTGCATAATCAGGCATAAAATTGTATAAATTGGTATAATTAAGGAAGAAAAACGATGAAAAAGATCTTATTCGTTTGCCACGGCAATATTTGCAGAAGCCCAATGGCTGAGTTTGTCATGAAAGATTTAGCGGCGAAAGCAGGCCGCAGCGGTGATTTTGAGATCGCCTCTGCCGCTGTCAGCCGCGAGGAGATCGGCAACGGTGTCCACCACGGCACACGCCGTAAACTGGCACAAGTGGGCATCTCCTGCGCAGGAAAGACGGCGCGGCAGGTGACGGCGGGGGACTATAAGCACTACGATCTCCTCGTCGTCATGGATCGGGACAATCTGCGCCGCCTTGAGCGCATCTGCGGCGAGGACAGGGAAGGGAAGATGTTCCTGCTGCTGGACTTCACGCCCCGCGCAGGACAGGAAGTGGCTGATCCGTGGTACACGGGCAACTTCGACGACACCTACCGCGATGTGTTGGAGGGCTGCGAGGCGCTGTTGGCGCAATATTGAGCTGAAAAAGCACCGCCCATCGGGTGGTGCTTTTATGCTTAGGGAAGCCGCAGCAGCTTGCGGGCATTTTTGTAGAAAATCCCCTCGGCAAAGGGGGCGGTTTGGGGATCAGTCAGCAGTGCATCTATATGCTCCTGCACCATGTGGGGCGGGGTATAGGGGAAGTCGCCGCCGAAGAGCAGGTGATCGGGCGTGGTGATCTTCAAAAGTGCAGGCACAGCGGCGGGCAGGGCATCTCCTGCGAGGTCGAAGTAGAAATGCTCAAGTGCTGCGCGGACATCCACGGCTGTACCAACACCGTTGGCAGCCATGGCGCGGGTCATGCCGCTGAGGCGATCCACCAAGGGCGGCAGGAATGAGCCGCTGTGGGGCACAACAAAGCGGACATTGGACCAGCGCTCTGTTACTTTAGCCGTCAGCAGATTAATAACGGCGCGGGTGGTGTCCCCCAAGAATTCAAACAGGGGCAGCGGCCCTGCGGTATAGCAGTTCTGGGGCACAACGGGCGGCTTGCAGGGATGCAGCAGCACCACGGCGTGGCGCTCATCCAGTACCTCCATCAACGGTGCCGAGCGCTCGTCCCCAGGGTATAGCCCATCGGCATTGGAGGGGAATTTCACAGCGCAAGCATCCAGTTCATCCAAAGCCCGTACCGCTTCGGCAACCGACTCCTCCACCAAGGGGAGGGGCAGGCAGGCGGCGAAACTGAAGGCGGCGGGGTCATCCTTGACCATCTGCGCCATTTGATCGTTCAACTCCTGCGTTAAGTGCAAGCCCTCCTCCGCTGTGCCCACCATCTGATGGGGAGAGGACACGGACAAAACGCAGTGGCTGATGCCCACACGCTCCATGCAGGCGCGATGCGCTTCCACCGACCACTTAGGACAGGGGAAACCATCCTCCAACAGCCGTCCATTTTGCTCCAAGGCCGCCACATAGTTCTGCGGCACAATATGGGAATGAACATCGATGATAGTTTTTGACATGTGCAATCATCTCCTTATTGCTGCCAGTTTATCAAGTTTTTCCACATGTTGCAAGGGCTTTGGCATTTCAAATGATAAAAGCACCGCCCGCAGGCGGTGCTTTTCGGTAATTAGAGGTCGAGCTTCAGATCGCCGTCCTTGATCCAACCGATTTTGCGGAGAGGCCAAGCAAACAGGGGCGTCAGCACAGCGGGGAGGACGATGGAAATGAGCAGCAGGCCAATCCAATCCATGGCACTGGGGGAGATGGCCACGGCGTTAATCATCTCCACAGCCTTTTCACTGGGTGCCATCCAGCCTGTCCACACGCCGATAGGGCCGCACAGGCCGCAAGTACCCATACCCGAGTTCACGGGTGCGCCGTTCATCTGCAGCTTAAACACGCAGGTGGCGATGGGGCCAGTGACGGCAGAGGCCAGCGTGGGGGGAATCCAAATGCGGGGATTGCGGACGATGTTGCCCATCTGCAGCATACTGGTGCCCAAGCCTTGGGACACGATGCCGCCCCAGCGATTCTCCTTAAAGCTCATGACGGCGAAGCCCACCATCTGAGCGCAGCAGCCCGCCACAGCCGCACCGCCTGCCAAGCCCACAAGACCAAAGGTGTGGCAGATGGCGGCGGAGGAGATAGGCAGGGTCAGCGCAATACCCACCAGCACCGACACGGCGATACCCATCCAGAAGGGCTGCAAGGCCGTGGTGTGGTTAATAAGGGCACCGAAGGCATTGGCAACAGCGCCGATAGGAGGTGCAATGGCGTAGGACACCACCACACCTGCGAAGATGGTGACGAAGGGGGTCACGAGAATGTCCACCTTTGTCTCCTTGCTGATGGCCTTACCAATCTCCGCGGCGATGATGGCGATGAAGAACACGGCAAGCGGGCCGCCGCTGCCGCCCATAGTGTTGGCAGCCTGTCCCACAGCGGCCAGGGAGAACAGCACCAAGGGCGGCGCTTTCAGCGCATAGCCGATGGCGATGGCCATAGCGGGCGCAGCCATAGCCGAGGCAAAGCCGCCCATCTCCACCATGAAGGGAAGATTCAGCTGCTGACCCAACGTTTTAATAATCGTACCGATCAGCAGCGAGCAGAAAAGACCCTGCGCCATGGCGGACATAGCATCGATAAAATAGCGCTTGGCAGAAAAGACAATGTCCTTTTTCTTCAAAAACGCCTTAACCTTACTCATGTTACTATTCCTCACAAAAAAGTAGAGTAGACAATGTGTCTTGACACCTGTCTACTCTATTATAGAAGTTCTTCGAAATTTGTCAATAGGAGAAATATCATCGCGCCCCACTTAGGGGATGATATAGAACTTACTTGTGGTATCGCCCAGCAGGTCGGCGGCTTTCGTCAGCAGTTCCGGGTCATCCATTGCCCATGTTTCGCCGCCTTGAGACAGAAAAGCACCAAAGTTTCGGCCTGCATACTGAACATAGATATTATTCCCAAACCGGGGGCTTGTATATCCTGCGCCTTCAAAGTCGTACAGGTATATGTCCAGCAGCGCATTCATAGAAGGACCATTTTCCGTGCCGTAAAACACATTGTCCTCAATGACGCATTCGCCATAGTGGTTGGGCATCATGTGCAGAGAACCCTCAGAGTAAATCAACTTACCCTGATCCATACTCCCGGTATCCCACACCTGATTGCCGCAGACCTTGACGGAATCCAGATACTTCAACGCATCGGCGGTGCTGTCCAGACGGATGCCGTTCGTGTTGACCGTCACATTGTCTAAATAGTGAAAGTATCCGTCTATAGCATCCTTATCGTCGAAATTATCTCCTTCGTAAGTTACACTGGAAGTCGCTCCGTCATGGAAATAATTGTTACGAATGGTGGTATTTCTGACAATGTTGTAGATACCATCGCCCTGAACTTCCACAACAAGGGCACCGTCTTCCCGCTCACGATAGAAAGTGACCGTACAGCCGCCATAGGCAAATTCGCAGTTCTGGATGATAGTATTCTCCACTTCTTTCCAATTATCGCATTTCATGTAGGCACTTCCATTGCATTGAAAGCTGATATTATCGAAAACGATGTTGCTGGCGCACAGCTGGATAATTCCGCCCAGCTGATATTCCGTGAATTCTATGGACTGATAGCGTTCTCCGGGATTTCCCTTGTCGCAGCGCAGATACAGTGGGCCAACCTCGCCGTTGATCCAATGCGCTTCCGGTTCCAAACGGACAGGACGGC
>CAYTOO010000126.1:0-3799 GCA_964439545.1 uncultured Oscillospiraceae bacterium | reverse complement strand
TGGTATAGTGGAGATTTATCTTCTTAGCAAGGTTCATATATGTGTCTCCTTTGGGAGTGTGTGTTGTAGGTAGGGGCGACCTTTGGTCGCCCGCACGGACGGTGGCACACCGTCCCTCGCCTCCCTCTGACGAGGGCAAGACTCTCCTCAGCGAGGAGAGATGTCATGCGGAGCATGACAGAGAGGAGGGAGGCGCTGGGCAGCCGCTAGGCTGACTGAGGGGGTTGACAGCGGCTTTCGTTACGAGGATGTTCGTACTTTCTTTTCATCAGCGAACTCGTAGGGGCCGACGCCTCTGTCGGCCCATTGTAAATCCTCGCAAACTTGCACGGGCGGATACCCCAAGGGTACTTGTGTCCCGATGGGACACGGCGCTCGACGTCCGCCCCTACAAATAAATGTAGCATCGCCTCTGCTTCTCTTTCCGCTGCCGCTCTTGCTCTGAAATGTAGAAGAGTTTGCGTCTATGACGGCGGGATGTGGGTGCCCGTGGAGCGAAGCGGAACAAATGCCCTTGGGGTACATCCCGCCCTACAAATTCTATCGAGACCTTCCCTAGACCCTGTAGGGGCGGATATCATCCGCCCGCCGTCCTACCGACGCACTCCCGTATGTTGACGGGCGGATAATATCCGCCCGCTCGGAGCGCGACAGCGCTCCCTTGGCTCCCCTTGTCAGGGGAGCTGCTGAGCGCAAGCGAAGCTGAGGGGTAGTCGTTCTCTCCCTCCGTCTTCGCCTTCGGCGAATCCACCTCCCTCGTCAGAGGGAGGCAAGACCCTTCGGGCACCGCTTCCTCCCATCAGCGCAAAACTCAACACCATATACTATCCCACAAATCCTCTCTCTGTCAAGGCTTGGGCGTTGCTTTATGGAAAAAATTGCGCTATACTGTAAGGTAACCGCGAACATTACAAATCGAGGGAGGTACTCACCCCATGAAATTGATGGTTCTCGATGGCAACAGTGTCATCAACCGCGCTTTTTACGGCGTGCGCCCCCTGACCACCCGTGAGGGGCTGCACACCAACGCATTGTTCGGCTTTGTCAATATCCTGCAGCGTTTTCTCGATGCAGAAGCCCCCGATGCCGTGTGCGTGGCCTTCGACCGCCACGAACCCACTTTCCGCCATGAAGCGGACGAGAATTATAAGGCCAACCGCCACGGTATGCCCGAGGAGCTCCACCAGCAGATGCCTTTGCTGATGGAGATGCTCGATGCCATGAATATCCCCTGCTACGACCTCATTGGCTACGAGGCCGATGACCTCATCGGCACCATCTCCCGCCGCTGCGAAGAAGATGGGTGGGACTGCGTCATCGTCACGGGCGACCGGGATGCCTTGCAGCTTATCACCGACCATACCCGCGTGATGCTGGTCTCCTCCAAGGCAGGACAGACCCTTACCACCGATATGAACCCCATCTCCTTCCGGGAGAAATACGGCTTCGCCCCCAAGAGCCTTATTGACCTCAAAGCCCTCATGGGCGACTCTTCCGACAATATCCGCGGCGTGGCAGGCATCGGCGAAAAGACCGCCACCGACCTCATCACCCGCTACGAGACCATCGATAAGCTCTACGATGCCCTGCCCGACATTGATGCCAAGGCGGGGGTCATCACCAAGCTGACGGCAGGAGCGCAGGATGCACGCCACTCCTACTTTCTCGCCACCATCGTCACGGATGCCCCCTTGGATTTCCACCCCGAGTACGCATTATGTAAACCCTGGTCGCCAAAGCTCTATAACATCTTCCTCCGCTTGGAGTTCACCAAGTTCATCGAGCGCTATCACCTGACCCCTCCCACGGAGGAGGAATCTATCGCCATTGCCGAAGAGGACAGCAGCTATACCGTCACGGTGGAAACTCCCACCACAGACGATGATGCCGCCCGCCTTTTGGCGCAGTGGCGCAAGAGTGACACCGTGGCAGTGTACGCATTGCCCGACCTCTCCGTTCTCTGCGTGGAGTGCGAGGTGGACGAGGAACACGGTCTCACCGCCATTTTGCGCTCTGACCGCTTTGAGGGGGATTGGTACGCCTTCCTCCGCGCCCTCTTCGCCGCTGATATCCCCAAGGTCTCCCACAATGTGAAAGACCTCTACCGTACCCTCATTCAGCAGGGCATCGCGGGCGAGGGTTTTATCTTCGACACGGCGCTGGCGGCCTATCTCCTCGATGCCACCGCCGGCGGCTACGACTTAGACCGCCTTTTCATGGCCTACTGCGGCGCAGAGCTCCCCGCCCCCGCCCATTTGGAAGCCGATGCCTTCTCCCCCTTGGGGGATTCTTCCATGGCAGAAGCCGCCCTGTGCAGCTACACCTCCGCCATCGCCGCTCTCTATGAGATTTTACCCCAAAAACTGGAAAATCTTGGTTTGACCGCCCTCCACGATGACATGGAGCTGCCCCTTTGCCCCGTCCTTGCGGACATGGAGTGCCAAGGCTTTAAAATCGACACCGCCGCCCTCCGTGACTTCGGCGTAACGCTGGTGGCGCGGATGGAAGCGCTGGAGCAGGAGATCTACGCCCTCGCTGGGGAGGAGTTCAACATCAACTCCCCCAAGCAGCTGGGCGTCATCCTCTTCGATAAGCTCTCCCTGCCCCACGGAAAAAAGACGAAAACAGGCTGGTCTACCAACGCCGATATTTTAAATAAGCTCCGCTCGGAACACCCCGTGGTTGCTCATGTGCTGGAGTACCGCCACTTGGCGAAGCTGAACTCCACCTACGCCGAGGGTCTATTGAAGGCGGTGGAGCGTGACGGGCGCATCCGCACCCGTTTTCAGATGACCGTCACGGCAACAGGGCGTTTAAGCTCTGCCGAGCCGAATTTGCAGAATATCCCCACCCGCACAGAGGTGGGCCGTGAGATCCGCCGCCTGTTCATCCCCGCCGAGGGCAATGTGCTGGTGGATGCGGACTATTCTCAAATCGAACTGCGCCTTCTCGCCCACATTGCAGGGGACGAGGCCATGCGTGATGCCTTCCTGTCGGGTCGTGATTTCCACACCGTCACCGCCGCCAAGGTGTTCCATGTGGAGGAATCCGAGGTGACTCCCGCCATGCGCTCCCGCGCCAAGGCGGTGAACTTCGGCATCATCTACGGTATGTCCGCCTTCTCCCTGTCACAGGATATTGACGTGTCCGTAGCCGAGGCCAAGGACTATATCGACCGCTACTTCGCCACCTATCCCGCCGTCCGCGCCTATATGGATGCGGTGGTGGAGGAGGGGCGTGAGCGTGGCTACGTGGCCACCCGGTACGGTCGCCGCCGCAACACGCCCGAACTGCGCTCTGCCAATCACATTCAGCGTGGCTTCGGCGAGCGCGTGGCCCTCAATATGCCCATCCAAGGCACTGCCGCCGATGTCATCAAGCTTGCCATGGTGCGTGTCCACGATGCCTTGCGCCGCGAGAACTTGAAGGCAAAGCTCATCATGCAGGTACACGATGAACTCATTGTGGAGTGTCCCGCAGAGGAAGCAGAGACGGTGGCCGCTCTCCTTCGCCGCGAGATGGAGTCGGTGGCCACCTTCTCCGTCCCGTTGATCGCCGAAGCCCACTGGGGCAATGATTGGCTGGATGCGAAGGGATAAGAGGTAATTAACAATTAATAATTAACAATTAACAGTTTCGTTCTACCGCAAGCCCCTTGTGATTTCGTAGGGCGGATATCCCCCAAGGGGACTTGTTCCGCTACGCTCCACGGGCGCCATCCGCCCGCGGCGCGATAGCGCCCTCGCCTCCCTCAGCTTCGCGCTAAGAGCCGCACTTCGTGCGGTTGCGCTCTCGCACG
>CAYTOO010000125.1:0-3834 GCA_964439545.1 uncultured Oscillospiraceae bacterium | reverse complement strand
CCCCGTCATTAAAGATGAACCTGTAGAGGTTGAGCCTGTGGTGGAAGCCCCCGCAGAGCTGCTGCCCCAGGTGGTCTCCCCCTTGGACGGCACTACCGTCACGGTGTTCAGCATGAATGAACTCCTCTACGATGAAACTATGGGGGATTGGCGCACCCATGAGGGATTGGACATCCAAGCCTCCGATGGGGACGCGGTGAAAACGGCGGCGGGAGGCACTGTTCAGTCCGTCACGAAAGATGAACTGATGGGCACTACCGTCACCATCGCCCACAGCGGCGGCTACGTCACCTACTATAGCTCCCTCCGCAGTGACCCGCCCATCAGTGAAGGGCAGCAGGTCTACGCAGGGGACATTATCGGCTATGTGGGCACTGCCGCCGCAGAGTCGGACATGGGGCCTCACCTCCACTTCGCTGTCTCCAAAGACGGCGTACTCATTGACCCGCAGAAATATGTGGAAGGCTGAAAAAGGAGTCACCCTTTTGCGAGGGTGACTCTTTTTTCAGTATCACGTTGCACGATTTTGGGCAATTTTGTTGCCCGTTATTCATACAGGGAGATCACGCCCTGATAGTCCACGGACAGATCACGCACTTCCCAGCCGTGCTGCAGCGCGGCAACATCTTCACGCATCTTCTCGGCAAAGGAGGCATCACGGGTGATGCACAAAATGGTAGGGCCAGCACCGCTGACACATACGGCGAAGCAGCCGTTTTTGTTTGCCAACTTTTCCACCGCGTCATACTCGTGGATCAATTTGCGGCGGTAGGGCTGGTGGAGATGGTCACGGAGGGCGGCGGCAATCAGCTCTTCATCGCCGTGTTCCAGCGCACGCAGCAGCACCGCCAAGTAGCCGCCGTTTCGGACAGCATCGCCGTAGGGCACAGACTTGGGCAGCACGGAGCGGGCCTCATGGGTGGAGAGGGGGAAATTGGGGGACAGCGCCACAAAGCGCAGCCCTGCATGGGGCTGATAGCTGACGGAATAGACCTTCTCCCCGTCCATCATGGAGGCGGTCAAGCCACCCAAAAGCGCGGGGGCGAGGTTATCGGGGTGGCCTTCAATAGCGGTGGTGATCTCCAGCAGCTTTTCGCGGCTGTAGGGAGAACCCGCCATAATATTGGCAGCCATAGCGCCGCCTGCAATCAAGGCGGCAGAAGAGCCGAGACCGCGGCAGACAGGCACATCTGCCTCAATATGGATATGGACGGGAGGCACGGCTTTGCCCAAATGCTTCCACACGGCGGCAAAGGCTACATAGGCCAAATTATCCTCGTTCCAAAACTCCTCGGGGCAGCCGGAAAAGCTCAACTCTTCAGCGGGGCTGAAACTCAGCTTATTGTATAAGCTCAGCGCACAACCCAGTACATCAAAGCCAGCCGCCAAGTTGGCGGTGGTGGCGGGCACACGAACGGTTACTTTTTCCATGCGTCCTCCTTCACTTTGCCGAGGACATAGGAAAGCATGTCCTCCTTCTTAATCACATCGCGGTGGCGCACTTCCTTCTCCTGCAAGCCCTGCAGATTCTTAGGAATAGCAACGCCCGTGGCGCGGCACAAATCATCCATGACGGCGAATTCGTCCTCCTGGGCCACTTCGCCCAGACCCTCCCACACGGCAACGGGGAACTTATAGGGGGAGGCGGTGGAGAGAATAACAACGGGATTATGGTCGGGGCAGGCGGCCTTATATTCCTGCGCCACGTGCCAAGCCACTGCCGTATGGGTATCGGCGAGGTAGCCGTGGTCGCGGTAGATTTTACCGATAGCCTCGGCGGTCTTTTCATCATCGCAGCAGCCGCCCCAGAAGAGGGCAGAAATCTGCTCTTTCAGTTCTGCGGGTACTTCGTAAGCGCCCGTTTCCTTCAGTTCAGACATCAGCTTGGCAACCAAGTCGCCATCGCCGCTCATTAAGAACAGCAGACGCTCCAAGTTGCTGGACACAAGAATGTCCATGGAGGGGGACACCGTCTTATAGAAGGGACGGTTGCGGTCATAGCGGCCCGTGGCAAGGAAGTCCGTCAGCACGTTGTTGGCATTGGAGGCGCAGATGAGGCGGCCTACAGGCAAGCCCATCTCGCGGGAAAAGTAGCCAGCCAAAATGTCGCCGAAGTTACCCGTGGGCACGGCGAAGTCCACCTTGTCTCCCACAGCGATTCTCCCACTCTTCACCAAGGCGGCGTAGGCGCGGAAATAATAGACCACCTGGGGGGCAAGGCGACCAATATTAATAGAGTTGGCGGAAGACAGGCGCACGCCGCTGTTTGCCAAGAGGTTCTGCTCCTCAATGGCGGCGAAGATGTTCTTCACACCCGTCTGGGCATCGTCAAAGTTGCCTTCCACGGCGCAGACATAGACATTATAGCCCTCTTGGGTGGCCATCTGTGCCTGTTGCACGGCGCTGACACCGCCGTGGGGGTAGAACACAATAATACCCGTGCCGGGCACATCCCGGAAGCCCTCCATGGCGGCCTTGCCCGTGTCGCCGCTGGTGGCGGTAAGGATCATGATCTGATCCTCCACGCCGCACTTTTCACGGGCGCGGCGCATGAGCTGGGGCAGCATGCGGAGTGCCACATCTTTAAATGCGGAGGTAGGGCCGCGGAACAGCTCCAGTACCGCATCGTCACCCACGGCAACGGTGGGGGTCAACTCATCGGTCTCAAACTTGCCGTCGTAGGCATCGTGGAGAAGTTCTTCCAACTCGTCCTTTTCAAAACCGGGCAGCAATGCCGCCAGCACCTCGCGGGCGGTGGTCAATGTGTCACAATCCAACACTGCGCGCCAGTCAAAATCAAGGCCGCGCAGGCTGTCCATACTATATAATCCTCCGTCGGGGGCCAGTCCCTGCAGGATCGCCTCCGCTGCCGTGGCGCGGAGATTTTCGTTTCTCGTACTGCGATAGTCCATGTGTCGTGTCCTCTCGTCTTTCTGTGGTGGAAAATTTTTTATTTTAGGGGGTTGCAATTTCACTTTGGCTATGATATATTGTTTCTCGTAAAAAGTCAAGTGTTTTTTGCTCGTAGACAATACATGGTATTTTGTCTTTTGACTTTTCTTTTGGGCAAAGCTGACAAAGAAGAAAAAGAAGGAAGTACACACCTATGTTAAAAGTATTGAAATTCGGCGGCTCTTCCATGGCGGATGCCGCACAGTTTGCGAAAATAAAGGGGATCGTGGAGTCCGATGACAGCCGCCGCGTGGTGGTGGTCAGCGCTCCCGGTAAGCGGTTTAAGGACGATCATAAGGTCACAGACCTCCTCTATCTCTGCCATGCCCACGTGCAGTACGGCGTGTCCTGCGAGAACATTTTTCAGATGATCCGCGACCGCTATGAGGGTATTGCCAAGGATTGCGGCCTTGATATTGATTTGAGTGCAGACTTTGATAAGCTGTGGCGCAAGCTCTGCGACGGTGCGGATAAGGACTATGTGGCATCCCGTGGCGAGTATTTTGCCGCAAAGCTGATGGCGGCATACCTGGGCTGGACGTTCCTCGATGCAGCACTGTGGCTGAAGTTTAACCTCGATGGCAGCGTGGATCAAGAGGCGACCTATGCAGCCCTCCGTCAAGCAGCAGAGGGACACAAGGTGGTCATCCCCGGCTTTTACGGCGTGATGCCCGATGGGCGTGTGGCGACCTTTACCCGCGGCGGCAGCGACATTACCGGCGCACTGGCAGCGGCGGCACTGGATGCTGATGTGTACGAAAACTGGACGGATGTGTCGGGCATTTTGATGGCAGATCCCCGCATTGTGGAGGCTCCCGCCCCCATTCGCCGCGTGACCTACAGTGATCTTCGTGAGCGAAGCTCGAACTGCTTCCCGAATGG
>CAYTOO010000124.1:0-3857 GCA_964439545.1 uncultured Oscillospiraceae bacterium | reverse complement strand
TCGAGGCATGGTCTCCCCGTCAGCAGAAGTACTTCGAGGTCTGCTCCTGCTCCAATCTTGGTGATGCTCAGGCTCGCCGATTGAAGATCCGCGTCAAGGGCGAGAAGGGCACTTACCTGCCCCACACCCTCAACAACACCGTGGTGGCACCTCCCCGTATGCTGATCGCCTTCCTGGAGAACAATCTGCAGGCAGATGGCAGCGTGCTGATCCCCGCAGCCCTGCAGCCCTACATGGGCGGCAAGACTGTGCTGACCCCTAAGAACTAAAACAAATTGTAATGTCCGAGCGAATTTATACAAAATGTATATAAGGAGCGAACTATGAAAAAGTTTTTAGAAGAGTTTAAGGCATTTGCCATGCGCGGCAACGTGCTGGATATGGCCGTCGGTGTTGTGGTCGGCGGTGCGTTCGGTAAGATCACCACTTCCCTCGTCAATGACATCATTATGCCCCTCATTTCCATCATTACCGGTGGTCTTGATTTCAGCGCCTGGAAGTGGGTGCTGAAAGAGGCCATCATGGAGGGCGAGACTGTTGTTACCCCCGAGATCGCTGTCAACTTCGGTAATCTCATCGCTGTGGTCATCGATTTTGTCATTATCGCCTTTGCAGTGTTCTGCATGGTGAAGGCCATCAATTCCTTCCATCGCAAGAAGGAAGAGCCTGCCCCCGAGCCCGCTGTGGAAGAACCTGCAGCACCTACTGCTGAGGAGCTGTTGACGGAGATCCGCGATCTGCTGAAGAATAAGTAATAAGGAGTGCGCCATGAAGAAAAAGACTGCCATTATTTTAGCTGCCTTTGCCGCTTGCTGGCTCCCTGTGGGAATCATCTTGGCGCTGACGAGAAAAAAGGGTAAGTAACATGGAAAAGACCCTTGTGACCGGCCTCTCTGCACTGGGGTTGCCCCAGACGGCAGCACCGCAGCTGCTGGAGTTCGCCGAGAGATTGCTGGAAAAGAATAAGGTAATGAACCTCACCGCTATTACTGACCCCGAAGCTGTGGCTACACTCCATCTGCTGGATTGCGTGGCGCTGCTGAAGAAGTTTCCTCTCCGCGGTAAGCGTGTGGTAGACGTAGGTACCGGTGCGGGTTTTCCCGGCATGGTGCTGCGGATACTGGAAAAGGATTTCGATCTCACGCTGTTGGATAGCCTTGGAAAGCGCATTGCGTGGCTGGACGAGACCTGCGGCGAGATGGGACTTGAGCGCGTGGAGTGCATCCACGCCCGCGCCGAGGAGTTCGCTGCTGAACGGAGAGAAAGTTACGATTTTGCTACCTCCCGTGCTGTGGCGGATCTGCCCCTACTGTGCGAGTTGGCGCTGCCTCTTGTGAAGGTGGGCGGACAGTTCCTGGCCATGAAAAGCGTGGACAGCGATGAAGAGATTGCCCGTGCCCGCGGCGCTATCGGGCAGCTGGGAGGTAAGGTGAAGGAGATCTACGACTACACCATCCCCTGCACCGAGGTAAAGCACCGCGTGGTAGTCATTGAAAAAGTAAAGCCTACGCCGCCTCAGTTTCCCCGGGCGTGGGCGAAGATCAAAAAAGCACCATTAAAATAAGGAGAAACACTATGGGTACGATTATCGCCGTAGTCTCCGGCAAGGGAGGCACGGGAAAAACCTCCTTTACCGCCAGCGTATCATTGGCGTTGGCTGCAATGGGATACAGGACGCTGGCGCTGGATTGCGACATTACGCTGCGCAATCTCGACATGGCGCTGGGTTTGAGCGACAGCACGACGATGGATTTTTCCGATGTGCTGGCTGGGCGCTGCGCCCTCGATGAGGCGGTGGCGCAGCATCGCAAGTATACGCAGCTGGATCTGCTGGCAGCACCTCTGTCGGGGCATAATGAGGGCTTCGACATAGAAAAGATGAAGAAGCTGGGGCACGAGATCCGCGAGAAGTATGATTTCTGCTTAGTGGATGCCCCTGCAGGTTTAGGCCACGGCTTCCTGCTAGCAACTGCCATCGCCGATCGGGCTGTGGTGATTACTACCGCTGATCCCACGGCGCTGCGGGATGCCCAGCGGACAGTGGCTGCCCTGCGGCAGTTCCCCACGGGAAAGCTCCACTTGGTGGTCAATCGCGTGCAGAAGAAAATGCTAAAAGCGCTGCATACCACCATCGACGATGCTATGGACACGGCGGGAGCGCCGCTGTTGGGCGTGATACCCGAGGATAACGAAGTGCCGCTGGCTATCGGACGCGGCATCCCTCTGCGGGATTGCAATTACTTTGCCCAGCAGGCCTATGACAACATTGCCAAGCGCCTTACAGGAAAGAAAGCACCTTTGATGAAGGTCTACCCATTAATGACAAAGTGAGAAAAGGAGAAAGAACAATGAATATCGCCTTGATCGCACATGATAACCGAAAAGAACTGATGATCCAGTTCTGTAACGCCTACTGCGGCGTACTGGCACAGCACACCCTGTGCGCCACTTCTGACACGGGTATGCAGATCACTGCAGCCACGGGTCTGCCCATTCACCGCTTCCTGCCCTTTGCCAATGGCGGAGCACAGCAGATCGCGGCACGTATTGCCTACAACGAGATCGACCTGGTGCTGATTTTTGTCGATCCCAATCAGCGCACCCCTCATGAGGATGTGCAGAACATTATGCTGCTGTGCGATAAGCACAACATCCCCTACGGTTCCAACCTCGCCTCGGCTGAAATGCTGGTGCTGGGTCTGGCTCGTGGCGATTTGGATTGGCGCGATATTGTCAATCCCAAGAATAAGCCCTTCACCGCCTAAGGGAAAGGAGAACAATAATGTCTTTTTTGCAAAAAGCCCTGCTCTGGTTGACGGAGAACTTTTATAATTACATGATTCCTCTGTGCATGCTGTGCGTGCTGCGCGTGGTGATGTGTTTGCTGGAGCTGAAGCATATGAAGCGCCTGCGCGACAAGAAGTTCGTGTTCCGCAGCGTTGTCAATCACTATAAGGAGATCGCTACATTTATCGGTTTGTTCATCGGTTTTGTGGCGGCTTGTGCGCTGCCTTTGAAGCTGGTGTGGATCGTGGTGGCTGTGGTGCTGGGTGTGGTCGGCTTCAAGGTCGGCGCAAAGAAAGGAGCCGCCACCGATGAGTTCTGGCGTCAGGTGGTTGAGGAGATCAAAGAATCGGAAGATTCGGAGATGCTGGAAAATGCCCCTGTGATGGACAACGGTGTGGGAGCCCTGCTGGACACCCTCGATGTCTATGATGACGAAGAGAAGCCCGCCGAGAACAGCGAGGCTGCTGTGAGCGAAGATCCCGCCGAGACAGCCGAGGTTGCAGAAGAAAAAGAAGAAGCATAAGTAAAAGAGGAAATAGATTATGGAGAGAATGAAACCCCGTACCTTATCTGGCTTTATGGAGCTGCTGCCCCGTCCCCAGCAGCAGATGGAGCGCATGATGGAGATCCTGCGCCGCAGTTATAGCCTCTACGGCTTTACCCCGCTGGATACCCCTGTGATCGAATCTGCCGAGGTGCTCCTTGCCAAGGGCGGCGGCGAGACGGAGAAGCAGATCTACCGCTTTGAAAAGGGCGATGCCGACTTGGCGCTGCGCTTTGATCTGACGGTGCCGCTGGCGAAGTATGTGGCATTGCACTACAATGATCTCTCCTTCCCCTTCCGCCGTTATCAGATCGGCAAGGTCTATCGCGGTGAGCGCGCACAGCGCGGTCGTTTCCGCGAGTTCTATCAGGCCGACATCGATGTGATCGGTGACGGCAAGCTGGACATCACCAACGAGGCGGAGATCCCCGCCATTATCTATCGCACCTTCTCTACTCTTGGTCTGAAGCGTTTCCAGATCCGCGTCAATAACCGCAAGATCCTCAACGGCTTCTACGCTATGCTG
>CAYTOO010000123.1:0-3886 GCA_964439545.1 uncultured Oscillospiraceae bacterium | reverse complement strand
AAGTTTGCATGGGGGAGCACGAGGGGGAGGGTATGCCCCCTCGTATTAAATGATAGCAACGCTTTAGCGTTGCCCCTTATCATAGGGGATGCCCTCTGCCTTGGGGGCGCGGGAGCGCTTGGAGGTGAAGGCCAGCACGATAAGGGAGATGATGTAGGGCATCATGTTATAGACCTGGCTGGGGATGTTGAGGGAAGCCAGACCCTCGAAGCCCATGTAGACGTTAGACAGGGCGCGGAACAGGCCGAACAGCAACGCTGCCAGCGCGATGCGCAGGGGCTTCCACTGACCGAAGATCATAACGGCGAGGGACAGGAAGCCGAAGCCCGCCACACCGTACTCAAAGCGCCACTCGGACACGCCGGCGGTGATGAACACGATGCCGCCGAGGCCGCCCAGCGCGCCGGAGATCAGCACGCCTGCCCAGCGCATCTTGTAGACGTTGATACCCACACTGTCGGCAGCCTGAGGATGCTCGCCGCAGGCCATCAAGCGGAGGCCAAAGCGGGTCTTGTAGAGCATCATCCACACGAGAATGAGGGCGATGAGGGTCACCAGCATGAACCAGCTGAACTCAAAGCCGCCCAAGTCCACCAAGAAGGCCTTCTTGGGGACAGCGTACTGCACCACGGAGGACACGTCATCGGGGTTGGCGGAGGTGTTGATGGCCTTGACGATAACGGTAGCCGCCGCTACGCCCAGCATGTTGAGGGCAGTACCGACAATGGTCTGATCGGCCTTGAAGTTAATGCAGGCCACAGCAAGCAATGCAGAGTAGATCACGCCCACCAGCGCGGAGGCCACAAGGACACCCAAGATCATGACGATATCAGGGACGTCTGCGGGCATATAGCGCATCATCAGTGCGCCGCCCATAGCGCCCATGACCATGATACCCTCGAGACCGAGGTTAATGACACCGGAGTGTTCGGCGATACAGCCGCCCAGCGCCACAAGGATCAGCACAGAGGCGAAAGTCAGCGTATATTGCACCAGAAGCAGCATTACTGATCGCCTCCTTTCTCCTCAGCGGCAGCGAGTTTGCGCTTTTCCTCGCGGCGAGCGATGCCGGTATTCATGGCGTGCTTCATGAACAGCACGAAGCCGCACAGATAGATAATGATGGCGGAGATCAGATCGGAGATCTGTGCACAGTACATGGTCTTGTCCACGTATGCGCCGCCCACGGTGATGTGCTGAATGAAGAACGAGGACAAAATTGCGCCCACGGGATGGAGACCGCCCAGGAAGGCTGCGGCGATGCCGTTGAAGCCCATGGCGGGGACGGAGGAGGTGGAGCACTGCCACTGCTCAAAGCCGGTGAGGTAGAGCAGCGCTGCGCCAAGACCTGCCAGCGCACCGCCGATGATGAGCGTGAGAATGATGTTGCGCTTCTCGGCCATACCGCAGTACTTAGCGGCATTCTTGTTGTTACCGGTAGCCTTCAGCTCATAGCCGAAGCGGGTCTTGTCCAGCACGATCCACACCAAGAAGGCAATGATGATGGCAATGGGGATAGCGATGGTGACATACTGGTTATTGGTAAAGAGCTTGCCCAGACCCAAAGAGGGGATGAGGCCAGCGGGATTAACGGTGGAAATATGGTAGGTATAGGGGCTGGTCTCCTCTTTCACCTGCGTCAAGAGCATGTTGACGAGGTAGAGGGTGATCCAGTTCAGCATGATGCCGGAGATGACCTCGTTGACGTTGCAGTAAGCCTTCAGCAGGCCGCTGAGAGCGCCGAGGAAAGCGCCCGCTGCCATAGCGAGGATCATGCATGCCCACCAAGGGAGGTTGAGACCCAGCGCGGCATAGAGAGCGAGACCAACGCCTGCACAGTACTGACCGGCAGCGCCGATGTTGAAAAGACCCACCTTATAGGCAAAGAGAATGGACAAAGAGCACATCAGCAGAGGAGCACTCTTGACCAACGTGCTGCCCAGATACTTCATCTGAGTCTCGGTCTTGCTGTAGGTGAAGAAGTTCTTCATAACGGTCATAATGGCCTCACCTGCGCCGGAGGGCTCGATGAACAACAGCACAATATAACCGATCAGCATACCCAGCACAATGCAGGCAAGAGAGGCGATCAGCGACTGGACGCCGCCGTTTTTCAGAAGATTTTTCTTCATGCCGTCACCTCATCTCTCTTAGCGCCGGCCATGTAGAGGCCCAGCTCTTCCTGCGTGGTGGTCTTGGGATCAAGTTCGCCCACGATCTCACCCTCGTACATCACGAGGATACGATCGGGCACGTCCATGACCTCGTCCAACTCAAGGGACACCAGCAGCACCGCCTTACCGGAGTCGCGCTGTGCCACCAGCTGCTTGTGGATATACTCGATAGCGCCCACGTCGAGGCCGCGGGTGGGCTGCACTGCCACCAGCAGCTCGGGATCCTTGTCGATCTCGCGGGCCACGATGGCCTTCTGCTGGTTACCGCCGGACATACTGCGGGCAATGGTAATGGGGCCCTGACCGCTGCGGACATCGTACTGCTCAATGAGCCGCTGGGCATAGTCGCGGATATTGTCACGGCGGAGAAAACCTGCCTTGGAGGTGAACTCCGGCTCGAAATAGCGCTGCAGCACCATGTTGTCCTCCAGCGTGTAGTCCAGAACCAGACCGTGTTTATGACGATCCTCGGGGATGTGGCTCATGCCGCCGATGCTGCGCTGACGGATGGGTGCGCGGGTGATGTCCTTACCGCACAGAGTCACCGTGCCGGTAGAGGGTGCTTCCAGACCCGTAAGGCCATAGACCAGCTCCGTCTGACCGTTGCCATCGATACCGGCAATGCAGACGATCTCACCGCGGCGGACGTTGAAGGAGACGTTCTTCACCGCATCTTCCTTGCTGCGCTTGGAGGCAACAGAGAGATTCTCCACGCCCAGCACCACCTCACCGGGGGTAGAGGGCTTCTTCTCCACGTGGAAATTGACATCGCGGCCCACCATCATGGCAGAGAGCTGCTCCATGGTGGTGTTGGCGGTCTCCACCGTGCCGATATACTTACCCTTACGCAGCACACTGCAGCGGTCGGCAACGGCCATGATCTCTGCCAGCTTGTGGGAGATGAAGAGGATGGACTTCCCCTCCGCTGCCAGATTCTTCATGATCTGCATCAGCTCATCGATCTCCTGCGGGGTCAGCACGGCGGTAGGCTCATCAAAAATGAGGATCTCATTGTCGCGGTAGAGCATCTTCAAAATCTCGGTGCGCTGCTGCATACCCACGGTGATGTCCTCAATGATGGCATCGGGGTCAACGTGGAGGCCGTACTTCTCAGAAAGGGCCAGCACCTTCTCACGGGCTTCCTTCTTCTGCAAAAAGCCGTGCTTCACAGGCTCAACGCCCATGATGATATTGTCCAGCACGCTGAAGCACTCCACCAGCTTGAAGTGCTGATGCACCATGCCGATGCCCAGATCATTGGCATCGTTGGGGTTCTTGATCTTCACCTCAACGCCATCCTTACGGATAGTGCCCTCCTCGGGCTGGTAAAGACCAAACAGCACAGACATCAGCGTGGATTTACCTGCGCCGTTTTCGCCCAGCAGCGCGTGAATTTCACCCTTACGCAGCTGCAGGGTAATGTTGTCATTGGCGATGATTCCGGGAAACTTCTTGGTGATGTTTAACATCTCAATTGCGTAGTTTGTTTCCAAGGTAAACGCCCTCCTTCCGTTTTCATGGCCCGCACACGATACCTCACGGGGACGGAAACCATATAATCGGAATAATTATACTATATCCATTAACATATTGCAAAGCTAAAATGTTCTTTTTTTCGCTTTTTCTCGTGGACAATCGGCAAAAAAAGAAGACGGGCAAATGCTCGGTGGTCGTAAAACAGTAATATGCGAATTTCTTGGAACAGGCATGAT
>CAYTOO010000122.1:0-3893 GCA_964439545.1 uncultured Oscillospiraceae bacterium | reverse complement strand
CCATGCACTATGAGTCCACCGTGTCCTCCCGCGGTCACATCCCCGTCCACAGCGATGCTATGGGTATCACCCTCAGTTCCATGTGCGCCACCCCCATCATCCGCTGGGGTAAGAAGGCACTGGATGACTGCCGCGCCAACACCGTCACCGATGAGTTCACCGAAGTGGTGCTGGGCATCATCATCTCCACGGGCTTCGTGTCCAACTTCGTGCAGGTAGACTACACCACAGGCATGGCTCACGCCGTCTATAACGGCTTCACCGTCCTGCCCTCCACGGAGCATTACGGTCACCTCCACGGCGAGGTGGTGGCCTACGGCATCTTGGTGCTGCTGACCTCCGACAAACAGTACGAGGAGCGTGATAAGCTCTACGCCTTCAGTAAGTCCATCGGCCTGCCCACCTGCTTGGCTGACATCCACGCCACGGCAGAGGATTTGGACAAGGTCACCACCAAGGCTTTGGCTGGTATCGATGTCCGCATCTGGCCCATCCCCGTGACCGCCGAGACCATCATCGATGCCATCATGGAGCTGGAAGAATACAACAAAACCCACTAACAACGAAAAGCTGACCGCCATGGCGGTCAGCTTTTTTCATGCAAATTTCAGTTCCAATAATCCGTCTCGGTGGTAAGGCCGATGTCCTTCTTGCGGAAGGTCATCTCCAACCCCTCCCTGCTCTTGCGCTCGTAGTCGCGCAGTGCGCGGTAGGCGTACTTACCCAAGTAGAGGATGACGGGCATATTGATGATGGTCATGCCGCCCATCAGCACATCGGCGATGTTCCACAGCATGTCGGCGCTCAAGCCCGCACCCACGAAGATGATCACCGAGGCGATGATGTAGCAGACATTGCGAAACGCCTTCGTAGGTTCTTTGCCCAGCAGGTAGTTGATGGCCTTATCCACATAGAAGAGGTTGCCGAGAAGGGTGGTAAAGGCGAACAGCACCATAGCCACCGTGACGAAGATAGGGCCAACGCTGCCCAGCGTGGCGCTGAGAGATGCCTGCACGTAGGAGGCGGCCTCGGCACTGGTGGTGGGAGGAGTCACCCCCGAACACATGCACATAAAGGCGGTGGCAGAGCAGACGAGGAGGGTGTCGATAAACACGGACAGCGTCTGCACCAAGCCCTGCTTCACGGGGTGGGAGATGTCGGCAGCGGCAGCGGCATTGGGGGCAGAGCCCACGCCAGCCTCATTGGAGAAGAGGCCGCGTTTAATGCCGTACATGACACAAGAGCCGCCAAAGCCACCGAAAATGGCCTTGAAATCAAATGCGCCCACAAAAATCTGACGGAACACATCGGGCAGCATCTTGACGTTGAGAATGACGATCACCAGCGCCACCACAATATAAATGGCGCCCATGATAGGCACAAGGAAACTGGTGACGGACATGATGCGCTTGCCGCCGCCCAAGAGACAGTAGCACACCAGCGCAGCGATGACAAAGCCGATGATCCACGGGGTATAGGTGGGGTGATAGAAACTGTAGACAGAGAAGGTGGACTGGAGGTTATAAGAGGCCAGCATGTTAAAACCGATGCCGTAAGTCAGCACCAGGAACACAGCGAACACCATAGCAAGACCTTTGCCCTTGGTGGCAGCCTCGATATAGTAGGCAGGGCCGCCGTAGCAGCCGTCTTTGCCCCGCTTTTTGTAAATCTGCGCCAGCGTACTCTCTATGAAGGCGGTAGCGCCGCCGATGATGGCGATGACCCACATCCAAAACACGCTGCCAAAGCCGCCCACACACAAAGCGGTAGCCACGCCGATGATGTTGCCCGTACCCACGCGGGAAGCGGTGGACACCATGAGTGCTTGGAAAGAGGACACGCCGCTGTCGCTCTTCTCCGTCACTGCCTTGAACTGTTGACCCAGCAGGCGGAACTGGGCAAAGCGGGTACGGATGGTAAAATAGAGGCCGCCCAGCACCAAAAGAATAATCAGCACATAGCTGTAAAGAGCGGTATTGAGGCCGTTAATGATGGTTGCGAACATATTTTCTCTCCTAAGTAAGTGATTTTCCGACCTAGTCTATCACACTTTTTCCCGTTTGGAAAGTGTTAAAAACGAAAAGAACTTGCATTGCAGAGCAAATGCCGCTATGATAAGGCAGTAATGATATGAAAAGTTGAGGTCTTCCCATGATTCACGCAGAAAAACTCACCTTTGGCTTTCAAAGCACCTATTTGTTCCAAAATATCTCCTTCCATTTGGAGGAGAACTGTCATTGCGCCTTAATGGGCAGCAACGGCTCGGGCAAGACCACCTTGATGAACCTTATCCGCGACCAAGAAGCCTATACTTTCGATGGCAAACTCAAGGTCAATACCGCAGGGCGCATGGGCTATGTGAGCCAGTTTGTCAATCGCGAGGGTGACCAGTCCACCACCGTCTACGACTATCTCTGCCAGGATTTCCTCGCTTTGGAGAAGGCCATTGAGGATGTCTGTACGGAGATGGGCGTTTCTGAGGAGTTGGATGCTCTGATGGAGCGCTATCAGCTCTTGATGGACGAGAGCAGCGCCATGGATGCCGACAATTATGAAAACAACATCCGCCGCCAGCTGCAGCTTGCAGAACTGGGCGACAAGGCCGCTCTTGAACTGGAAAAATTAAGCGGTGGCGAACTGAAGCTGGTGCAAATCATCCGCCAAATGCTGCGCCATCCCGCGCTGCTGATGATGGACGAGCCCGATGTGTTTCTGGACTTCGAGAATTTGAATGGTCTGCGCGACCTCATTAACGCCTATCAAGGGACACTGCTGGTGGTGACCCACAGCCGCTATCTCCTGACCCATTGCTTTGACCACATTTGGCACTTGGAAAACGGCGATCTGCAGGAATTCGAGGGCAACTTCACCGAGTACAGCTACTCCCGCTTGCAGAAGAAAATCGACCTCAAGCGCGCCGCCCTCGTCAATGAGGAGGAGATCCAGCGCGTATCCGAACTGGTGGACCGCCTCCGCGACATCGCCTCCGAGGTGGCAGAGTCTCAGCACGGTCGTACCTTAAAGGGCAAGGTCAGCTATCTCAACCGCCTGTTGAATCGACAGATCAAAGCCCCCTTTGTGGAGATTCGTCAGCCCGCTATTCGCCTTCCCGCCGTGGAGGAGATGGGGGAAGGTACAGAACTGCTCCGTGTAGAGGACTATGCCCTTTCCTTTGAAGATACCCTCTTGGAGTCCGTCTCCTTCTCCGTACATGCTGGGGAAAAGGTGGCGCTGGTGGGCGCCAACGGCACGGGCAAGACCTCCATGCTCCGCGAGATTTGGAAAAATGACCACAGCGCCATCCACTTCTCCGAGGAGGCCGCCCCCGCCTTTTTCTCTCAGCTTCACGCAGAGATTTTGAATGAGCAAAACACCATCTACGAGGAGTTCTTCTCCATGGGTTTCGATACCCGTCAGCAGGTAGAGGAGCATCTGCTGTCTTACTGCTTCGACCCCGACAGCCTCGGGCGCAAGGTGTCCGCATTGTCGGGCGGTGAGAAGAATTTGCTGCAGCTTGCCAAACTGGCGGCAGGCGAGGCCAACATTCTGCTGCTGGACGAACCCTCCAGCCACCTTGATACCTTCGCCCAAATTGCTTTGGAAGATGCCATCGCCGATTATCGCGGTGCGGTGCTGATGGTCTCCCACGACTTCTACACCATTGTCAACTGCGCCGACACCATCCTCTTTGTGGATAACGGCACCATCCGTCCCATGAGCGCTCGCGCCTTCCGCAAGATGATTTATAAAAAGCACTTCAACAAGGACTATTTGGAACTGGAACTGCAAAAGAAGGATTTGGAGACCCGCATCGCCCGCTATCTTGAGGATGGCAATTGCGATGATAACGGCGCTGTTGCCTCCATGACCTGCATCGAGATGGAGCTGGGCGA
>CAYTOO010000121.1:0-3962 GCA_964439545.1 uncultured Oscillospiraceae bacterium | reverse complement strand
TTCGAACCCTCGTGCCGCTTTTGACGACAACACGATTTCCAGTCGTGCTCGTTATGACCTCTTCGATACCACTGCATATTCAATTCGCTGCGCAACACAGCAACGATTATTATACCAAATATATCCCATTTGTCAATGGGTAAAAGCAGAAAAATTAGTCACAGTTTATTTACTTGCTTTATGGCATAATGCATAGTATAATATTTAACAAGGGGAAGCATCCCCTTTAGAAGGGAGCATACATACATGATGATCGAAAAAAGCGGCAGTATCACCTTGCGTGAGATCTCCGTGCCCGAGCATCTTCCCGATGAGCAAAAGGAACTGGCCGCCGGCATGGTGCGGGTGAATCACCTCTACCGCAGCGCCCTTAAGGTGGCCGTGACACAGATGGAGATTCTGGACGAGGAGTTCGCCGGTCTTTATGACCACTCTCCCATCCACCATATTGAACACCGCATCAAGACACTGGACAGCATTGTGGCGAAGCTGCGCCGCCGCGGCCTTGCCCTTACCATCGACAATATCTACACACATATCCAGGACTTGGCGGGTGTCCGCGTTATCTGCAACTACTTGGACGATATTCGCTATCTCCGCCGCCTGCTGACCCGCACGGAGTCCTTTAAGGTGATCCGCGAGGTGGACTATATTAAAGAGCCCAAGGAGTCGGGCTACCGCAGCCTCCACTTGGTGGTGGAGGTGCCCATTGTCATCTCCGAGGGCACGCTGAACCTGCCTGTGGAGATCCAGCTGCGCACCATCGCTATGGATATGTGGGCAAGCTTGGAGCATGAGCTGCGCTATAAGTCCGACCGCACTTTCGGTGAGCGGGAGCAGAAGCGCTTGCGGCTGTGCAGCGATGCCATCTTTGAGATCGACCGCGAGATGCAGAACATCTACTTGGACAAAGACCCCGAATACTGGGGCGAACACTTCATATAATCACAAAACCTCCCTCGATTTGAGGGAGGTTTTCCTATGTTACACAATGATTCCAAAGGCTGACACGCCCAAAAGGCTCAGTGTGCCCATGATGATGCCCGCGAGAATCACGCCGCCCATACAGGCCAACACGCTCTCCTTAAAGCCCATGTCGAGAAGGCTGGCTGCCAGCGTGCCTGTCCATGCGCCCGTGCCGGGGAGAGGGATGCCCACGAAAATCAGCAGCGCCCAGAAAAGGCCGCGGCCTGCCTTGGCCTTCAGCTTTTCGCCGCCGCGATGACCTTTTTCAAGGCAGAAGGTGAAGAACTTGCCAATCACGGGCTTGTCGCAGCCCCACTCCAGCACCTTGCGGGCGAAGAAGTAGATGATGGGCACAGGCAGCATATTGCCGATGATGGCCACCACGAAGGTGAGCCACAGGGGCAGACCGAAGATCACGCCGTAGGGCACAGCGCCCCGCAGCTCAATGAGGGGCACCATGGAGACGAAAAAGACGATTAGAATATGTTTCAGCATCGAAATGCTCCTTAGTCAATGAATTCTCCCCTAGTATACCCGAAAGAAGGATGTTTGACAAGGGGCAGCATCATGCGCCGTTGACGACATCGAGAATGTAGCGGCATTTTTCCTCGTCCAGCGGGATTTGCACCCTGTCGTCCTCCAAGAGGGCGGGATTGTCAAAATCCAGCGGGAGACCGCCGATAAAATCATGCCCCATGCCGCAGACATCTTGGGAAACTGCGCCGTAAATGGTCTTGCAGAGGGTGGCGGCGGTGAGGAACGCGCCGTAAAACCCTGCGTGTTCTCCGTCGGTGTGGAAGAGGGAAATATCCTGTCGCTCCTGCCGCACCTGTTGCCAGTTACGCCCCACAGGGGCTAAGAGGGCATTGTTATCCCCTGCCAACTTCTCGCAGGTGTCGATCATCTTCTGCTGATTCTCGGGGAACTGCTCCTCTGCCCACGTCATGTAGACGATGGGCTTCACGCCGCAGCGGTGGCACAGGTCGATGATTTTCGCGCCGATGGACAGCGTCACCTCGGCGGGAGGGTAGGGGTGCGCCGCCTGCTGGATGATGCAGTAATCGTAGCCCCCGTACATGAGGTTAAAGCGCAGGGCGAAGTACTCCTTTTGATGCCAGTCCAAGTCGCGGTAGGAGTAGGCCAGCATAGTCACATGGGGCTTTTCGCCGCAGGTTTTCTCACCAAAGCGGGCGAACAGGGCGGGCATATCGTGGAAATAGGTGTGGCTGTTGCCTAAGAATAATACGTTCACAGCTTATTCTCCCCCTTTCTTCCATCGCGCAAAGATGATGATGGCGATGACCATCATCGCGCCGTAGCCGCAGGCGGTCACGCGATAGGTGGTCACATAGCCCGCAGCATCGATAAGCGCGCCCCAGACGGCAGCGCCGATGCCGATGGCGGCATCGAAGGCGAGATAGAAGGTGGCGTTGGCTGCGCCGCGGCGCTGAGGTGCGGCGCGATTCACTGCCAGTGCGCCGTTGGTCATCCACACGATGCCGTGGACGCAGCCAAACAGCACACCCATGGCGACGGAAGCCGCCATAGAGTCGATACTGGGCAGCAGCAGACACTCGGCGATACCCGCAATCCATGCAGGGAGAAGCAGTACAAGGGGGTTGACCTTACCCAAGAAGCGGCTCAACAGCGCCCGCACCAGCAGTAGGGATACGCCCGTGGTGGTGAGGTAGGCGCTGAGATACTCCATGGGCAGCTCCCACGCGGTGAAGAAGAGTGTGGCGAACACCATGAGGGAACTGGTGAAGAATAGCGACCCAAACTGGATAAGGGAGGGCACAAGGGCGGTCTTTTCAATAAATGCCCCCTTTTTCTCCCCCGCAGGGGGCAATTCGCGGGCGAACTGGGGCTTTTTCTCGTAGTTGGTAATGAGGGACAGCACCGTTGCCACGCCGCAGACGGCGGCGATGACGTACTGGGTGCTGCGGTTGCCCATGTGGGCGATGAGTGTGGTGACGATGATGGGGCCAAAGAGTGCGGGCAATGTATGGCTGATGCCGAAATAGCCTACCGCCTCGTTGAGCTTATCCTTGGGGGCAACATCGTTGGAGGCCGCCACGTTGGCGGTGGAGGCGGCGGAGTAGCCCACGCCCTGGAGCATACGGCAGGCAAAGGCGGTGGCAAGCATGGGGATGAAGCCGCAGAGGAAGATGCCCGCGGCATAGAGGGAACAGCCCACCGCCATGACGATGCGGCGGCTGCACTTATCGGTCAAGAGACCGTTCACAGGGCGACTCACGGCAGAGGTGATGGTATAGAAGGTGGTCATCAGGCCGCTGACGGCGGCGGTCTTGCCCAAGTCCTCCGTCACATAGAGGGGCAGCACTACGTTGAGCATCTCCGAGGCGAAGCAAAAGCACACGGAGGTGATGAATAGCAGCACAAAGTAGCGGTTAAATATCCGTCCGCTTTTCACAGTTTCCATCGTCAAACCTCCCCGAAATGTTAGTTTCTTAAACTCATTGTATAATAAGCGCAGAAAAACAACAAGAAACAATCATAGTGGGAACTGTCGCAAAAAATAAAAAGACGGAATATCCTTGCGGATATTCCGTCGTGGTCCGAGTGTTGAGATTCGAACTCAAGGCCTCTTGAACCCCATTCAAGCGCGATACCAAACTTCGCCACACCCGGATATGCAGTTCGCTGTCAGACAGCTTTGTTATATTACCACACCTTTTTTCATTTTGCAAGCCCTATTTTCAATTTTTCAAAAAATTTTTTTCGCGGCGGCGGCTTTCTCCTTGACAACGGTGGGCGGATATGGTATTCTATATCCTGCGTTTGGGATTGACACAGGGCGTTTTCACGCACGGAGAGATGGCTGAGTGGTCGAAAGCACCGGTCTTGAAAACCGGCGATGTGAGAGCATCCGTGGGTTCGAATCCCACTCTCTCCGCCAATTTTATATTGTTTGCAGAAGTACCCAAGTGGCCGAAGGGGCTCCCCTGCTAAGGGAGTAGGCGGTCAAAAGCCGC
>CAYTOO010000120.1:0-4134 GCA_964439545.1 uncultured Oscillospiraceae bacterium | reverse complement strand
GCTTGCCGGTCTTCCACTCGTTGTAGTCGATGGCATCGCCCATCATAGCCCAGGAGACGGTGGAGTAGATACCCATACCCAGAGCCATGATCAGCTGAGCAACGATGTAGATGATCAGGTCGAGACCGGTGTTGCCCTCGGAAACGGGGATGAGACCCAGAGGAGCAGCGAACAGGACGAGACCGCCGATGATATAGCAGATGGAGCCCACGATGGACAGCTCCTTCTTGCCGTACTTGGTAACCATCTTACGGGCAAGGGGAGTAAAGACCACGATGGGGATCATGGAGAACAAGGAGACCAAACCGGAGATCTTTGCGTTTCTGAAGTAGATTTGGAAGGTGACGGAAACGGCGGTAGAGGCAGCCTGCATACCGATGAACATACCCATGGCAGCCAGAGTTGCGCCGACGGCGGGACGGTTCTTCAGGAAGTTTCCCATAGCCTTGAAGACGTTGAACTTGGGCTGATCCTCGTTGAGGTTGATGTTGGTGTTCACGCGGACGGTGGTGTTCTTGATCATCAGCTGGAAGCAGATGAAACCGATCACGCCCATCACCAAAGCGGCCACGAAGACCATGGGACCGTTGAGGGACTCGTCCTCATTGTATATCAGGAGGGGAAGGATCACCATGGGCAGCATGTTGCCGATCATGGAGCCGATGGAACGCCAAGCAGACAGGGAGGCGCGGTCAGCGGGATCGCCGGAGATCAGGGACAGCAGAGAGCCATAGGGAACGTTAGCCACAGTGTAGAAGGCATCCCAAATGACATAACCGGCCATGAAGATGACGATCTTAGCCCAAATGGGAGCGTTGGGGAAGGGCAGGAAGCACAGAGCGCCACCCACGATCAGACCGATGGAGCCGATGAAGATATACTGCAGGAACTTGTTTCTTTTGTAGACATGTCTGTCGGAGTCGACGATGGAGCCGATCAGGGGATCGTTGATGGCATCCCAAATCTGCAGAATGACGATCAGCAGGGAGTACCATGCGCTCAGACCCATGACCTGAGTCCAAAACAGAGCCATCGTGCTCTTCAGAGCAAAGCTCATGTTACAACCAAGGTCACCAGCGGCGTATGCGAGGCAGTCGCGCATACCAAACTTGCGGTAACCATTGGCATCCAGCTTAGGAGTTTTCTTAGCCATTTTGGATTTCCTCTCTTCTTTTTTTGTTTTCTGTATGTTCTTCTTTTGTGCCCGTTTTGTCGCGTTTTATTGCATAAAAAAAGCGCACAGTACGAGTCTTGCTTATATAGTATCAAGACGAACTCTAAACCGTGAGTAAAATTTTTATCTTTTATAGTAAAATTTTCACATGAACTATTGAAAAATGAAGGCAAATATGGGATAATTAGAAAGTGAAAATGACTGAAAACGTTACCAATCCCAAACTTTTCGCAACGGAGGCGGCTATGAACTACACTGCGGAATTGGAATACCTCATGAAGGTGCTGAAAAAAATGCGCTTGCCCGTGGTTTTGGTGACGGGGGAGAAGCTGAATGAGCAGGTGCCCGACTTGGGTCTGCGCCGCTTCCTCGGCATGGAAGAGGGCTATGGCTACGCCGATTTCATCCCCGAGGAGAACACCATTTATAAAATTAACGATGAGTTCATGTGCCGCTATATCGGCATTTTGCTGCCCCATCCCGCCCCTGCCGAGGCGCTGCTCATTGGCCCGTACATGTCCTATGAGCCCTCGCAGGAGCAGATGCTGGAGGAGTTGGAGCGCCTCGGCATGTCGGCATCGCAGCTGCCCCAGCTGAAGCGGTACTATTCCGCTGTCCCCGCCCTGCCCGATGAGAGCCCCTTGATGATCTTGGTGAATTCCTTCGCCGAGACACTATGGGGCACAGGCAACGCCTATAAAATCGTGGAACTGAGCCGCGACAGCACTGCTCCTGCCGTCCTTGATGGCATGAGCGCGAAGGCCAGCCGCGAAGATGTCCTCATGCAGATGAAGGTCATGGAGCGGCGCTACGCCTACGAAAACGAGATGATGGAGACGGTTGCCAAGGGTTTGACCCACCGCGCCAAAATGATGCTGTCCAACGTGTCTTTGACCATGTTTGAGCAGCGTATGGCTGACCCCGTCCGCAACATGAAAAACTATATCATCATCTGCAACACCCTTCTCCGCAAAGCCGCTGAGCAGGGGGGAGTCCACCCCTTCCACCTCGACCGCATCTCCTCCGCCTTCGCCGCCCGTATTGAGCTTCTTCCCAACTTGGACGAAGGCCGCGAACTGATGGGGGAAATGATGCTGAGCTACTGCCGCCTCGTCCGCCAGCACGCCTTGCGGAACTACTCGCCCCCTGTGCAAAAGGCGGTGACCTACATTGAAGCCGAGCCCGCCGCCGACCTCCATTTGCAGCACCTCGCCGACACCCTCAATGTCAGCGCGGGCTATCTCTCCACACTATTTCATAAGGAGACAGGCAAGACGGTGACGGAGTATGTCACCGATGTGCGGATGGACACCGCCGCCAATCTGCTGCGCCATACACAGCTGCAGGTGCAGACGGTAGCTCAGCACTGCGGCGTAGGCGATGTGAACTACTTTTCCAAGGTCTTTAAGCGCCACTTCGGCGTCACGCCGCGGCAATTCCGACAGGAACATTTAGCTCAGAGAATCGGTAAAAAATAAGGGAAAAGCCGAGGATTTCGGAAGAAATCCCCGGCTAATATTTTGTTTTATGGAATGGTGTTGGCATCCTCTCTCGGCGCATGCCCAAATTGGGTGCGATAGAGGCGATAGAAGGCAGAATAATCGGAAAATCCGCATACCTCGCAGGCGGTGCCCGCGCTCTCGCCACGCTGGATCATGGCCCGCGCCGCCATGAGCCGCTTGATGGTGACGTATTTCCACAGTGAGGAGCCTGTGGCCTGCCGAAAAATACGGTTTACCTGGGAGCGGCTGCGGTAGAAAGCATCCGCCACCGACTGCACCGTAATGTCCTCGAAAAGATGCTCGTTCACATAGGCCACCAATTCGCCCGACAAGCCCCCCACAGGTGCGGCGTACCGCTCGGGCTCGTACATGCCGTTCAAGGTGGTGAGGAACAGCAGCAGTCGCGCCGTTAAGTGCAGCCGCACATCGGGGATGGAGGTAAAATCAAAGTCCGAAAAGGCTGCCCGTAGCCGTCCCTTGGGGTCATCTTCCACGCTGTAGCGGTTGTGCTGCCCCAGCGGACGATCGAGGAAAGGTCGCAGCAGATGCCCATCGGGGTCGATGTCAGCGAGGAGGGCAGGGGAGAAGTGGATGGCGATGCGGTCATAGGGGGTGTCGGGCTGGAGATTCAGCTTATGGGCCTCCGCTGCACGCATGATGAAAATGTCACCCGCCTCGAGAGGGTACTGCTGTCCTTCCACCAAGTACGTACCCTGCCCCGAAATGCAATAATAGATCTCCATCCACTCGTGGGCGTGCATGGAAAAGGACTCCCGATCGGGGTTCAAATCCACCGTGTGATGGCTGTAAAGTACCTCATCGCGGTAGGAAAATATGGCGCTCATCCCGTCACCTCCGCTGCTTTTTTGCACATTGTAACATCAAATGCGCCAATTTGCAATATTGATTCGGAGAATAAGCAATTCCATTGTTTTTTCTCATGGAGTACAATAGCACCATAGAGATCAAAAAAGTAAGTAAACACACCAACATATATACGAGAAAGGATCGAACCGCTATGGAACTGAATCTGCGCAGCAATTACCGCTATGCCATCGCTTGCCCCACCAGCATGGGCGTTCGCATCACCCCCGACAACCGTATGGCTGTCCACAACAGCAATCACTTCTACATGCAGGCCACTTCCGCTGAGTCCAACGTGCTGAACGTGGCATCTTCTCTGGGCAACGAGTGCTTGGTGCTGACCAAGTTCGTCAAGGGCAGCCCCATCGCTCAGTTCATTAAGAACGACCTCCGCCGCCGCAACATCAACTACGAGGGCGTGGAAGTGGATCAGGGTGGTCCTTGGGGCTATCGTCATCAGTTCAACATCGCCGATTCCGGCTTCGGTATGCGCGCTCCCCGCGTGTGGAATGACCGCGCCGGCGAGGTGGGCACTACGCTGAGCGCTGACGAGTTCGATTTCGACCGCATTTTCGGCACTGAGGGCGTGGCCAT
>CAYTOO010000119.1:0-4455 GCA_964439545.1 uncultured Oscillospiraceae bacterium | reverse complement strand
CAAAGCCGCCACCCATGCTCATGGTGCCCATGGCGGAAACATCGAGCCGGGAAGCATCCACCGCTGCCTCCTCCCCTGCCAGCTGCTGCGCTACGCTCTCCATGCGGAGACGGCAGAACTCACGTAGGGTGGCCACGCCTGCGGTGTGCTCATTGAGGGTGTAAAATGCGGTGGCATCACTTTCCACATAGGGGGCGATGAGGGCGGCTGTCTCGTCAATGATGGTCAGCACATCCACCTCTTCCAAAAACCGGGAGAACAGGTCATGGTAACGGACGGTATAGTCCTCATTTTGGAAAATCCAATCCGCCATGGGGCGGCTGCCGTCACCGCGGACAGAGAGAGGTGCATCAATGTCGTCATTGACGGCGCTGCTGCCGCTGCTGCCTTGGAACGTGCCGAAGGCGAGATTATAATCCCACGGCAGCATGGACAGGAGTCCGTTCTCCTCGTAGAGATAGTAGTTGTGTACCATGGTGCCCGTATAGCTGTCGCCGTTGACGGCGAAGTTATGCACCACGAAGTAGCGGAGAGCCGCTTCAATATCCACGCTGCTCTCGGCATCGCCCTCGCTGAGACGGCGCAGGCTGTCAATGAGCCGCTGTTTATCCACATCCGTTACATCGGTCTTGGCGCTGTCGAAGATGGTGGAATAGCTGTCGATGCTGTCGTCTACATACTGCAAATCCGCGCCGCCACCCATGGAGAAGCCGCCGCCTTTGCCGCGGTCATCGCCGAAGTCGAACTCGCCACCGAACTCGGGGCGCTCACCCATGTCGGGCATCTGAGGGCGCGCCATGGTCTCCGCGGCGGTGTCACCCTCTGCCATGAAGCTTTCAAAATCAAAATTCATGCCGTTGCCGCGACCGCCGCCCATGCTCATGCTGTCGGGCTTATAGAGTTCACCGTGGTTCGTGCCGTAATTGCGCTGCAAAAAGGCATCCTCCACCCCCTCCACCGCCAAGTATAAGCCCCACGGCTCACCGTTGACAGTGAGGTTTACATAACTGCACAGGGGTGCTGTCGCGCCGAACTCCCCCATCATGCGGTACACCAAATAATCCTTCATGTAGGTGGTGTCTTGAATGAGGTTATTAAGGCTCAGCTTGTCGAGACCGTGGTAGGTGGTGGAGCTGTCGTACTGGTCGAACTCGATTTTGAAGCTGTAGCGGTCAGAGTCCATGGACGAAACGGTGGACAAGGAGGTGTTGCCCTTGCCGCGGATGCCCACGCCGCTGACTTTTTCCCCGTCAATGACCACATCGCAGAGGGAATATTCCTCCGTGGTGGCGGTGGCTAAAAAGCCCTCCCAGTCATCAATGACGATGTCGATGGTGTGAACGGTGTCGGTGGTAAAAAGGCGCTGTTCATAACCCATGGTGCGCGCAGCCGACTGAAGGCCGAGGCGGTCACCAAAATACAGTCCAAAACACAAGGCAAGAGCGACAACAATGGCGGCGATGCACAGGGCGTTCATCCCTTTTTTTCGTGCCATAGTGCGCCTCCTTTAGCCCATGTAGTCGCCGTTATAGCTCACCAGCACGGCGCTGTGAACGCCCGCCATGTCGGCGAGGGTGTTGATAAAGTCGGTGTCGTCACTTTTAAGGCGCACCTCCAAATTGACCTCCACGCTGCCCTTCTGTGCGGACTTGCTCTTCACCACGCACTTTTGGCAGCAGGTCTCCAAATACTTCACCGCCAGCGCCTCGGACTCGTGATTCTCTGTCCGCAGCACCACGATGTAGGGGTTGGCGTGGGACTTGCGGTTGACGAACAGCAGCAAAATCACACCGATGACCACGCTGCCGATAACCGCCAAGGGGATCATGCCCGCCGCCAGCACGATACCTGCGGCAATGGCCCAGAAGAGGAAGGCAATGTCCAGCGGCTCTTTGATGGCAGTGCGGAAACGGACGATGGACAGTGCGCCCACCATGCCGAGGGACAGCACCACGTTGCTGGTAACAGCGAGAATGACCATGGAGGTGATCATGGTGAGAGCCACCAGCGTCACGGCGAAGGAAGAGGAGTACATGACCCCTTGATACGTCTTTTTGTAGATAAGGAAGATGAATAAACCGATGCAAAAGCCCAGCACAAGGGTGAGCGCCATATCCAGAGGCGTGATGGCGTTGACGTTTTCTAAGAAGCTGGATTTAAAGATGTCTTTAAAAGTCATGGTGTTGTCCTTTCTTTAGCCGTAGATACGGCACTGTGCGTATTTGGAAAAAGCGGCAGCGCGGCGACCGCTGAGCTGCACGATGTCGCGGATAATGTCGGGGAGATATTCATCCCACTTCACCTCCATTAAGATGGGGGCATCCCCTGCGGGAATGGTGGTACAGTGGGGGTCGAGGAAGTCCTCCGGATGGAGTGCGGTGCGGATATCATAATCCAGCGTCACGCGGACATTGCCCGCGGGGAAAACGAAGGGCTCGCGGGTGTAGTCCACCACCGTCTTGGGTCGCAGCTGCTGCAATGTCATTTTGCTGTGGAGCTCCCGCACCAGTGCATGGGGGGAATCCACCATCCAGTCCGTGTCGAGAGCGAGAAGTTTTTCCACCTCTTCGGCGCTCAAGGGGGCTTTTTCCTTGCTCCCCAAGCCCGCAAGCTTACTTTTCTTCTCTAAATGCAGCAAAGAGGTGTCGCCGTTATAATAGCGGATGCGGAACTTCTCACGGCGGCTGACACCGTCCAGTTTCTGCCGCAAGGCGGTGTCATGTGGTGTGTCGAAATAGAGGCTGCGGACGAAATAGCGCCCGTCTGCAGCGTGGGAATCGGTCTGCATCACCGCCTGCAAGCGGGGACGCAGCTGCAGCAAATCAGCGTAGGATAGGGCGATTTTCCACTCGTGTCGGTAACGAATACCATCACTTCCTTTCTGTGGGGAATGATGCTACAGTAGCACCACTTCCTTAAAAAAAACTGAAAAAATTGGGAAAATTTGTGAATGGTTTGTGAATTCGCAAGGAATTCGATAATTATGTCAACCAATGTACCTCTTGCGTTGCGCCGCCCTTTGGGGTGTTCGTAGGGGCGGATACCATCCGCCCGCCGTCCTATCGCACCGTCCCTTGTGTTGACGGGCGGTTGATCCCCCAAGGGGACTTGCTACGCTATCGCTCCGCGGGCGTATCCGCCCCTACAACATCACAGGCAACCTTCCCGAGAACGCCTAACTGTTAACTGTTAACTGTTAATTGAAAAAGCCGCCTTACGGCGGCTTTTCTTATTCCTCAAAATGCACGTGAGAAAAAATATGCTCATTACAATAGCACCGATAGCCTGCGCAGCGGCTGCAATAGCGAAAATCCATGTCGGGATGGTCGCTGTCCGTCTTGCCGCAGACACAGCACTTGTGATTATACCCCTTGGGGGGCTGGGTCGCCTTGGCGGTGGCGGCGCGATATTTCACCGCTTGGGGGCGGTGTCTCGCCGCGGCGCGGTCAACGCGATAGCGCACCTCGGGATAGATAAACACGGCGAAGTTGAGGAGCGCGATGACAGGCAGCACCACGCCGCCCCAGTTGCCCACGAGGGCAGCCGACACGATCTCATAGACGAACAGAGCCGCATCGATCCACGCCAGCCACTTCATCTTCACAGGGATGATGAAGAACAGCAGCACCTGGGCGTTGGGGAAGAGACAGGCGAAGGCAAGGAACATGGAGAGGTTCACATAGGTCGCGCCCGCGATGGTGTAGGATACCCCCGTAATGAGGAAAGCTACAATGACACCGATGGCGGTCAACAGCACGCCCGAGACATAGTAGAGGGTGAACTTCGCCGTGCCCCACTGGCGCTCGAGGGTCGAGCCGATCCAGTAGTAGAAATACAGGGAGATCAGCACGAAGAAGAGACCGCCGCCGGTGGGCACGAACACGTAGGTGAGGATGCGCCAAATTTCCCCCTTCAGCACCATGCCCGCATTCATATAGAGGAAAGACAGGGCGTAGGGGTCGTTGGCGGCGGTGAACATCTGCAGCACGTAGACAAGGATATTGCCCGCGGCGATATAGAGCATCAAGTTGGGGATGCCGAAGCGGGGATGGCGGGCACAAAAACGCTGCACCGCGTCATAGAGTTTTTTCAATGGTTGCTCCTCCTTTAGGGGGATTTGATTTCCGACTCATTGTACCCCAAAGCGGGGAAAAAGTCATTAGATTTTTGTAAACTTTCCCCTTTTGTGCATCCACAAAAAGTAGATGCCGCAGAGGATGATCTGCACCAGTGACGAGGCGGTTGAAGGCCGCAACAATGGCGGTCATGGTGCGGTTCAGCATAGACTTGCCCTCCTTTGGTTGGGGGATGATACACTTTTCATCCATTGTATCACAATGAAACAAAGAGGTAGGTAAATTTTTTCAATTTCCCCTTGACTTCTTATAGTTGGTCACCTCCTCGAAAAATATATAGTCAGCGCAATAAGTGCTTCTAAATATTATCGTCACCCAA
>CAYTOO010000118.1:0-4539 GCA_964439545.1 uncultured Oscillospiraceae bacterium | reverse complement strand
CGGTGGAATCCAGGTGGGGACCTGCGCACAGATCAGTAAACTCACCCTGCTTGTAGAAGCTGATAACAGCATCCTCGGGCAGATCGTTGATGAGTTCCACCTTGTAGGGCTCTTCCTTCTCCTCCATAAACTTGATGGCCTCCACGCGGGGCAGCTCAAAGCGCTCCAGCTTCAGCTTCTCCTTGCAGATCTTGCGCATCTCGGCCTCCAGTGCCTCCAGATGCTCTGCGGTAAAGGAGAAGGGTGCATCAAAGTCATAGTAGAAACCATTCTCGATGCTGGGGCCGATGGCCAGCTTCACCTCGGGGTACAGGCGCTTGACGGCCTGAGCCAGCACGTGGGAGCAGGTATGCCAGTAAGTCTGGCGGTATTCCTTGTTTTCAAAGGTATAGATGTTCTCTTCGCTCATGGGATAGTTCCTCCTTCATAGTATCGGGGTGCGGGAGGATAAAAAAATCCCCACCCCTGATGTGTTTCAGGGGTGGGGTAAAAAATTACTCCACGGTTCCACCCTGCTTACAGCACTTTTCATGCTGTCGCTCGTGTGCTCTGTAACGGGAGCATCCCGTTCCGGTCATCCCGGACGGCTCAGGAGTGGTACAGACCGACCAGCCACCATGCATCGCTTCCAGCCAAGGCGACGCTCTCTTGTTCGGTGTGGTTACGGTTTCTTCTCCGTCATCGCTGTTTTTACATCAACGGATAGTATAAACCCTTTTTTATCCCTTGTCAACGGGGAAATTCAGCACTTCTTGGCGCTTATCGGCAATCTGCTCAGCGCCGCACTCCATCAGCAATTCGCGGCTGCGAAAGCCCCAACTGACAGCGATCAAGGGCATATGGGCATTCTTTGCCGTAGCCACATCCACCTCGCTGTCGCCGATATACACCGCTCCCTCCTTTTCTGCGCCCAGCTCTGCAAGAGCAGCATAGACCATATCGGGCGCAGGCTTGCGGGGGATGCCCGCACGCTCGCCAAAGGCGGGGATGTCGGGGAAGAATTTTGCCGCCAGCTCCACCACTGCGCCGTGGGGCTTGTTGGACACAATGCCCACCTTGCAGCCCTTGTTCTGCAATGTCTTGAGAAGGGGCATGATGCCCTCATAAGGGGCGGTCTTAATGCAGGAGTGGGCCTCATAATAGACCTTGTACTCCTCTAAAATCTTGTCAAACTCCTCTGCCGCCACGCCTTCGGGCAGGCAGCCGCCAATGAGTTCCCGTGCGCCGTTGCCCGTAGCATCCACCACCTGCTGATAGCTGCAGGCAGGATAGCCATATCTTGTAATAGTATAGTTCACCGCATCGGTCAGATCCTGCGCCGTGTCCAGCAGCGTGCCATCTAAATCAAATAAATAAGTAGTATACATCTTCGACATCTCCTTTTCGCTGCCACATAATATACTCCTCGCCGCCGTTTTCGTAAAGGGCAAAAAAATCGCCCGACCGAGGTCGGGCGATTTCTGTTATGTTGCGAATTTGCTCTTAAGCTACGCTCAGGCGCTCTTCTTACCACGGAAGAAGGTACCGATGACCATAACCACTGCGAAGACGATCAGGTAGAACACCACGTTCATCTTGTGGGAGTAGATGGCGGCAAAGACCATGAACACGGAGCAGATGGTAGCCAGCAGAGGCATCACATTGCGCTTGAAGGTGGGCAGAGCCTTCTGCTTCATCAGAGCGAAGTAGATGGGGATGTACAGAGCGTACAGGGTGATGATGGGCAGCTCGGAAGAATCGAAGCAGAAGGGACCGAACCAGTTGCCCATCAGGCAGCCACCGTAGAAGTAGATCAGCCACAGGACGGAGATAAACAGACCGAAGATGGCGGAGTTGGTGGGCATACCGGTGGAGGGATCAACGTGCTTGAACATAGCCAGCTTCTCGCTGCCGCTCTCCTCAGCCAGATCATACAGGCCGCGGGTAACAGCCATCATCAGGCCGTTCAGAGTACCCCAGCAGGAGATAACGACGAAAGCGAAGATAGCCACGCCGCCGAACTTACCGAAGACGTTGGTGAAGGCGATCTTGGCACCGGCCTCACCGCCGGCCATCATGGTAGCGTTGTCAACAGCACCGGCCAGACCGATGTAGTAAACCACGTACACGATAGCAACGATGATGGTACCGAGCAGCAGGGCGCGGGGCAGGTTGCGCTTGGCATCCTTCAGCTCCTTGCCGATAGAGGTAGCGCAGATCCAGCCCTCGAAGGCGAATGCCAGAGCCACGATAGCGGCGAACAGACCCTCGGAGAAGGGCAGCTCCTCCACCACGGTGGTGAAGTTCTGGACGGTCATGCCATTGCTGAGACCAGCGATGGTGCCGACGATAGCCATGAGGAACAGGGGAATCAGCTTGATAACGGTGGTGGACACCTGGAACTTACCGGCCAGCTTGGGGGCCAGAGCGTTCATAGCGTAGGTGACGATCATGAAGCCACCGGCCAGCACCATGGTGCGGCCGCCGACCACTGCGTCTTCCCAACCCAGCAGCACGCCGAAGTAACGAGCGGGCAGCCAGCTCAGAACGGACACCAGGGAGGGATAGTAGATGATGGCCATGAACCAGCCGATATAATAGCTGTAGGTCTTGCCGCAGGCAGCCTTGGAGAAGCCCACCAGACCGTCCACGCCATCATAGTGACCGGACACGATGCCGAAGGTGTAGGCGGAGATAATCATAACCACGCCCATAATGACGAATGCCAGGATACCGGCGATCATGTTACCACCGGTACGGTTCAGCACGGACTCAGCCTTGAAGAAGATGCCGGAGCCAATGACAGTACCGATAACCATGGCGATCGCTACGGGCAAACCGTATCTTTTTTCCATAATTATAAATCCTTTCTCACTTTCCTAATCACGATTGTTTCAGATTTAACAATTCGTACACACAGTATACTACGCCCAAAAATTCCTTGCAAGAGGTTTTTTATAGTGAATTTCGAGAAAAATAGCCGCCCCTTTTGTCACTTTGCACAGATTCAATGAATGGTTCAATCTCCTTAGTTTTTCCCTAAAAGAAACTAATTGCAAAATATTTTTGCTTTTGCAAAATTCTTTTTGCCTTTTGGAGCAAAAACGTCATTGCTGAGAAACAAGAAGATCCACCCCAAAACTGGGCGGCTCAAGAAAATTTTTCACTGAATCCCACGTTAAAGCAGGCGTTTGTGCTGCCGCCGACCTGCATGACATGTCTCTTGGCGACAACACGGTTTTTTGTTGAATTATGGGAATCTCTATGATACACTGTTATAAAGATATACATTATGGTCACAGGAACAGCAGAAGATCGAGGTGAAGAAGTAATGGCAGGAAATCAAAATCTTAATAGTGCAAAATCTGCACGAAAGGATGAGTTTTATACACAGCTAACAGATATAGAAAAGGAAATGCGATATTATCGTAAACACTTCAAGGGAAAAACTGTATTTTGTAACTGTGACGACCCATTCGAAAGCAATTTTTTCAAATACTTTGTCTTGAATTTCAACCGTCTTGGTTTGAAGAAATTGATTGCCACTTGCTATGCTACTTCTCCCCTCATGGGCAGTCAGTTGAAATATCACACGGACAGCACTGGTCAACTGTGTTTTTCTTTCGACGGTGAACCTGTCGCAGATGGCAGTACGAAGCGTCCCTATAAAGCCATCGTCACAACGGTACACGACACAAACGGAGATGGTGGTGTAGATATGTTCGATGTGGCTGAATTATTTCGGACTGGAGAAAATCAGCTAACAGAGCTTAAAGGTGATGGAGATTATCGCTCCGAGGAATGTCTGGAACTTCTAAACGAAGCGGATATTGTCGTCACAAATCCTCCGTTCTCATTGTTCAGAGAGTATCTTGGAACCCTGGTTGAATACAAGAAGAAGTTTATTATCATTGGCAATGTTAATGCCGTCAAATACCAAGAAGTATTCCCGCTATTTATGGCTAATGAGCTTTGGCTTGGAGCAAGCATCCATTCTGGTGATAGAGCGTTCTTTGTTCCTGATGATTATCCGCTTGATGCAGCTGGCTGTGGTATTGATGAAGAAACCGGCAGGAAATATATCCGGGTTAAAGGCGTGAGATGGTTTACCAATCTTGATATCAAGCAACGACACGAGGAAATGATTCTTGTTCACCGATATACTCCAACTGAATACCCGAAATATGTGAATTATGATGCTATTGAAGTGGCTAAAACATCCGATATTCCATGTGACTATGCTGGAGAAATGGGTGTTCCCATTACATTCATGGATAAATACAATCCGGATCAGTTTGAAATTGTCGGCGCCAGCCAACATCTGATTCGGGAAATTAGTGATGATATTCGTGCAAAGGCACGATACTCTCAGATTGGTTGTTTCTATTTGGATAATGGTGATGGTACTTATCGTAAGATGTATGACCGCATTGTTATTCGTAATAAACACCCAGAATCGCCAAAGGGGGCAAAGTAATATGCAGATAACTGAGTTGAAAGTTACGATCGGCGAAGTATACGAGGGCTACTTCAACGATGCCGAGGAAGGCGTTGTCGGAT
>CAYTOO010000117.1:0-4597 GCA_964439545.1 uncultured Oscillospiraceae bacterium | reverse complement strand
GATAAAAATGGTTAAAAACAAGTACAAATGCCATCACTTTTGGGGTTCGCATCCGAGAGGTCGTGGGTTCGAATCCCATTAGGTTCACCAAAAAATAACCGCAACTTTGATACAAGTTGCGGTTATTTTCTTTTTGCAGTATAATGATAAAAAGGTGGTGATTGTGTGAACAAAACTATTTTTGATCAAGGGCCGGATGTTGAGGTCTTGTTTGAATTTAACGGAACCAGAAAAACTCCTGTAGCAAATGGCTATCGCCCTCATCATTTGGTAACGGGCAATTACTTGACAACCGGTGTCCATCACTATTACGATGCTCAAACTGTTCCCCCTAATGGCACAGTAAAAGGTACAATCACTTTCCTTTCCCCTAAGGATTATCCGCACTGTCTATGGATAGATAAGAAGATCAACATTCAAGAAGGTGCACGCATCGTGGGATGTGCCACAATTTTAAAGGTTTTGAATCCTGATTTGTTGGGCGAGTGCGATGCATAATGCCCTCCCTAAACCCGATTTGCACCCCCTTAGCCCAATAAGGGGTGCATTTGTATCAAAATTAGGGTCAGTCTTCAAAAGCACCGCCTCACGGCGGTGCTTTTTCTCATTTCACACTCTCTACAAACCGCATAAATGCAGCCTTTCCTTCCTCGGTGCGCTTGTAGACACCTGCGTGCTCCAAAACCTTGGCGAACACGAAGCCCGTCTCCTGCTGCACAATGTCGAGGGCGTTTTCGGCGGTGAAGGTATACTTTCCGCGGAGACCCTCTGCCCAAGGCGCATGCTTGGCGATCAGTTCGCTTTCGCGAAGGTCTGCGCCCGTCACGAGGGCGTCGGCAACCGCCGCCAACTCCTCTTTCAAGCGGGCGGGGAGAATGGCAAGCCCCATCACCTCGATAAGGCCGATGTTCTCCTTCTTAATGTGGTGGAGTTCGGCGTGGGGGTGATATACGCCCAAGGGATGTTCCTCGGTGGTGAGGTTATTGCGCAGCACCAAGTCCAGCTCGAAGTTGTCCCCACGCTTGCGGGCGATAGGCGTGATGGTGTTGTGGGGCTCACCGTCGGTCTCGGCGAAAATCATGGCCTCGGCATCTGTGTAGCCGCGCCATGCAGCGAGGATCTTATCCGCCAAGGCCACAAGGCGGTCGGGGTCGGGGCTGGCAATGCGGATCACAGACATGGGCCACTTGACAATGCCCGCCTGCACATCCTCGAAGCCTGCGAAGGTGAATGTGGTCTCTACAGGGGCTTTTTCCATGGCGAAGGTGTAACGCCCCCCTTGGAAATGATCGTGGGCGAGAATCGAGCCGCCCACGATGGGGAGATCGGCATTAGAACCCACGAAATAGTGGGGGAACTGGCGAACGAAATCCAAGAGCTTACCAAAGCAGGCGCGGTCGATCTTCATGGGCACATGCTCGCCGCTGAGGCAGATGCAATGCTCGTTATAGTACACATAGGGGGAGTACTGCAAAAACCACGGTGCGCCGTTGATGGTGATGGGCACGATGCGGTGGTTTTGGCGGGCGGGGTGATTGACGCGGCCTGCGTAGCCCTCGTTCTCCGCGCACAGCTGGCAGCGGGGATAGTTGGAAGCGGGCAGATCACGGGCAGCGGCAATGGCCTTGGGGTCTTTCTCGGGCTTGGAGAGGTTGATGGACACATCCAGCGTGCCGTACTCCGTCTCCGTGTGCCACAGCATGTCCTTGGCGATGCGGTCGCGGCGGATATAGTTGGTGTTTTGGCTCAAGGCATAGTACCAGTCCGTGGCCTTTTGGGGGTCATCGCGGTACAGGGCTTGGAACTTCTCGATGACCTGCGCGGGGCGTGGGGTCAAGCGACCCATCAGCTCCGTGTCGAAGAGGTCGCGGTATACCACTGAAGTTTCTTTCAGCACGCCGCGCTCGTGGGCATCGTCCAGCAGTGTGTCCAGCACCTCGTGGAGGGAGATGTCGCCCCACTCCTTCTGCGGGTCGGTATAGCTGTCCAAGTGCAGCACATCGAGAATGGTGTTGATGGCCCACGTGTATTCGCACTCCTCCACCAAGCCGCAGCGAAGGGCGTAGGTGGCCAGTTTGGAAATGGCTTCATTGATCATATTCTTCACCTCACGAAATCATCATGCAGCCGCCCACGGGGCGAATGTGGAGCACATGGCACTTCCCTGCGCCGAACACGGCCTCCATGCCGACCTTGAAACTTTCCAGCTTCTCATTGGGGACGAAGGCTTGGATCGTGCCTGCAAAGCCGCCGCCGTGGACACGGATCGCGCCGCTGCCATCCAACAACTTCTTGCCCAGTGCCAGTGCAAGGGAGACGGCTTGGTGTTTTGGCGCGCCCACCGACCAGATATTTTGGAGATTGGTGGCGGAGGAGAGTCCCGACTCGTTCAAAAGAGCCAAGAATCCCGCGAAATCTCCCGCCTTCAGCGTCTCGGCCTCAGCCACGGCGCGGCGGTCATCGTCATAATAGTGCATGGCGCGGAGAATAGCCCGCTCGCCGCATTTCTCGCGGAGTACGGGGATGGCGGCATAGAAATCGGCTTCGGGTACATCGCGGAGGAACTGTTTGCCGAAGTGGGCGGCAACTGCGCCCATCTCGCGGGTGATCTCGGCGTAATCGTCCGTGAGATCATCGTGGCTTGAGCCAGTGTCGATGATGCACAGGGCATGACCGCACTGGGCGAAGTCGTAGTCCACTTTCTCCACTACGGGAGCGGTGGGATCGGTAAAGTCGATGGCGACCGCGCCACCCACTGCTGCGCCCATCTGATCCATCAAACCGCAGGGCTTGCCGAAATAGATGTTTTCTGCGTACTGGCTGATCTTCGCCATCTCGATGGGATCGAGACCTGCGGTGCAGTAGTAGTTCAAAATATTCGCCACCAGCACCTCGTAGGCGGCGGAGGAGGAGAGTCCCGAGCCCGACAGCACATCGGAGGTCATGCAGGCATCGAAGCCCTGCAACGAAACGCCCATCTGCGCCATTTTGGCAGCCACACCGCGCACCAAAGCGGCGGAAGTGCTTTGCTCTTCCTCACGGGGCAGAAGGTCATCGAGGGAAACCATCAACTCGGGATAGCCATCGGAACAGATGCGGATCACGTTCTCGCCATTCGGTGCGGCGCAGCAGAGCATATCGAGGTTGACGCTGCCGCACAGCACATGACCGTGCTGATGATCGGTGTGGTTGCCGCCGATCTCCGTGCGCCCCGGGCTGCTGAAAAGTGTCACCTCGGCGGTGGCAGAAAAGCGCTTTTCAAAGGCCTCCACCATAGCCACAGCGCGACTTTTTGCGCGAGACATGGCGGCAGCATTGCCGTTGGGGGCATAGAGTGTTTTAAAAATATCGTCATGGACGCCCTCTTGCAGGGCGCGGATCAACTGTTCACAAGCGCTCATGTGCAGCACCTCCCACTATAATTACCCTTCCACTATAGCGAATTTTCTCCGAGAATTCAATACTGTGAGCAAGCCCTTTTTTGTCCCTCTTGCGGCTTTTTCTTGCCTTTTGCCCGCGGTGCTGATAGACTAAGCGGGAAGAAAAGAAAAAGTTTGGAGGTATTCCTATGGAAAAGACAGCTTTTGTTCGTCCCTTTGGCGTGCTGCCCAACGGAGAAGAAGTACAGGAGATCACGTTGAAAAATGAGTATCTCTCCTGCCAAATCCTCACCTTTGGTGCAACGCTCCGCAGCTTGTGGGTGCCCGATAAGAAGGGAAGCGCCGTGGATGTGGTGCTGGGCTACGACACGGTGGCGGAGTATGTGGGCGGTGACGGCTATTTGGGTGCAACGGTGGGCCGCTGCGCCAATCGCATTGCTAAGGGTCGTTTTTCTTTGAATGGCAAGGATTATGTGCTGGCCTGCAACGATGGCAACAACCATCTCCATGGCGGCAATGTGGGATTTTCCCACCGCGTGTGGGATGTTGCTGAAGTGACGGAGGATTCCGCAACGCTGGTGCTCCGCAGTGAGGATGGCGAGGAGGGCTACGGCGGCAACATGACCGTCTCCGTGACTTACGAGTTGAAGGGCGCAGGACTCTATCTCCACTATGAAGCGGTGTGCGACCAAGATACCCTCTGTAGCCTCACCAACCACAGCTATTTTAACCTCGGCGGGCACAATAGCGGCGATGTGCTGGGACAGAAAATCACCATCCACGCCGAGAGCTATACACCTAGTGATGCCGAGAGCATCCCCACAGGCACCGTTGACCCTGTGGCGGGTACGCCTATGGACTTGCGGCGGCCTACCCCTATCGGTGCGCACATTGAGGAGGACTTTTGGCAGCTCGTGCAGGCTAAGGGCTATGACCACAACTTCGCCGTCAATGATACTGCGGGTACAATGAAGAAGGTGGCAGAGGTGGTCTGCGAGGAGAGCGGTATCGCCATGGCCGTCAGCACTACCTTGCCCGGTATGCACTTCTACACCGCTAACTATATTGAGGAAACGGGTCGCCGCGGCAAGGGCGGCTGCACCTACTATCCCCGCAATGGCTTCTGCCTCGAAACACAGCAGTATCCCGATGCCATCCATCATCCTACCTTCCCCTCGGCAGTGCTGAAAGTGGGCGAGAAGTTCGACCACACCACC
>CAYTOO010000116.1:0-4677 GCA_964439545.1 uncultured Oscillospiraceae bacterium | reverse complement strand
TTGCTGAGATCGTTCCCGGTGTGGACGGTCTGATCCACATCTCCCAGATCGCTGATCGCCGCATCGAGAAGCCCGGTGATGTTCTGAGCGAGAACCAGATGGTCGACGCTAAGATCACCGCTATCGATGAGGAGAAGCAGAAGATCTCCCTGTCCATCCGCGCTCTGCTGGCCCCCGCTGTTGAGGCCGACGAGGACGAGGCTGAGGACGCCGAGTAATCGAAATTGAGTAATAAAAATCCACTCTCGAAAGAGAGTGGATTTTTTGTTTATATCACTTGTGCCATTTTCATTGATTTTTGGGGCAACAGAACTTTCTTTGTCGTAATGAAGTGGGAAACCCGGTTTCAGATGTTAACAGCCCGACAAACGGATATTTGTCTATATAAGATTAATTTTCTTTATAATAATCTTCCGCATACTGAAACAATTTTTTATCATACTTGTCCTTTTTATACCAGCCAATTCCTATCATTATAAGTCCTATTACAATTGCCGTGGTTCGAATCGTTGAACTTGGAGAAAATAAGCATGATACAACCAAACCAGTTCCTGCACCAGTAAAAAAATCTATAACTGATTTTTCTCGTTTTGTTGTGCCCATGAGTCTTTCTTTATCTATCGCTTTTACCATCCTAAAATCGTCCTTTAGCAATGTGTCTAGAGAAATTTGAAAACGATTACTCATATCAACAAGGATTTGTAAATCAGGATAACTTCTTCCTTTTTCCCAATTTGAAACAGTTTGTCTTGTAACATAAAATAATCTGCCAAACTCTTCTTGTGTTAATTTATGTTCCTTGCGTATGCTCAAAATCTGATTTCCTATATCCATTATCTCGCCTCCTTTGGTGTTATTATATACGAAACTAACACATATGGTAAAGCAACGATCCTTTTACAATTCGAAGTTATCGTTCTTTTTAACCCCTTTAGACTAAAAATGCCACCCTTTCGGGTGGCATTTTTTGCGTCTTATTTCAGCATTCCCGCCAAACGACCGCTGCTCCATGCCCACTGGAGGTTATACCCGCCGCAGTCGCCGTCAATGTCCAGCACTTCGCCGCAGGCGTAGAAGCCCTTTATCAGCTTGCTCTCCATGGTGGTGGGATCGAACTCGTCACATTTAAGACCGCCCGCCGTGACTTGGGCTTGGTCAAAGCCGCACACGCCTGTGATGGGGAGGGTGAAGTGCCGCAGCTGCATTGCAATGCGGCGCAGTGCGTTCTCGTCCAGTGTGTCGCAGGGCTGGGCAGTGTAGCCCGCCGCCTTGCACAGCATCTGTCCCAAGCGGCTGTGGAGGGTGCCGCACAGGAGCGTGCCCGCCTCTTGGCTGCCACGCTGCATCTGCCGCGCCGCGACCCATGCGAGGGTCTCTTCTTCCGACCAGTGGGGGAGGAAGTCCAGCTCCACCTCCAAGCCCTCGCCGCCTGTAGCGGCAGCGCGGCTCAAATCGAAGATGGCAGGGCCGCTGACACCGTACTCGGTAAACAGCACCTCACCCTTGCCCTGCGCCAGCACCTCACTGCGGCGGCGAATGGTAATGGCGGCCTCGGCCTTCACGCCCTTGAGGGCGCGGGGATAGGTGGGATCGGTTTTCAGCTGCACGAGGGAGGGGTACAGGGTCGTGCGGTGATGCCCCATGGCCTTGCCCAGCTGATAGCCGTCCATAACGCCGCCTACCTTACTGCCCGCCGCGCCACCCGCCGCCAAAATCACCTTGTCAGCGGTGAAGGTATCGTTCTCGGTGATGACGGTGAATGTGCCGTTTTTCTGCCGCAGGTTCGTCACCACGCAGCCGGTGACGAGGGTGATGTTGGGGTGCTCCAAGGCAAAGCGCAGCACATCCAGCACGCTGCCCGCCATGTTGCTGTAGGGGTAGACACGCCCGCTGTCCTCGGTAATGGTCACAAGACCCAACTGCTCAAACCACGCGAGGGTGTCTTCTACGTTAAAGGCCTCCAGCGCATAGGCGCAGAAGTTCTTATCTTGTCCATGATAGTGGAGGGGAGAGGCATGGCGGTTGGTGAGGTTGCAGCGGCCATTGCCTGTAGCCATGAGCTTGCGTCCCACGCGCGCCTGCCGCTCCAAGATGGTCACCTGATGTCCCTGCTCCGCCGCTGTCAGCGCCGCCATCATGCCTGCCGCGCCGCCGCCGATGACAATAACGTTCATCTGCTCGCCTCCAGTCGCTTGCGGGTCATGAAGCCCTCCAGCATGAGGGAGGCCGCCACGGCATCCACCGTCTTTTTCCGCTGTTTGGCGTTCTTACCATTATTAAACAGTATATTGTGTGCCTCCACGGTGCTGCGGCGCTCGTCCCAAAGGGTGAGGGGGAGACCCGTCATCTCCTTCAGCACCTCGCCGAAAGCGGCGCACTTCTCCGCGCGGGGGCCAAGAGTGCCGTCCATGTTCTTGGGATAGCCCAGCACCAGCTCCGTCACAGCGTGCTCGCCGATGAGGCGGACGATCTCGGCGGCCACCACCTCTGCCTTGCGGCTGTCGATAACGGTGGAAAAGCCCGCCAAGGTCATGGTTGCATCGGAAATAGCGATGCCGGTATGGGCATCACCGTAGTCAATAGCCATGATTTTCATAGGATTTTCTCCTTTGTTTTTTGCTTTCTGAGGCTATCATACACAATTTTTATCTACTGCGCAACGGGGCTGGAAAAAATATTTAAAAAAGTACAAAATATTGAAAAATTTCTGTTGACCTATGGCAGAAAATGTGCTATAGTGGTCAATACCTGTGAATGGGTGCTTTCTTTTTGCGCGCTTTTTTCGCTTCAAGCGCAAAAAAAGAGGCCTCGGGAAACAGGGAGGCAATCAGGGCGTTCCTCACGAGGACGACCCAATCTAATAAGGAGGTGCCGTTACATGCGCGTGAAAATCACTCTCAGATGCAACGAGTGCAAGCAGAGAAACTACAACACGATGAAGAACAAGAAGAACACTCCGGACAAGCTTCAGATGAACAAGTATTGCCCCTTCTGCAGAAAGCACACTGTCCACACCGAGACTAAGTAAGGCTGAAGGAGACAAGAACAATGGCTGAAGATAAGAAGAAGGATCGCGGCCGCTGGTTCCGCGAGATGAGAAGCGAACTGAAGAAGGTCGTGTGGCCCGATAAGAAGACTGTTGTCAAGAACACTGCAACTGTGTTGCTGTGCTCCCTGCTGGTCGGTGTCTGCATTTGGATCTTCGACGCGGTTGCCGTTCTGGCAGTCGATACGCTGATCGGTCTGTTCGCATAAGGAGCGAAATATGTCTGAGAATGCGAAGTGGTATGTGATCCATACCTATTCCGGCTACGAAAATGCGGTGAAAGCCGCCATTGAGAAGTCCGTGGCAAATCGCGGCCTGGAAGATATGGTCCTGCGCATGGAAATCCCTATGGAGACCGTGACGGAAGTGACCGAGGCAGGCGTGATCAAAGAGGTGGAGCGCAAGGTGTTCCCCGGCTACGTGCTGATCAAGATGGTGCTCACCGATGAGACGTGGCACATCATCCGCAACATTCGCGGTGTTACCGGCTTCGTCGGCGAGGCCAACAAGGCCATCCCCCTCACTGAGGAGGAAGTGCGTCAGATGTCGCTGGAGAAGCACGAGATCGTTGTGAAGTACTCCGTGGGCGAGACGGTGCGTATCACCGATGGCCCTCTGGCAAGCTTTACCGGTATCGTGGAAGAGATCGAACCGGACAAGAACAAGGTCCGCGTCGTCGTCTCTATGTTTGGCAGAGAAACCCCTGTGGAGCTGGAGCTCGATCAGGTGGAAGTTATGCAGTGACGCGCAGCACTCTCTGCGCAAGTGGGAGAGACGCAAGATCGTCTCGCCAAGAGCGGGTTCGAGAATGGCTCGGCCGCTACCACATTTTATTAAAGGAGGTGCCTTCAAATGGCACAGAAAGTTGTCGGTTACGTTAAGCTGCAGATCCCCGCAGCAAAAGCAACTCCCGCACCCCCCGTTGGCCCCGCTCTGGGTCAGCACGGCGTTAACATCGCCGCTTTCACTAAGGAATTCAATGAGCGCACCAAGAATGACGCCGGCCTGATCATCCCCGTGGTGATCACCGTTTACGCCGATCGTTCCTTCTCTTTCGTTACCAAGACTCCCCCCGCTGCTGTCCTCATCAAGAAGGAGTGCAACATTGAGTCCGGTTCCGGCGTTCCCAACAAGGAGAAGGTCGCTACCATCTCTAAGGCCTCCATCCAGAAGATCGCTGAGATGAAGATGCGCGATCTCAACGCCGCTTCTCTGGAAGCTGCTATGAGCATGATCGCCGGTACCGCACGCTCCATGGGCGTTGTCGTCGGCGAGTAAGGAGGTAGTAACGATGTTTAGAGGTAAGAAATATCAGGAAAGTGCTAAGCAGATCGATAAGGCTATGCTGTATGATCCCAAGGAGGGTCTGGAGCTGATCTGCAAGACCGCCAGCGCCAAGTTCGACGAGACCGTCGAGCTGCACGTGAAGCTGGGTGTCGACTCCCGTCACGCTGACCAGCAGGTCCGCGGCGCTATCGTGCTGCCCAACGGCACCGGTAAGACTGCCCGCGTGCTGGTGTTCGCTAAGGACGACAAGGCTGCCGCTGCCCGTGAGGCCGGTGCTGACTTCGTCGGCGATATGGATATGGTTGAGAAGATCCAGAAGGAGAACTGGTTCGACTTCGATGTCG
>CAYTOO010000115.1:0-4715 GCA_964439545.1 uncultured Oscillospiraceae bacterium | reverse complement strand
GTAGTCTTTCATGTTCTCTCCCTCCGTCTTTTGCCTTCGGCAAAATCCACCTCCCTCGTCAGAGGGGGCCAAGGCCCTTCGGGCGGTATAACTGTTAACTGTTAATTGTTAACTGTTACTTGATTTACGCATATTTCCCCTCTACCTTCACCACGGCGAAGTAGTTGCCGCCGTCGAGGGTGCGGACGGCGGTGGCGATGCGGTGGCGCAGTTCTTCATAATCCGTCTCCACATCGAAGGGGACGACGGCATCGAAAATGAGATTGGTGTGGGTGGGGCCCGCCACCATGCGGAAATCGTGGATGGTCAAACGGGGGTCGATGGTCTGCACGAGAGCGCTGACCGCCATGCGCAGGCGGGTGGTCTCGCCGTCCGCTGCGTTGACGGGATCCATGTGGATGACCGCCTCGCAGTGGAGGGCTTCACTCAGCTCCGTTTCAATGTTGTCGATCATGTCGTGGAGCACCATGACGTTCTCCGCGGCAGACACTTCTGCGTGGAGGGAGATGATGCGGCGACCGGGGCCATAGTCGTGCACCACCAAGTCGTGGATGCCCAGCACCCCCTCATGGGAAAGCACCAGTTCCTCAATTTTGTGGACGAACTCCTCATCGGGGGCTTGCCCCAGCAGGGGAGAGATAGTCTCCTGCGCCGCCTGCACCGCAGAGTAGAGGATGAAAAGCGCCACCAGCAGACCCACATAGCCGTCCAGGGGCAGGTCGGTGACGAGGGTGGCCACCATACTCAGCAAAACGGCGATGGTGGAGATGGTGTCGCAGAGACTATCCCGCGCCGTGGCCATCATGGCCGAGGAGTTGATTTTCCTGCCCACCGCGCGATTATAGTAGGCCATGTAGACCTTCACCAGCACCGACAGCACCAAAATGGCGGCGGCGATGGGGGAGAAGGTGACGGCCTCGGGGTGGAGGATTTTATCGAAGGAAGTCCGCAGCAGTTCCACGCCCATCAGCAAAATGAGACCTGCCACCACAAGCCCCGACACGTATTCCATGCGCCCGTGACCGAAGGGATGGTCGGGGTCGGGGCGCTTCCCCGCAAGGCGAAAGCCGAGGAGAGTCACCACCGAAGAGAGGGCATCGGAGAGGTTATTGAAAGCATCGGCGGTGATGGCGATAGAGCCCGAGAGTGCGCCTGCCAACAGCTTGGCGGCGCAGAGGAGCAGGTTGAGGGCAACCCCCACGAATCCGCAGAGGGTGCCCCATCCGCGGCGCACAGCGCTGTCGGTGAGGTTATTGGGGTTTTTCAGGAAAATTTTGGCAAGTAATGCGACCATTTTCTCAGCCCTTTCGACCGTGGATGGTCAGCGTCATGTGACAGCAGAGGTTGTCGAGGTCTTCATCCGTGGCGGCGCTGAGACGGAGCTTGCCGCCGCAGTCAGCGCAGGTGAGGTCAACGCCGGCGCGGCGCACCTTCATTGCGTAGCGGTGGCTGCCGCAGGTGCAGGAGATGCCATCCCGTGCGGCGATGTCGCGGAGCTCGGAGAGGAACTCGTACATGATGACGTTGTCGGTGAAGCTCTCGCCCTTGTCCTCTTTATCCTTGGCGGCGGTGAGGGCGAGAGTCTCGAGGGAGCGGCGGACTTCTGCCTCCTCGCCGCAGTAGCAGGTGAGGTTGCCCGATTCGGGGCAGGCAAGGCCAACGCCGCGGCCTGTCAGCAGGGCTTCGGCGGAGAGTTCTGCTTGATGCTCCTTGCCGCAGAGACCGCAGGGCACCCACAGGCGGAATTTGACCCCGTCCGTCTCCACACGGAGTTCACTTTCGCCGCATTCGCACTGGATGCGTGCCGCGGCGGCCTGCAGCGAGAAGGTGGTGCGGCCTGCAATCACGCCCACGCCGCACTTGGGGCAGAGATAGCCGAAATACCGAGTCTGTTCCATGAGAGTTTCGCTCCTTTGGGATGATGATTTCTTAACTTTATATTATACACCAAGGAGGCGTAGGTTGCCAATAGTTTTTTGCGGGGGATTTGGGATGCCATCAGTAGAATTTGTAGGGCGGCCTGCCCACAGGCCGCCGCCGTTTACCGAAAGGGTTTCGTATGTCGCGGCGGGGTGAGGGTGCCCGTGGAGCGAAGCGGAACAAATGCCCTTGGGGTACACCCCGCCCTACGAAAGGACAAAGGGTGCGGTGGGCAACACCCTCTCCGTCACGGCTTGCGCCGTGCCACCTCTCCCGAGGGGAGAGGCTTATAAAAAGGAGGAGCATATGGAAGAAAACACCAATTTGGAAATGCAGGAGAGCGTGGCGAGTCCTGCTGAAGAGAGTTTTGAGGAGCTTATCCGCGGGAGGTACAAAGCGGATTTCGATGCAAGGGTGCAGAAGATCTTGGAGGGGCGGTTGAAGGCGCTCCACCGCGAAAATGAGGCATTGCGCCGCGAGACCAACGAGCGGCAGCTGCGTATCGCCATGCAGAGCCATGAGATGGAGCGCTCCCGCGCCGCCATGGAGGAGATGCTGCGCCGCGCCGTGCGGTATGGGGCACAGCGGGCGGGGGAGGATCTGAGCCGCTCCCTCTCGGGTGGGCGCATTGCGGAGAATGGGGGCGGCGGTCACGCCGCCGCGGTGACCAGCGTTGACCCCAGCCGTTTGACGGCGAAGGAGCGGGAGGAGATCCGCAGACGAGTGGCAAGAGGGGAGAAGGTGAGGTTTGATTAACAGTTAATAAGTAACAATTAACAGTTAGGTGCAGGAGCGGTTGACATAATTCAATGCAAGTGGCTCTACATTTTTGAGTAAGAGCGGCAGCGGAAAGAGGAGCAGAGTCGATGCTACATTTAGGCGAGGTTTTCTCTGTAGAAATCTACGCGAGGGATGGTATCGTTGTGGGTGCGGTGAAGCGCGGGAAGGAAGTCGTGAAACCATGGGTTTCACGCGGCGTTTTCTTTCGCCCTTTCTTTTCGCTGTTGAAAAGAAAGGGCAAATAGTTCCGTGTAAAAACGACTACCCCTCAGCTTCGCTTACGCTCAGCAGCTCCCCTGACAAGGGGAGCCAAGGGCGCTGCGCGCCGAATTGCAGCTGAGAGATTTCGGATTACAAGAAAAATTTTTTTAAAAATTTTCGCACTTGTTGCCCGTTCGAGGGCAACAAACAGCTTTTTGCATCCTGTTAGTGAAAGGGTCGTGACCTACCACTGTAAAAAATGCGTGCGTTCGCCCCAAGGCGCGCGGGAGGAAGGGATTGGGAGAAGATGCACCTCGAGGGGTGCGGAAAAAGCCTCCCTCCTTTGGGGGAGGTGGTTGAGCGGAGCGAAACCGGAGGGGGTTGGCAGAGGGCTTCTTGTTACTGCATGCTACACCCCCCAGTCAGCTTCGCTGACAGCCCCCCTGGAAGAGGGGGCCTTGGGATGTTGCACCGCAAGGAGTGCGGTGGGCATCACCCTCTCCGTCACGGCTTGCGCCGTGCCACCTCTCCCGAGGGGAGAGGCTGATTTAAAATAACAAGGAGGAACTACCAACCATGAGCAATATCAATACCCAGACCACCGGTGCGCTGAGCGCCGAGATGAAAACCTACTACGGCATGGAACTGCTGGAAAACGCCAAGCCCGCCCTTGTCCATAACCAGTTCGCCGCTACCCGCGGTGTGCCTGTGGGCGGCGGTAAGACGGTGGAGTGGCGTAAGTTCGGCTCTTTTGAGAAGGCACTGACGCCCCTCACCGAGGGTGTCACCCCCGATGGCAGCGGTATCTCCGTCAGCTACATCACCAAGGAGCTGAGTCAGTACGGTGACTACACCACCGTGTCCGACATGCTGGATCTGACCGCCATTGACGATGTGGTGCTGGAGATCACCGACCGTCACGGCGCCAACATGGGTCTGACCCTCGACACCGTCACCCGTAACGAGATCCAGCAGGGTACGAAGGTCATCTATGCCCCCACCATTGGCGCTGACGGCAGCGAGACCGAGGTGCTGCACCGCTATGAGCTGGGCAAAGCCAACAAGCTGACCGCCGCACTGGTGGCTCGCGCTGCCACGGCGCTGAAGAAGATGAATGCCCCCACCTTTGACGGCAAGTATGTGTGCATTCTCCATCCCAGCGTGGCCTTCGACCTGCGTAATGACCCCGATTGGGTGGCGGCACATCAGTATGCCGCTGCCACGGAGCTGTTCTCCGGCGAGATCGGCGAGCTCCACGGTGTCCGCTTCGTGGAGACCACCGAGGCCAAGATCTTCCGCGCCGCCGATCTGACCGAGGGCAGCCGCACCCTCACCGCCGCCAGTTCTACCACCAACAACGCCGTGATGGTGAATGAAAAGCTGGAGTATTTCGCGCTGGCAGGCCGTCAGGTGCTGGTGAACGGCAAGAAGGCCACGGTGCTGGACAACACCGATGGCATGCTGACCCTGAACACCGCCGTCAACTGCGCAGCAGGCGACATCATCTATCCCGCCGAGGGCGGTGCTGAGGGCGGCGCAGTGTATGGCTGCCTCTTTCTCGGTAAGGGCGCATACGGTGTCATCGACCTGAGCGAGGGTACGGAGGTCATCGTCAAGCCCCGCGGCTCTTCCGGCACTGCCGATCCCCTGGATCAGCGCTCCAGCGTGGGCTGGAAGGGCGTCCACGCCGCCGCCATTTTGTACGATGAGTACATTCTCCGCGTGGAGTGCGGTTCCAGCTATTCTGACGAGGACGTGGCGAACTAAGGGGGGCGGAGCGCATTAGCGCTCCCTTGGCCCCCTCTGACGAGGGG
>CAYTOO010000114.1:0-4753 GCA_964439545.1 uncultured Oscillospiraceae bacterium | reverse complement strand
CCCCTGGCCTACTGCTTAGAAGGCAGTTGCTCTATCCAACTGAGCTACTGGCGCAAATCGACAAAGTTGGAGCGGGTGACGGGAATCGAACCCGCATCCCCAGCTTGGAAGGCTGGTGCCCTAGCCATTGTGCTACACCCGCATGCCCTCCGAAAATTGTCAGCTTACATATAATATCATATGACACCTCACCTGTCAAGGAGAAAATGAGAAAAGTAGTAAATTTTCCCCAGCACTTTTTTCTGTGGCAAAATTGCCGTTGCACGGCGGTATAATTTATGCTATACTGCAATAGTTGATATGCAGCGGTATCGAAGTGGTCATAACGGGGCTGACTCGAAATCAGTTTGCGGGCAACCGCACGAGGGTTCGAATCCCTCCCGCTGCGCCAAAAAATGGTCGCGCCTTCAGGCGCGGCCATTTTTTAGTGTAGATGGATAGGGGTTCGAAGTTTATCCCCGGAGGGGAAATCCCTCCCGCTGCGCCAAACAAAAGACGCCTTCTTGGCGTCTTTTTTGTTATTCACATTTTCTTGCACATCGCCTGCATTTGCGGTATACTATCCCCAAACAAGGAGGTGGCAAGGTATGTACACTTACAGAGAATTCCCCCTTGAGCGCAATGGTATTGCGCTGCACTTGGATTGCCTTACCGCGGCAGATGCTGTGCCGAAGAAACACATTCTGCTTGTCCATGGCGTGACCTATTCCTCCCATGTGTTTGATATGGACTATCAAGACTACAGTCTCGCCCGACTCCTTGCTCGCAAGGGGTACGGCGTGTGGCGGCTGGACATTGCGGGCTTTGGTCGCTCGGGGGCGGTGGAGGATGGCTTCATGCCCGACATCAACTATGCTGCCGAGGACATCCGCGCCGCGGTGGAGCGCATTGTAGCCGAGACGGGCTGTGAGAAAATCGACCTCCTGGGCTGGAGCTGGGGCACGACCACCACTTCCTGCTTCGTGAAGAAGTACCCTCGACACATCCGCAAGTTGGTGCTGTTCGCCCCTATTTTGACGGGTGTGGGTGATGTGCCTGTCACCGAGCCCTTCCACCACAACACGTGGGCCCACGCGGCGGAGGACTTCCAGACCAATGAACAGGGCGAGATTGACTTGACCCTCGTTGAACCCATCATGCTGGACATGTTCTGCTCCTCCTGTTGGCGCTACGATGGGGACAGCAGTCCCAACGGTGGTCGCCGCGACTTGATGGTTGCTCCCGAAAAGACCATCATCGACTTGGATGCCATCACCGTTCCCACCATGATCATCTGCGGTGACCGCGACCCCTATGTGAACTACAGCGTGGTGTACGATGTATTGAATCACCTACCTGCGGGCTCTGCCTTGGAGGTCATCGAGGGCGGCGCTCATGTGGTCATGTATGAAAAGCCCTATTACCACGACTTCCAAGAGCGCTTGCTGGGATATTTGGAGAAATAATCAAGAAAAGAGGCTGAGAATATGGCTCAGTTCATCCCCGTTACCGATTTTTTAGACCCTGCGCTGGATGTGTATGCCCGCGCCACGGAAAATCAGCTTTTAAACCGCGCCGAGCCTACGGAGGCGCTGTTTATCGCCGAGAGTCCCCTCGTCATCGGTCGCGCGCTGGATGCAGGCTGCGTGCCTGTATCCCTCCTCATGGAGACGAAGCACGTAGAGGGCAAGGGCAGCGAGATTATCGAGCGCTGCGGCGATGTGTCTGTCTACACGGCGGAGCTGAGCGTATTGGAGCAGCTGACAGGCTTTAAGCTGACCCGCGGCATGCTCTGCGCCATGCGCCGACCCCAGCAGCCCGCAGTGGAGGAAATTTTATCCTCTGCCCGCCGCGTGGCGGTGCTGGAAAACGTCATGAATCCCACCAATTTGGGCGCGATTTTCCGCTCGGCGGCGGCGCTGGGCATGGATGCGGTGCTTTTAAGCACTGAGGGCAGCGACCCTCTCTATCGCCGTGCCACCCGCGTCAGCATGGGCACGGTGTTCCAAGTGCCGTGGGCCTACTTCCCCGAGGAGACCAGCTGGCCCGAGGGCGGCATGGCACTTTTGAAGAAGTACGGCTTCCAAACGGTAGCGCTGGCTTTGAAAGAGGACAGCATCCACATTGACGATGAGCGCCTCTTGAAGGCGGAAAAGCTGGCAGTGGTGCTGGGTACGGAGGGGGACGGTCTCGCCGATTCCACCATCGCAGGCTGCGACTATACCGCCATCATCCCCATGTCCCACGGAGTGGACTCCCTCAACGTGGCGGCGGCATCGGCGGTGGCCTTCTATCAGTTGGGAAAATAATCTGTAAGTAGCCACAAAAAAGCGCCCGCGCGGGCGCTTTTTTTATTATAAGAGAAATTCTTCTTCCTCGGCAGGGCGCATGATGGATACCTCATAGGCGGTGTGTTCCTCCGCGCCATACTCCGTCTGCTTGGTGTATGTACGGCTCTGCACCCGCCCCTCCACCGTCAAACGCTCCCCTACAGCATACTGTGCAACATGCTTTGCCACTGCGCCCCACGCGATACAGGGCAGATAGTCGGCGCGGCCATAGCGGCGGTTGACGGCTAAGAGGACATCGCAAATCTCCCGCCCCAAAGGGGTACGCCGCAACGTAGGTGCTTTGCACACCACCCCCGAGAGCTGAATTTGATTGAAAGGCACATCCCCGCCAGCCGTCAGCTGATGGGTGAACACGGAGAGGAGCAGCCGATGTCCCTCGCCGCTGCGGTTGTTGAAGGAGCGCAGCTGCCCTTCTAAAGATACCATATCCCCCACGGTGATAGGCGCAGCCTCCAAAAGACTTGCTGGCAACAAAATGGGCAGCACATCATCCACGCCGCTGAGCCGCGGGATGGAGAGGGAGAAGGCGTAGAAGGGGACAGCGTGGTTTTCATGGCTGAAAGTGGGCGCGGAATTCACCGTGCCGCAGAGTTGTACGCGGTTAATGTTGTTCATAGCTTTTTGCCACCTCGTTGGTTGATTTGATAGAGCCTATGAGGCGGCGGGGAAGAATATGCTCTTTTCAAGAGCACGGATTTCTGCTATACTGGGGAAAAATAAAATTCAAAGGAGGACAACACCATGCGATATAAGGGTAAAGTATATCGTCCCCCCAGTGAGGCTTACAGCCTCATCGTGCAGGTGACTTACGGCTGCAGCCACAACCGCTGCGCCTTCTGCGATATGTATGATGACAAGCATTTTGTCATGCGCCCCATGGAGGAGATTCGTGAGGACTTCGAGATGGCGCGGCAGGTGTATCGCCGCGTGGAGCGGGTGTTTTTGGCTGACGGCGATGCTCTCATGCGGAAAACCGAGGACTTGGTGACCATTCTCGGCCTTATCTACGGGCTGCTTCCCGAGTGTGAGCGTGTGACCTGTTACGCATCTCCCGCCAGCTTGCAAATCAAGTCCGAGGACGAGCTCCGTCTGCTGCGGGCAAAGGGCTTGCAGATGGTCTACATGGGTCTTGAGAGCGGCTGCGATGCAGTGCTGGAGCGCATGACCAAGGGACACGACAGCGCCGCCATTGTGGCAGCGGGACAGAAAGCACGCCGCTGCGGTATGGCACTGTCTGTGACCGCCATTTCGGGTCTTGGCAGCGTGGAGCTGTGGCGTGAACACGCCATCGACACGGCGAAAGCACTGAGCGAAATGAAGCCTGAGTATATCGGCCTCCTGACTCTCATGGTGGAAAACGGCACGCCTTTGCAGAAGTGGGTGCAGGAGGGCAGTTTCACCGTCCTCGGTCCTGTGGAGGTGCTGAAGGAGACGGAGCTATTTTTGCAGCACATTGATGCCGAGGGCAGCGTTTTTCGCATGAACCACGCCAGCAACTACCTCTCTTTGAAGGGTACGCTGAACCGTGACCGCGACTTGATGCTTGCCCAAGTGCAGCGGGGGTTGGAAGGTAAGGGTTTGAAGCCCGAGTTCCTCCGCGCGTTGTAATTTCTTACAACAAACCTTGACAAACCTTGGCCAAAGTGCTAAAGTAGGTGCATATTTCAAAAACCGATGAGTGAGAAGAGTACCCGTTTGCAATGTGCGAAGAGAGCCGACGGTTGGTGTAAGTTCGGCGGCGGCGCGGATGAGGGAATGGACTCACGAGGGCAGGGCGAACACCCTTCGGGGGAAAGTAGCTTTTGACGGGACTCGCAGCCGTTACCAACTGCGCGCGTGTAACAGCACGCGGAGAGGTGAGTGCTTTTGCGCTAAACAAGGTGGCACCGCGGATAATTTGCATTATTCGTCCTTGATAGACTTCATGTCTATCAAGGACGTTTTTGTTTTGCCCAAGGAGGAAATTCTATGCTGCTGACCAAGCGATGGCGTAACGCCTAAGAATACGAAACGCACCCACAAACCAAACTTATCAATAACATAATCACTATGGAGGAAATATACTATGATGCTGAACAACGTTGATTTTGAGACTTATTTTAAGCACTATCCCGATGCCAACGGTTACTTTGGCAAATACGGCGGCTCTTATCTCACCCCCGAGCTGCAGAACGCCATGAATGAGATCCGCGATGCTTACTTCACCATCTGCAAGTCCCGCAAGTTCGTGGCAGAGTTGCGCCGCATCCGCAAGGAGTTCCAGGGTCGTCCCACCCCCATCTCCCACCTGGAGCGCCTGTCCGACAGCATCGGCAACGGCGTGCAGCTGTACGCCAAGCGCGAGGACTTGAACCACACCGGCGCACATAAGCTGAACCACTGCATGGGCGAGGCACTGCTGGCCAGGTACATGGGCAAGAAGA
>CAYTOO010000113.1:0-4934 GCA_964439545.1 uncultured Oscillospiraceae bacterium | reverse complement strand
GCCATCCTCATCGTCATCATGGACACTTTGGTGGCTCTGATGGCCGGTCTGTGCGTTATCCCCGCCCGCTTCGCTTTGGATCCCACCGGCGCTCTGGGCGGCCCCTCCCTGCTGTTCGTCACCATGCAGAACGTGTTCAACGCCATGGGCGCTCTCGGCCCCGTGTTCGGCATCCTGTTCTACGTGCTGGTGGTCTTCGCCGCTATCTCCTCCTCCATCTCCCTGCTGGAGGTCATCGTGGCTCACTTTGTCGACGCAGCCGCTGCCAAGGGCAAGGGCGATATGCGTAAGAAGTACACCTTCATCGCCACGATCTTCGTTTGCTTGGGCTGCATCCTGGTTTCCGCTGACCGTCTGGGCGGTGCCGGCATCCACCCGGCGGCGCTACTCGGATTGGAGAACTATGGCGCATGGGCTGCTGACTGGCTTGACTTCTTCGACATGCTGTCCGAGGGCATCATGATGCCTTTGGGCGCACTGCTGATGTCCCTGATGATCGGCTGGGAAGTTGGTCCCGATCTGGTCAAGGAGGAGTGCGAGCAGGAGGGCAACAAGATGAAGAGCTACGGCTTCTTCAAAATCTGCACCAAGATCATCACTCCTCTGTGCATGCTCCTCATCCTGTGGGGTCAGATCGATTCCTTCTTCTAAGAAACAATTTACTTAAAGCAAGAAAAAATCGGAGCCAATCGGCTCCGATTTTTTTGTCGTTTTTTAATAGGCGATGTTAAACGCATGATGGATGCACTCGATCTCCACCCGCGGCTCACTGGCGGCAAACTCGCCGTCCAGCGACCAGGGCAAGTCTTCCTCCGTAGTCACCACCACAGACTTTACATGGCGGAAGATGACACCGGGCTCGTTGTACTCCATCTTTGTAAGAGAGCTAATAAGGTTTGTCAACTCCGCAGGTGTCTTGGGCATCCGCAGCAGCAGCAACTCAAACTTACCGTCATCCATTTTCACCAGCTTCGGGTCAAGCTTCACAAGGCCGCCCAAAGAGGTGGAGTTACAGATACCGCCGAAGATATATTCTCCCTCAAACACCTCGCCGTCCGCCTCAATGCGGCAGCGGTAGGGGCGGAGAGAATCGAGACTATTGAGCCCCTCGAATATGTAAGCCAAGTGCCCCAGCGCGTTCTTCGCCGCCTGTGTAGCGGAATAGGATGCACGGGTAAAGGCACCAAAAGAGGCCACATAGGCAAAGTGCCGCTGGTTATGCCGCCCCAAATCCAATGGACGGGTGCGCCCACAGGAGATGGCGGCTGCCGCCAGCACGGGATCATCGGGAATTTCCAAGGAGGTTGCAAAATCATTGGTGCTGCCGTGGGGAATATAGCCCACGGGCGGTGCATTCTCCAGCTTCATCAAACCGTTAAGGGTCTCATTCAGCGTACCGTCACCACCTGCACAGACCACCAAGTCAAACTGCTCACCCATCTGGGCTGCGGCGCGGCGCGCATCTCCGCCCTTTTCGGTGACCACCAGCTTGATGATGTAGCCCGCCTCAGAGAAGCGCGCCATCACATTGAACATAGGTGCGAGGGAACGGGTACGCCCCGCTTTGGGGTTCACAATGAACAACAGTTTTTTCATTCCATACCTCCAAAACGATAGTATGCCTATTATGCCACAGGCCAAAAACTTTTTCAACTACCCAATTGTAAACATACTCTAAAGAATCCTGCCCTTGCGCCACGGTGCTACAAATGGTATAATAAATTGTTATGATACTTTGAAAGGCAGGTGAAACAGGGATGAAGCGGATTTTTGCGCTGATTTTGGCACTAATTCTCCCTCTTTCTCTGTGCGCCTGCTCGCAGGATACGCAGCAACATGACGAGAGCAAGCTGCAGGTCATGGCCTCCTGTTTCCCCTACTATGATTTTGCCCGTCAAATCGGCGGCGAGCACGTAGAGCCCTCTCTCCTCATTGCCGCAGGCCGCGAGGTACACAGCTTCGAGCCTACCCCTTTGGATGTGGTGCGTCTTTCCAAATGTGATGTGTTTCTCTATAACGGCGGCGAGAGTGAACTGTGGGTAGAGGAGATTTTGGAATCCGCAGGTGAGAATATTGCCGTCACCGCCGCCATGATGGAGCATGCGCCCCTTTTGGCAGAGGAATCCGTGGAGGGTATGGAGACCTCCGTCCATCAGCATCACCACGATGAAGAGGGCGAAGATCACCACGATCACGACCACGAAGAGTTGGCCTACGATGAACACGTGTGGACTTCCCCCGTGGTGGCGCAGGATCTCTGTCGCGCCATCTGTGATGCCCTGTGCGATGCTGACCCCGCCCACCGTACTGACTACGAGGCCAATTTGGCGGCCTTTCTCGCAGAGTTGCAGGCTCTTGATGAAGCTTTTCGCGATGTAGTTGCCGCAGGTAATCGCAACACCATGGTGTTCGGTGACCGCTTCCCCCTACAGTATTTCTGCGCTGAGTACGGCCTCACCTATTCTGCCGCTTTCCACGGCTGTGCAGGCGATACAGAGCCGTCCTTAGGTACCATGAAATACCTTATCGACAAGGTCGCGGAGGAAAACCTCCCCGTGGTCTATACCATCGAACTCAGTTCTCAGAAAATCGCCAACGCCATCGCTGAGACCACCGATGCCAAGGTGCTGACCTTCCACTCCTGCCAAACAGTCTCGCGGCAGGAATTTGACGGCGGCGCAACGTATCTTTCCCTCATGTGGAAGAACGTAGACTCTCTGAAGGAGGGACTTGCATGAAAGACAAGCTATTGATCGATTGCCGCGATGTGTCCCTCGGCTATGAGGGACACGCCATCGGCTCTCATTTGAATTTCCAAGTCCATAGCGGCGAGTACCTCTGCATCGTGGGCGAGAATGGCAGCGGTAAGTCCACCCTTTTGAAGTGCCTACTGGGTCTACTGAAGCCCATGGCAGGCGAAATCGTGCTGGACAACTCCCTGCGCCACGGCGCAATCGGCTATCTGCCCCAACAAACCCCCGCACAGAAAGATTTCCCCGCCACCGTCTATGAAGTGGTACTCTCAGGCTTCCTGAACGGCCGCAGGCGCTTTTTCTACACTCCCGCGGAGAAATCCCGCGCCCTCATGAACATGGGCAAACTAGGCATTTTGGAACTGAAGAACAAGTGCTACCGTGAACTCAGCGGCGGTCAACAGCAGCGTGTGCTTCTCTCCCGCGCACTGTGCGCCGCAGGAGAACTGCTGATCCTCGATGAACCTGTGACGGGTCTCGACCCCGCTGCCGCCCACGACCTCTACCGCACGCTGCAATACCTCAACCGCAGCGAGGGACTCGCTATCGTCATGGTAACCCATGATATACAAAACGCCCTTCGCTATGCCGACACCATCCTCCACGCAGGACAAAAGGGCTGGTTCTGCGGCGCAGCCGCCGATTACCTCGCCTCGCCCTACGGCAAGAAGTTTGGAGGTGACAGGGTATGATGCTGCTCCTTGAAATGTTTACCTATCCCTTCATCCTCCGCGCCTTCGTGGTGGGAATCTTGGTAGCTCTTTGCGCCGCACTTCTCGGCGTGCCACTGGTGCTGAAGCGCTACTCCATGATCGGCGACGGCCTCAGCCACGTGTCCTTCGGCGCGCTGGCCATCGCCGTGGCCTGCGGCTGGGCACCCCTGCCCGTGTCCATCCCCGTGGTCATCGTGGCGGCCCTGTGCCTGCTGCGCATGACGGAAAAGAGCCGCATTGGCGCTGATGCCGCCATCGCCGTGGTGTCCGCCTCCGCCCTCGCCATCGGTGTCATCGTCACCTCCCTCACCACGGGACTCACCACCGATGTGGACAGCTATATGTTCGGCTCTATCCTCGCCATGGATCGCGCCGACGTTGCCCTCTCTGTGGTGCTGGCGGTGTTCGTCATCGCCATGTTCGCCCTGTGCTATCACAGCCTCTTTGCCATCACCTTCGACGAGAACTTCTCCCGCGCCACGGGCGTGAATGTGGGCTTTTACAACACCCTCCTCAGCATCCTCACCGCACTCACCATTGTGCTGGGCATGCGCCTCATGGGTGCCATGCTCATTTCCGCGCTGGTCATCTTCCCTGCACTCAGCGCCATGCGCATCTTTAAGAGTTTCCGCGGCGTGGTACTCATGTCTGCCGTGGTGTCGGTGCTGTCCTTCTGCATCGGCCTCACCGCCTCCTACCTCGTCAGTACCCCCGTGGGCGCATCGGTGGTGGTGGTCAATCTGCTGGTGTTCCTCACCTGCTGTCTCATTTCTAAAATCAAAAGGAGCAAGCGCGTATGAACATCTATCTGCAGGGTCTCACCATGGGTCTTGCCTACGTGGCACCCATCGGATTGCAAAACCTCTTCGTCATCAACACAGCGCTGACCCAAAAGCGCAGCCGCGTGTATTTAACGGCCCTCATCGTCATCTTCTTCGACATCACCCTCGGTCTCGCCTGCTTCTTGGGCGTGGGCGCGCTGATGTCCGCCCTGCCTTGGCTGCAGAAAGTGATTCTGGGCATCGGCAGCTTGATCGTCATCTGGATCGGCATCGGACTTCTCCGCTCCAAGGCCTCCATGGAAGGCGGCAAGGATGTGAACGTGCCTATTTGGAAGGTCATCTCCTCTGCCTGCGTGGTCACGTGGTTCAATCCTCAGGCCATCATTGACGGCACTATGATGCTGGGCGCGTTCCGCGCATCCCTCCCTGCGGGGACGGACGCTTTCTTCATCGGCGGCTTTGCCAGCGCCTCCATTTTGTGGTTCTTGGGCATCTCCACGGTGATCTCCCTCTTCAGCGCCAAGTTCAACGAGAAGATCCTCAACATCATCAACAAGGTCTGCGGCGTGGTCATTATTTTCTACGGCTGCAAGCTCCTGTGGTCCTTCGTCCAGCTGATGGGCTGGGTGTGATAGCAAAAAAGACGCCGCAAGGCGTCTTTTTATATAATCTGTGGGGAATCTTTC
>CAYTOO010000112.1:0-4974 GCA_964439545.1 uncultured Oscillospiraceae bacterium | reverse complement strand
TTCGTTGGAGGGCAGCACGCCATCGCAGATCATGAAGGCAGAGGAGCGGATGTGGTCGGTGATGATACGCAGGGACACATCCTTTTTGTCGCTCTCACCGTAGTGAGCGCCGGTGATCTCAGAGACCTTATTGGTGATGTTCATGACGGTGTCCACATCGAAGAGGCTCTTCACGTTCTGGCACACGCAGGCAAGACGCTCAAGACCCATACCGGTATCGATATTCTTCTGGCTCAGCTCAGTGTAGTTGTTGTTGCCGTCGTTATTGAACTGGGAGAAAACGTTGTTCCACACCTCGATATAGCGGTCGCACTCGCAGCCCACAGTGCAGTCGGGCTTGCCGCAGCCGTACTCCTCACCGCGATCATAGTAGATCTCGGAGCAGGGGCCGCAGGGGCCGGAGCCGTGCTCCCAGAAGTTGTCGGCCTTGCCGAAGCGGAAGATATGGTCGGCGGGGATGCCGATCTCCTTGTTCCAAATGTCGAAAGCCTCGTCATCGGCGGGAGTGGTCTCGTTACCCTCGAACACGGAGGGGTACAGGCGATCGGGCTCCAGACCCACCCACTCGGGGGAGGTCAGGAACTCCCAAGACCAGTGAATGGCCTCGCGCTTGAAGTAATCGCCGAAGGAGAAGTTACCCAGCATCTCAAAGTAGGTGCCGTGGCGTGCGGTCTTACCGATGTTCTCAATATCGCCGGTACGGATGCACTTCTGGCAGGTGCAGACGCGGCGGCGGGGAGGCACCTGCTCGCCGGTGAAGTAGGGCTTCATGGGCGCCATACCGGAGTTGATGAGCAGGAGGCTGGCATCGTTCTGGGGGATCAGGGAAAAGCTGGGCAGACGCAGATGGTCTTTCGTCTCAAAGAAGCGCAGGAACATCTCGCGCAGCTCGTTGAGACCATGATAGGGATGAGCCATAGTGTTGTTCTCCTTTGTATTATAAATTTGATTGATAATCTAAACAAAAAACGCCCCGCCCCACACATAGGGGCGAAGCGCAGCTTCACGGTACCACCCTAATTTGACGGCAAATGCCGCCATCTCAGAAGTCCTCTATCGGGGACAAATCGGACAACTCATCGCTGTCAGCTCGGAAATGGCTGTTCGCTTAGCCTGTCCCGAAGGGCTTGCACTATCCCCTTCTCGCTCTGGGCGGCACGGGCGAACTGGTTTCCTCATCGCTTTCAATATCAACATATGATATTTTACCATATCTTTCGTCATTGTCAACGGGAAAATTTCGTAAATTTAGGCAATATCACAACTACGCGCTGGCAAAAACACCGTTCTGTCCGTAAATGCGTAAGGTGGATACCGTGTACAAGCTAATAAAAAAGTATCGCAAAAAACGGGAAGCAATATAATTTCGTCATGCCACTTCCCGTTTTTTGCAGAGTTCACGGAAGTCACACATTGGTACCATGGCAGCATCTTACTCTACGCTACGCGAACCCCGCTGTTTTCATAGAATCAAACCTTCAGCAGTTTCTCTACTTCCGCAGTTTTCAACACCTTGCCAAAGGCAACCACCTTGTCATTGACCACGATGGCAGGCATAGACATCACACCAAATTCCATAATTTTTTCCATGTCGGTGAGATACTCTACCTCAATACCAAGGCCAAGATTGCTGACAGCTTTTTTTGCATACTCATACTGCTCATGGCAGGACTTGCAGCCTGCACCTAAAACCTTAATGCAGCAGATACCCTCCACAGGCTTACCGCAGCAGAGAATGTTTTCTTCCACCTTGGGAGCGGCACCACAGCAGCAAGTGGGAGCCTTCTTTTCTTCTTTCTTTTTACCAAAATTAAACAGTGCCATAATGATCATCCTCCTAATTAAAATATTTTAGATAATTACAGGGGTAATCGCATTGAAGAAGTACCCTACAACAATGATGCCAATGGTGCAAATCGCAATAAAGATACCCAGCAACTTCGGTTTCACGGCCTTGCGCAGCATAATCATAGAGGGCAGGCTCAAGGTAGTCACACCCATCATAAATGACAGCACAACACCAAGCTGTGCGCCCTTTGCCAGCAGAGCTTCCGCAATGGGGATCGTACCAAAAATATCTGCATACATGGGAACACCTGCGATGGTGGCCAGAATCACACCAAAGGGATTACCAGAGCCAAGCAGTTTTATAATAAATTCTTCAGGTATCCAGTTATGGATGATGGCACCAATGCCGACACCTACCAATACATAGGGGAACACCTTCTTAGCCGTGGATACAACCCGTTCCCAAGCGTACTGCAAACGATCTTTGACAGTCAGTTCTTCCTGCGGAACATCCACATTCTTACCCTTGCGGATAAACTCCTCGACCTCATTTTCAAGATGCAGCTTTTCGATCATCGTGCCGCCGACAACTGCAACCACCAGACCAAGCACAACATAGATAACGGCAACCTTCCAGCCAAAGATACTCATAAGCAGTACCAAACTTCCCAAGTCCACCATGGGAGAGGAAATCAGGAAAGAAAATGTCACACCTAACGGTAGACCGGCACTGATGAAACCAATAAACAGCGGAATAGAGGAACAGGAGCAGAACGGCGTAACGGTTCCCAACAAAGCAGCTACACAGTTTGCACCGACTCCGTGAAAACGCCCAAGAATGCGTTTTGTGCGTTCCGGCGGGAAATAGCTCTGAATGTAAGAGATCACCAGGATCAGCACACACAGCAGTACCATGATCTTGATACAATCATACAAGAAAAACTGAACACTTCCTCCTACACGGCTTGTCGGATCAAGACCAACTTCCTCCACAATGCTACCAATCAAGCGGCTCAGCCACTGCATACCTAAGATCTCTGACTGAAAGAAATCCCAGGCAGTTCTTAATGCTTCCATAAAAACCCCTTCTATATTCACGCATTTAAAAGTATCGATATTTAGTGTTTAAGAGAAGCCATCTTTTTAGATGGCTCATTTCTCTTCTTCTGCGCAACAGGTTTTTGCTGCTTCACATTGAGTTTTCAATGTGAGTTGCTGTTTTAAGAGATGTATTGCGCTTTCAGCACCATCCGGATCAATGGAGTAATGTACCCATTTGCCTTCTTTTCGGCCTCGAACAACGCCCGAATCGCAAAGAATCTTCATATGGTGAGAGAGTGTGGACTGTGTAATGTGGAAGTCATCCAACAACACGCAAGCGCATTTTTCTCCGCTACGAAGCAGTTCCAAAATACGCAGACGGTTTTCGTCGCAAAATGCTTTGAATACTCTTGCGTTATCAACATATTCAGATGCCATTTGTTTACCTCACATTTCATGACTTTAATCTATCCATAGTATACTTGTTACATCGAAGAATGTCAATATATTATATAAAAACACGGCTGTTACCAACATTGTAACAGCCATGTTTTCAAACCGTCTTATTAGAAACTGTCCCAGTCTCTCTTTTTGTCCTTAGTCTTTGGCGCTCAAGTCGGCGGCGCGGCGCACGAAACTCATGGGGGGCACGGCCTTGGGCAATCGCATACGGAATACCATCTGAGGCGTTTTCACCTCGGTAAGCTCGTTGCCCTCGCTGTCCACCATGGGCGCGGCGGTGATGGTAAAGGGCTTGGTGTCGGGGCCCACCACTTCAAGCACATCCCCTGCGGCGAACTTGTTGCGGAGGCTCAGCGTCGCCATGCCATCCTCGTCGCAATCCGTCACCACGGCGCAGATCTGCCAATCGCGGATGTAGCGGGAGTTTTCATAGTACTGACCCGGCGGGCCGTAGAAAAAGCCCGTGGCATAGTGGCGGTGGGACACATGCTCCACCTCGTCCCGCCAAACGGGGTCAATGGGACGGCCTGCCACCACATCGTCCAATACATGGCGATACGCACCCGTGACAATGGCGGCATAGTAGGCGGACTTGGCACGGCCCTCGATCTTCAGACAATCCACACCTGCATCCATGAGATCGTCCAAGTGGTCGATCATGCACATGTCACGGGAGTTCATGATGTACGTCCCCGTTTCGTCCTCGAACACGGGGAAATATTCACCGGGGCGCTTCTCCTCCATCAGCGCGTACTGATAGCGGCAGGGCTGGGCGCAAGCGCCGCGGTTGGCATCGCGGCCCGTCATATAGTTGGAAAGGAGGCATCTGCCCGAGTGGGACACGCACATAGCGCCGTGGGCGAACACCTCGATCTCCAGCTGAGGATCGGTGCGGCGGCGCACCTCAGCAACCTCGGCAAGGCTCAACTCACGAGCCAGCACCACACGCTTTGCACCCAAGTCAAACCAGCTCTGTGCCGCAGCGTAGTTGGCGATGGACTGCTGTGTGCTGATGTGGCGCTCACAGTGGGGGGCATACTTTCCCGCCATGGTGAATGCGCCGAGATCGGCGATAATAAGGGCATCCACACCCGCCGCGTCCAGCCGCTCCAAGTGGGCGGGCAGCAAGTCCACCTCGCCACTGCGGGGCATGGTGTTGGCGGTCACATGGGTCTTGACCCCGTGGTCATGGGCGTAGCGCACAGCGGCGGTGAGTTCTTCATCAGTAAAGTTGCCTGCAAAAGAGCGCATGCCGAAGGAAGTACCTGCCAAATAGACAGCATCTGCGCCGTAGGCCACAACCATTTTCAGTTTTTCCATATCCCCTGCAGGGGCAAGCAATTCAGGCTTTTTCCAGTTCATTAGTCGGGCTGATACATGTCGCTGTTGACGAAGTTGATGTGGTCGTTGTAGGTCTCGAAGAAGTGGTTCACACCATCCTTACCTGCGGCAAAGTAGAAGTAATTCGTGTCGTTGGGATACACTGCGGCGCGGATAGAGCTGATACCGGGGCAGCAGATGGGGCCAACAGGCAGACCCTTGTACATATAGGTGTTGTAGGGCGTATCCTTCTCCAAGTCGAAGTCGGTCTTATCCTTACCCTCGATATAGAGAGAATAGTAGATGGTGGTATCCAGCTGCAAATAACCGTAGGTCTCACGGTCAGAGGTGTTCATACGGTTA
>CAYTOO010000111.1:0-5043 GCA_964439545.1 uncultured Oscillospiraceae bacterium | reverse complement strand
ATCCTCGGGAGCGGTGAACATACGCTCAACGCCGGCGAACTGAACACCAACGGTATCCTCCAGCCAGTCGATGGTGGAGCCGGACTTGAAGTAATAGTCACGAACCAGACGGGCGTTGACATTGTAGTGGGTGTAGAACATGTGCTTACGGAAAGCCTCACCGGGGGTCAGAGCGACCATGGAGGCGCGCTGGATGCGGGAACCGATACCGAGGGGGCCCATACCCATGTTGGCGGCACCACCGGTGTTGTTGCTCTTCTCGAACACGAGGGTCTTCAGACCATTCTCAGCGGCGGTAGCAGCAGCGGACAGACCGGAAAGGCCGGCTGCGACGACGATGACATCAGCTTCCATCTTCTTCATGACAGTATTCTCCTTAAAAAAATAATTTTTTGGGGTCTCTTCCTTAGGGTTTTACGTTAAAACGGCATCGAAGCCGTTTTGAACTACGACGTACTGTACTTGGGTTTTTCTCCTGCACTTTCAGGCACAGTGTTCAACTTTTATACAAACCTAACAAAATGTAGAATTTATACAAAAAAGGTAAACATACTAGCCCAATTTGTGCATTATCATATACATTATAAAAAAAGCCATCGGATTCGTCATCCGATGGCTGTCAAATTTAGAGGGTGCTAAATGTCGTATTTTGCAACGTTTGTAGGAAAAGTTTCGTGATTATACAAAATCGCCGCTATCCACCGTTCCGCGACGCTTCAAGAAGTCCATCATGCGGAAGGAAAACTCGTAGGCAAAGAGGCGGTCGGCATCGTAAATGTTCACATCCAGAATCTCCGCGATCTTGTTCATGCGGTAGAAAAAGGTACTTTTATGAATGTGGAGTGCCTCCGAGGCCGCCGAGGCGCTGCGTCCGCAGGAAATGTAGGTGCGCAGTGTCTGCAGAAGGTCGGTACGATACTTCTTATCATAGCTTGCAATAATACGAATATCAGGGAAGATCTTGGAGCGCATACGGTCGCGGTCATGGCGGGAGAACATGTGGTTGACGTACTCCTGCTCATAGTCGTAGATGCGGACATTGTCCGTAAAGCTCTCCAGGCAAGCTTCGGCCTGCTCCATGGCGTACTTAATATCCAGCAAAGAAGTATGGTAAAAGCTGACGCCGCAGATCATGCAGTTAAACTCCAGGAATTTCTCCAACGCCTGGCGATCACGGTCGCGGAAGGGACGGGGCTCGCTGCTTGGCAGCAGCAGGCACAACTTTCCCTGTACCACACCCACCATACCCTCGGGGAAGATGCTCAAGAGCTGGTCGTAGTAATACTTACTGGCAGCGTGGACATTCTCGGGATCGTCGAAGGCAAAGCACAGCATGAAGTAGTAAGGCTGGGCTTTACGATTCAGCTGGCGGAGGCGGCGCTCGGCGAACTCGTCAGAACTGAAATGGCCATTGAGGAGTTCCTGCAGGAAGTACTCATACTTCAAGCCGCTCTCCACAGCGAAGGCATCGTTCTTCTGCATCTCGATGGCCAGCACCTGACCGAGATACTCCACCACCTCCAAATCCAAGGGGGTAAATCCGCTCTCACGGCCGGGGGAGAACACGTAGGCAACCACGGCACGGTTAATGCGGACGGGCTGGAACAAAATCTCATTGGGGAAACGGGAGTCGCGGCACACGAAGGGGCGATAGGACTCCATGATATGTGCCATGTGGTTTTTCTGCTCCATCTCCTCGGAGAGGTCAAGCTTCAGATACTGCTTGCCGTTCATCATGTCGAAGTCATCGGGTGCCATGACGGTGGGAGAGGGTACGGCAGCCATGACGCCGAAGCTGGTGTCACACAAGGTCATAGGCAGATGTACCACATCATAGGCAATACGCATATAGTGCTGCAAAGAGTGCTTCGATTGCAGCGCCGTAAACAGTTCACGCTTGGCGCGGTCCAGTTCCTGCTGCATCTTTTCCTTGGTCATAGGAATCCCTCCTCTTCCCGCTTTCATTTTCTTACCCCATAGTATATCCGACAAAGGTCGGAAAATCAAGAAAAAATAATGACGGATGCCGATAAAAGCATCCGTCATTTGTTCAAAAAGGGAGATTTCTTTTTTACCGCAGTGCAAGGAGCGGCAACACGTCCCGAGCGAAGTCCTCGGGGATCTCGCGGGCGGCATTGTGACCGCCGCCAATCTCGTAGATAGGACAATCCAGCGCCTTGGACACGCGGTGAGCGCACTCCACCAGAGGCGTACCCACACCTGCATTGCCCCACATGAGGGCGGGATGGGTCTCGGCGCTAAGGGGAGGGATCATCATGGCCTGATCAAATCCGTGGCGGAACTCGCGGCGGACAAAGAGCATACCGTTGATCATAAAGTTGTCCATCTCCGTCTCCGTCATCTCCTTCTCGCTGGAGGAGGAACTGGAGTGGAGGAACAGCAGAAAACGATTGAGGGCGCGGTTGTACTTACCCTTATCCAGCGCCTCGATGACACTGTTGATAAGGCCCCAGCTCTCCACATCGTCCTCCATCAGGGCATAGATGGGAGGCTCGTGCATCAGCACACGCTCTACCATGTCGGGATGACGGGCGGCAAAGAAGCCTGCCACGGCAGCGCCGCAGCTGCAGCCGATGACCAGTGCCTTCTCACCGGGGACGAGAGATCTGACCACGTAAGCGGCGTCGTCACCCTGGCGGTTGAAGTACTCGGCGCAATCGTCGATCTGCACCTCTGTCTCCTCCACGCTGCGGCCATAGCCGCCGCGATCGTAGATGATGACACGGTAGTGCTGGGCAAGGATAGCTCCCGTCTCCAAAAAGAACTCGCTGTCCACCGCGGCGCCGTGGATCAGCAGCAGAGGCTGACCCTCGCCCATGGTGCGGCAGTAGAAGCTGCAGCCGTCTTCACGGCGCAGCAGGGTTTCCTGCCACTGCATGACTTACTTCTTCATGCCCGCAGCGCGGACGGCGGAGATCACGATGTTGCCCTTCAGCTCGGACACGGGAGCGCCGCGGGAGCAGTCGCACACGATCTTGCGGAAGCCCTGCAGCATGGGGCCGTAAGCATCGGCCTTACCGAACTGCTGGATCAGCTTCACGGCGATGTTGCCCACGTTCAGGTCGGGCCAGATGAGGACGTTGGCCTTACCGGCAACCTTGCTCTCCTCCTTGACCTTCTTGGCGGCCACGGCGGGAACGATGGCGGCATCCAGCTGGAACTCACCCTCGATGGCCAGATCGGGACGGCGCTCATTGGCGATACGGGCGGCATCGATGACCTTGTCGATCAGTTCGCCGGAACCGCTGCCCTTAGTGGAGTAGCAGACCATAGCGGCACGGGGCTCCCAGTCCAGCAGAGCCTTGACGGTGTCGCAGGCGCTGATGGCGATGGAGGCCAGCTGCTCGGAGTCGGGGTTGGTGCACACGGCGCTGTCGCCGATAGCCAGCAGAGAACCCTCGCTGCCCTCGTAGCCGGGGATATCGCAGATGCCGATGGAGGAGATGGTTGCGCCCTCCTGCATACCGATGACGCTCTGAGCAGCCAGCAGCACGTCGCCGGTGCTGTAGTCGATGCCGGCGAAGGTAACGTCAGCCTCGTCCAGAGCCTGCATGACCACGGAGAAGTACAGAGTATTCTTCATGCGGCGGTTCAGAGCCTTCTCGCTCAGCTCGCAGGTGGGCAGAGCCAGATACTTGGCGATGAGGTCAGCCTTGACAGCCTCGTCGGTGGTGTCCACGAAGGAGAACACGCGCTCATCGTAGCCGCGCTCAGCGCACAGAGCCTTCAGAGCGGCAGCGTCACCCACCATGATGGGCAGGATGTAGCCCTCGGTAGCGCACTCATAAGCGGCCTGCATGATCTTCTCGTTGTCGGCCTCGGGGAATGCCACGCGCTGGGGAGCCAGCTTGGCCTTCTCATAAATCTTATTCAGAATGTTAGCCATAGTTAAATTTTCCTTCCTAGTTTTTTAGTCTTGTAATACGTCCTCCGCCGTCAGAACTTTCACCGCAATCTGGAGCGGTGCGGCGGCGGCACAGGTAACGACATGTCCATCGTGGGTGCGGCTGTCCCAGTACCACGGCTCCTCCCCTTTCAGCAGGGAGAAATCACGGCGGGTAAAGGCAAGGCCGCAGCCCTCAGCTTTCAAAGCGCTCTCAAGCCGCGTCCAAAGGAGACAGTAGTCCGCGCCGGAGGTGTGTTCCTCCAGCCACGCCATCTCCTCCCCCGTCAGCATTTTGCGAGGCAGCACATCGGGTCGCAGGGCGGGCTCAATATCCACGCCTACAGGCAAGTCGCTGCCCACCAGCAGCACAGCATAAGAACCGGCATAGGAGAGGTTGAACTCGGGGCCTTGGGGCAGAGAGGGCTTACCGTACTCCCCAATAGAGAACACAGATTCGTCCTTCACACCCAGCCCATAGCGCAGCAGCGCACCTGCAGCGCACTGAAGAAGACAATCCTTCTCCTCCAGCATGTGCTCGGCCACGGCGCGGCGATTGGGCGAAAGGCGGCACAGCGCCTCCTCCTTATGGCCTGCCAGCAGGCGGGCATTTAGCAGATATAGGGTCACATCGGTCATATCGTACTCTCTTTTCAAGCGCCAAATCGCCGGAGAGCAAATGCTCCCCGGCGATTGAAGGGATGATGTTCACGTGAAGGGATAGGGAGCATCCCTCCGTGTGTTTTTACGACTTAGCGATAGTCGTAGCCCACGGTCTTATAGCGGGGGGGAATGTAGGGAACCTGCAGGAAGCTGGCGTACTCACCACCGGTGTGGATGACGTGCTTACCCTTGTTCTCGGTATCCCAGGAGAAGGGCTCGAACCAGCCGTCACGGATGTAGTGACCGGCGATCTGGACGCGGATGCGCTGACCCTTGTGCCAGAAGCGGCTGGAGGGAACGATCTCGATGTCGCACTGTGCGATCTCGCCGGGAGCCAGCTTCAGCTCGCGCTCGTGCTTCATGACGGGGTTGTAAGCGGTGGACAGCTTCTCATCCAGCTCGCGGTGAGACACGCGGCACTTGCCCCATGCACCGGGATGATGCTCGCCCAGAGTGTCCCAAGGCACCCAGTTACC
>CAYTOO010000110.1:0-5050 GCA_964439545.1 uncultured Oscillospiraceae bacterium | reverse complement strand
CAGTCCAGTCCAGTCCATATTAATTATTGGTGAACATCCCTTTTTGTCAAGTCTTTTTCGGAAAAATTCATATCTCATCATGATATAATTATACAAGCTATTGGACAGATTGTAAAGCGGTTTTCGGGGCTTTTTTGTCAACAATAACTGCCATCTGCGGCGTTAAAGCCGCAGATGGCAAATCCGGTTTTATGCGTATATCAATTCCGCATTTACGATTTCTCGCGCTTGTTCATGGCAAGCCGTTGTTCTTCTTACCCACTCTATCTGATCTTCTGCTTTAAGCTGTTCGGTTATGCCGTCACGATTAGATAATTGTTCTACCAGCCGAGAGAACATTTCCTCGGCGTCCTCGTTCAGATCGGCAAGATAGCTGTTCAATTTGCCGCTTGTCAGCAAATTGGTGTAGAACACCCGTCTATGCTGCTTGATATACCGCAAGTGCCGCTGTCCCCAAATACCTATTGGTCGCTGCTCTTCTTCGGGTAGTTCCAGACAGGGGATATAATAATCACCATTCAGGTCGTACCAAAGACCGTTCTTCTCGTCATAGATATACTTTTCCATTATGTAACCCTCCAATAATGATTTATTCCCTTGCAATTCAATCATTCCGGCTGATTACAAAAACCAAAGGAGGCAACTTCCTTACGAAGTGCCTCCCATTGGGCTCTTTTTTTATTCCTCGATCATCTCCACACCGCTTGTCCACCAGTAGTGCTTCAACGATTCGGGCATCATTTCATAGAGGGCATCGGCGGCGGTGGAGGGGTCGAGGGAATAGCGCTGATAGACCATGTTGCGATACACGGCGCAGATACCGTTACAGAACACATCCACCTGCAGCTCCTCGGCGGGGGTGAACCCTGCGCCGCCGCGGTTGGAGCGGGTGATGGCCAGCGCCATCTTGTAGGAGTATTCATAGATAAAATTGCTGAAGGAGTTAAACCCCGTGGTCTCCAGCGCCCGACGGAACACCTTCAAATTCTCCTGTCCGAAGGCGAAGAGATGATAGCACAAGTCGCGGTAATTTGCGCTGCGCTCGGGGGCAACATAGAAATCCAGCAGCGACTTAAAATTGCTGTTCATCACATCGTATTTATCCTTAAAATACCGATAAAACGTGGAGCGGCTGACAGATGCCTCCTTCATGATCATATCCACGGAGATCTTCTGAAAATCGTGGCGGTCAATGAGGCGATTGAAGGCCGCAACAATGGCGGTCATGGTGCGGTTCAGCATAGACTTGCCCTCCTTTGGTTGGGGGATGATACACTTTTCATCCATTGTATCACAATGAAACAAATCTGGCAATCTGTTTCATGACAAAAAGTGCCTTTGCACCCATAATAGCATTAAGAAATTATCAATTTTCGGGGTGAAGTATGCACGAATTGGGCATTTTGCGGCACATTGTCCGTACGGTGGAGCAGGTAGCACAGAAAAATTCCATCACCGCCATCCGCCACATCACCCTCGATGTGGGGACAAGCTCCACTTTCGTCCCCGCCTACCTCACCAAATTATTCCCCGTTGCCATTGACGGCAAACCCCTGCTGCAAAACGCCGCCCTTCACATCCACCCCGTGGAGGGCACGGGACTTGTCATCCGCGACATCGGTTATTGAGAGGACACAGCTATGGAAGAGAAAACGATGCAATCCAACATTGACGAGCAGGGCAACGTCCTCTACCTCGATCAGGAGCGCCTTGACCGCAAGGAAGTGGGCTTTCCCCCCTACAAGAATCACCCCAACGGCCTTGGTATCTATAACTGGCTTCTCGACCACGTCATCTACATGAGCCGCGAGCGCTGGCCTTTGGCGCTGAAGCTGTACCGCATGTTCATCCGCTTCTCCGTGTGGATGAAGGAGGGGGGCTGGAAAGGGGAGCTCTACAAGCGCTTCATCAAGCTCTCCCCCAACGAGAAGATGCACACAGGCACGGTGGTGATGCCCCTCAACGTGGACGTCACCGACAAGGGGGAAAAGACCGTCATCCCCATGGAGCTTATTAAGGAGAGCCTTAAAAAAGTCTCCTACATTGCGGGCATGGATGAGTGCCTGTGCCGCAGCGCCAACGACTGTCAAGACTATCCCCACGGTTTGGGCTGTCTCTTCCTCGGTGATGCGGCAAAAGTGGTGGTCAAGCACAACTTAGGCCGTGAGTTCACCTATGAAGAGGCCTGCGCCCGCGTAGATGAAGCGGCGCGGCAGGGCTTGATGGGACAGGCGGTGTGGATCGAAGTGGAGCAGATGCTGTGGGGTCTCCGCAACGACATCATGGATAAGCTCTTAGAAATCTGCTTCTGCTGCCCCTGCTGCTGCATCGCCATGCGCTTGGCGCGCAACGCCACTCCCGCCGAGTATCACCGCTTCCACCCCGCAGGCTGGACAGCCGTCCCCGACAAAAGTAAGTGCATCGGCTGCCGCCTCTGCGCCAAGGAGCATAACGGCTGCCCCGTGAAGGCAATTTCCTTTGACGGTAGCGGCAAGGTGAGCATCAATCAAGAGCGCTGCGTGGGCTGCGGTATCTGTGTGTCCCGCTGCGGCGTGGAGGCCATCAAAATCAAGCAGACCATGCCCATGCGTGAGGACTTGCAGACCTACTTCGCCACGGATTATAACCTCCACTTGAAGCTTTGATAAGGAGAAAAGCTATGGATACTGTACGCATTATTGAGGTCAAGGAGAGCATCTTCGCCGACAATAACGCCGATGCTCAGCGCCTTCGCCAACAGCTGAAGGAGGAAAAGACCTTCCTTCTAAACCTCATGTCCTCCCCGGGCGCAGGCAAGACCACGTTCCTGCGCCGTCTCGCCGCCGCGCTGGACGGCCAACTCTCCATGGCCGTCATGGAGGCGGACATTGACTCGGACGTGGATGCCCGCGCCATGGTGGAGGCTGGCGTTCACGCCATCCAGATCCACACGGGCGGCATGTGCCATCTCGATGCGGACATGACGCGGCAGGGCTTGCGGGAGTTGGGCAGCGATGCCTATGACCTCGTTATTTTGGAAAATGTTGGAAATCTCGTGTGCCCCGCCGAGTTTGACACAGGGGCGTGTGCCAACATGACCATCCTCTCCGTCCCCGAGGGTCACGACAAGCCCCTCAAGTACCCCCTCATGTACGAAACCTGCCGGCTGCTGGTGGTCAACAAAACCGATGTCCTCCCCTACTTCGACTTCGATTGTGAGAAGGTAGTGGAGTACGCCAAGATGCGCAACCCCCAAATTGACGTCCTCTTTATCTCCGCCAAAACAGGCGAGGGCGTGGACAAGGTAGCGAATTGGCTGCTGGATAAGGTGAAAGAATGGAACGAGTGAAAAAAGAGTGCCTACGGGCACTCTTTTTTAGGTAATAGGTAATAAGTAATAGTGAAGACGTTCGGTGTCCCCTGCGGGGATGATTGGATTATGTTAACTAAAGAGACTTTCCCGAGAACCCGTAGGGGCGGATATCATCCGCCCGCGGGCGGCAGATTGCCGCCCCTACAAATCCTAAGGAAAGCCCCTTGCGATGACGTAGGGGCGATTATTAATCGCCCGCCGTTTGCCGAAATATTCTCGTATGTTGACGGGCGGCTGATAACCGCCCCTACAACATCGCAAGAGACTTGCGCTCTTTTTTGTAGGGCGGGGTGCCCTCACCCCGCCGCACAGCATACGGCGGCGCTCCGTTAAACGGCGGCCTGAGGGCAGGCCGCCCTACAACATACCAAGAGGCTTCCCCAAAAACGACAATTATTCATTATTCACTATTCATTATTCACTATTCATTTTCTTTACTTCTCCTCCTTTTCTTGCTACAATATAACCCAAGAAAAAGGGAGGTGACCACATGACCAGCCAGCAGATCGAATATTTCCTCGCCGTGGCGCGGAACTTGAGCTTCACCAAGGCGGCACAGTCCCTATATGTGACCCAGCCCGCCATCAGCCGCCAAATCTCGGCGCTGGAGGCAGACCTGGGCTTCACCCTCTTCGACCGCGCCCGCGGAAAAACGGCGCTGACGGCGGAGGGTGAGCTGTTCTATCAGCTGTTCTCGGGCTTTGCCAACGACCTCGCCGCCACGGTGCAGAAAGCCAAGGACTTAACAGGGGCGCAGACAGGCGCGGTGTCCATGGGACACCTCTCGGGCTGGAATCTCTCGGGCTTCCTGCCGCGGCTCATCACCCGCTTTAACGCCGCCTATCCCAACGTGTCCGTGGGCATCGAGAGCCGCGGCTTTAAAAATCTCCTCTCCTCCCTCCGCAGCGATAAGGTGGATGTGATCTTAACGCTGGATGTGACCATTGACCGCGATGATGACTTCGCCATCCAGCCCTTGACGGAGATCCCCCACATCCTCCTCTACCACGCCTCCCGCCAGCGCACCGATGGCGAGCGAATGACGGTGGCGGACTTCAAGGATGACATCTTTTGGGTGGTATCGGAGGAGGAAGTGCCCCGCGCCCCCGAATTTGTCCGCAGCTACTGCGCCCCCTACGGCTTCGAGCCCAAGGTGCGCACCGTCCCCAACATCGAATCCATGCTCTCGGCGCTGCAAAACGGCTTGGGCGTAGCCATCATGGACGTGTGGCAGCGTGACCTCACCAACGAAGATTTCCGCTATTTGACCCTCGCCTCCAGCCACATTGTGAGCCTTGCGTGGCGCAAATCTAACCCCAACCCCGCCATTCCCCTCTTCGTCAACGAAATCACCCTCCTGTTCCACGATCAGCCCGGTTCTTCCCTCCGCAACAACGAGGGTGATGGGCAGTCATAACAATTTTGTTATGGTCTTTTATCGCCATACGGCATTTTACATTTTCAGCACAATTTGCTACCATAACATCATCAAACCACCGCAAATCAATCATTAAAGGAGAGGTTTTGTTATGAGTTGTCCTGTGAAAGTTCACGCCCATCACGTTGCCTGCTTTGCAACGGACTTGGATCGCACCGTGGCATGGTGGGAGGAGATGTTCGGCTTCAAGAAGATGTTTGAAGGCCCCTTCTTCCTGCCCGATTACGGCAATGCCCGCATGGCATGGGTCAAGTGCCCCA
>CAYTOO010000109.1:0-5274 GCA_964439545.1 uncultured Oscillospiraceae bacterium | reverse complement strand
GGCAATCGGCAATTTTGGTGCAAGGGATACTACGTAGATACGGTAGGCAGAAACAAGAAGGCGATTGCAGAGTACATCCGAAATCAACTAGCAGAGGATAAGATATCGGATCAGCTTACAATAAAGGAATATTACGACCCGTTTACGGGTGAGCCGACTAACAAGAGCAAATAAAAGCAGCCCCACTTGGTGGGGCCGCTCGTAATTGTATGCGGTCGGCAGACCGTTTCACCGCGCCTTAAGGCGCGGCCAATAACAGGCCCTTATAGGGCCAGAGCAGGCCACCCGTTATACGGGTGGTCCTGACATTGGCGCGCAGCGCCCTTGGCCCCCTCAGCTTCGCGCTAAGAGCCGCCTTCGGCGGTTGCGCTCTCGCACGCCCGCCTGCGGGCGGGTGTGACGAGGGGGCTGGATTTTTGCGAAGCAAAAAGACTGGGGGAGAGAAAAAACAGGCACAGCAGAAAACTGCTGTGCCTGTTGTCAATTAGGGAAAAGACTTAGAACATTTCTTTGCTCATGCGGTCGATCTCAGCATCCACAGCGGGGCCCACGCCGAAAGCGGTGAAGGGCATACCTGCGGTGAGGCAGGGGATAAAGGCCTTTTTGCCGCACTTACGGCAGGCGCGCTCCACCTCGGCAGCCACCATCTCCTGCGTCCAAGTGGGCACATCCAGCAGACGGGTCTCGATCTCGCCCATAAAGGTCATCTTGTCGCCGTACTTCTCGATCAGCTCGGGCACATCGTTGGTGGGGATGCAGCCCTGCCAGATATCCACGCCCATCTCCACCATGAAGGGGACGAGGTTCTTGCCGTAGCCGTCGTTGTGATGCACCACCAGCACACCGTTCTCCTTATAGAAACCGTAGATCTTCTTATAGGCGGGCAGAATGAACTCCTCAAACATGGCGGGGGAGAGGAAGGAGTTCTCCGTTGCACCCCAGTCGTCGTGGTGCAGCACTGCCTCGATGTGGCACTTCTCGATCATCACCTTGGCGAAGTCCAACTCGCACTCCACCAGGAAGTTAATGAGATCATGGACCTCTTCGGGCTCTTCATAGAAGTTAGCCAGCGCATCCTCCATGCCCATCAGTGCGTGGAGACGTTCGAAAATGCCCTGTGTCTGCACAGCGCAGACATACTGGTTATCGCGGTCGGTCTGAGCGGCGATGCCGTTGAGCATGCCCCAGTAGCCGGGATCATCGGGGATAAAGGGCTTGTGCAGCAGCTCACGCCACTTGGTAATGTCCTTCAGCACGCGATGCTCGTCATCATGGATGGGGAAAGCGCCCATCTGGCCTGCAGGCAGCGTCCATGTCACGCCGAACTGGTCCACAGCATCGGGAGCGCCGGGGAACACGGGATAGTTACCCATGTAGTAGGTGTCGGGCACCAGCAGGTTCAAAAATTCATACTGCTTTACAAAGCGGTCGGGGTTGCCGCCTGTCATTACTTCACGCAGATTTTCCTTAACAGTTAACATTGTCTACCTCCAAGTCTTTTCCTCGCAGAAAAGTTGTTATGCACTTATGCTAAAGGATAATTTCCCGTCCGTCAACCTACTTTCCGAAAAATATTACAAAAGAAAGGGGAAGCAGTACCAACACTGCTTCCCCTGTACTTAAAATGGTAATTTTTTGCGCTCAAAAGTCTTTGCTTCGCTCATTTGTTCCTGCTCCAAAACAGGCTCAATCCCCCGAGAAAAGGCAGCACAACGGAAAAGAGCTGCAGCCGCTGATCCCGCAGGAGCCATAGTGAAAATTGATACGCCCGACCCGAAGCAGAGAAAATAATTTGGGTAAACCACGCATCGATCATGGGCGGGAAGGGAAGAAAGCTCAACACACCCACCACCAGTAAAGCGATACGCACCCGTTTGGGCAGCCGCAGGTCTGCCCACAAAGACAGAGCTGCAATCACCAGTGCACCAATGGCGGCAACACCGATGGGACGAACCACCACATAGTAGAAGAAGGTATACTGTGGGAGATACGTTTGCCCCTTCAAATAATGCAGATATGGAAGGAGCTTCAACTCTCCCACAACAAGCAGGATCGCCAGGATACCCAGCACCACCGTCCACACAATATACTTCGTGGCATAGCGCCGATAGGGCGCGGGCTTTGCCCCGTAGATGAGCTCTGTCACCTCGCACTCCAGCGCCTCGCTCAGCGCCGTCAGCGTCTCGATGTCGGGCTGACACTTCCCCGTCTCCCAGTTGCTGACGGCCTGCCGCGTCACATGGAGCTTTTCCGCCATCTGCTCTTGGGTAAGGTTCGCACGCTTTCGCAGTGCGACAAGATTTTTCGAGACCATGCGCCTCACCTCCTGCTCCCACCGTAGCACTTGCCGCTAAAAATGTCACGCAATGCTTTGTTGCATCAGCGATTTGCCATGGAATAGATGGTCAAGGCATCTTCATAATCGAGATTCTTGAACTGACCAAAGGTACGGGTGCGCCCGCGGGTAAAGCCATCGGTGAGCTTCTCCAGCACTTCCTCATTTACCTCGCCGATGTTGAGGTCACCAAGGCACGTAGGCATATCAAGAGCGGCAAAGAACTGCTCCGCGGCATCGATGGCGGCGTTGGCATCAGCGTACACATCGCCGCTATTGGTGAGCCCAAACACCTTCTCGCCCAACTGTGTAAACCGCGCAGGATTCACATTGAGGCAGTACCGCGCCCAAGAACACCACACAGCGGACAAAGTCGCACCATGGGCCACATCGAACATACCGCCGATCTCATGACCCAACTGATGGCAGGTAAAGTCCTTCACATTGCCGAGGCCCGTCAGATTATTGTGGGACAATGCACCCGCCCACATGATCTCGCTCATTGCCTGATAATCATGGCTGTCCGCAACAGCGGTGGGGCCAAACTTCACCACCGTCCGCATGACGCTCTCGGCAATCTCATCGGTGAGGGAATTGCAGGTCACAGGGTTAAAATATCGCTCCAGCGTGTGCATCAGCATATCCACCACGCCGCAGGCCACCTGGAACTTCGGCAGCGTATAGGTAAGCTCGGGGTTCATGATGGCAAAGCGAGGCCGCTGCAAATCGGAATTCAAGCCGCGCTTTGCATGGTTCACCTCGTCCGTCAGCACTGCCGAGTCGCTCAGCTCACTGCCCGCCGCGGAAATGGTCAGTACCACGCCGATGGGCAGCGTTTTCGTCAGCTTCTCCTTACCCATCCAGAAATCCCAAATGTCCACATCGGGATTCGCCACGCCGTGTGCCACGCCCTTGGCCGTATCAATGACGCTGCCGCCGCCTACAGCGAGCAAAAAGTCAGCACCGAAGGCCTTGCCCTTCTCCACCATCTCGCGGGCGAGGGACAGGCGGGGATTGGGCTGCACGCCGCCAAGGGACAGATACTCCACCCCCGCCGCCGCGAGGGAATCTTCCACACGACCCAGCAAGCCGCTCTCTTTCGCACTCTTGCCGCCGTAGACCACCACAGCCTTCGTGCCGCCAAAGGCCTTCACCTGTGCGCCGACCTCTTCTTCGCGGCCCTTGCCGAACAAAATCTTCGTAGGGGAATAAAAATCAAACCGTTCCATACGTAAGCCCTCCTTTTGTATTCTTGCCCTTAGTCTACCACCGAATTCGCGCCGCCGTCAACGAAAAAAGGGGCGCAATTGCGCCCCTTTTGCTCGTTTTTGCGTGGAATTACAGTCCCAGCACCAATTCCGCGATCTGCACCGTATTGGTTGCCGCACCCTTGCGCACCTGATCGCCGCAGCACCACAGGTTGAGGCCGCGATCATCGGTGAGATCATCACGAATACGACCCACAAACACGATGTCCTGATCGGAAGTCTCCAGGGGCATGGGATAGCGCTTCGCCCCCAGATCATCCACCAGACGGCAGCCCTTTGCCTTGGCAATAGCCTCGCGGGCGGCCTCCACGCTGATCTTCTCCTTCGTCCGCACCACGAGAGACACACTGTGGCTGCGCACCACAGGCACGCGCACGCAGGTGCAGCTGACCTTGAGGTCGGGCAGGTGCAAAATCTTGCGGCCTTCATTCTGCATCTTCATCTCCTCGGAGGTATAGCCGAAAAAGGCATCGCCGCCGATTTGGGGGATCACGTTGTAGGCGATCTGATACTGGAACACCTTGGGCTCATAGCTTTCGCCCTTGGCGAGGGCATCCACCTCCGCCATCAGCTCCTTCGGGCCTTCTGCGCCTGCGCCGCTGACCGCTTGATAGGAAGAGGCAATGATCGCCTCAATAGGGGAGAGCTGGTTCAGGGCATTGATGGCCACCATGGAGATAATGGTGGTGCAGTTGGGGTTGGCGATAATGCCCTTGTGCCACTTCACATCCTCGGGGTTAATTTCGGGCACCACCAGCGGCACATCCTCGCGAAGACGGAAAGCGCTGGAGTTATCCACGAACACCGCACCCGCCTTCACGATAGCCTCAGCGTACTTCTCGGCAATGTCGTTCTCCGCCGCACCCAGCACTACATCGAGACCTGCAAAAGCATCGTCAGACACGGCTACCACTTCCACCTCGCCGCCCATAAAGGGCAGCTTCTTACCTGCGCTGCGCTCACTGGCGATGGGGCGCAGCTCCTCCACAGGGAAGTTGCGCTCTTCCAAAATCTTCATCATTTCCTGGCCTACAGCACCCGTAGCGCCAAGAATACCGATCTTATATTTCTTCATTGTTAAATCTTCTCCTTTACAAAGCTGTCATACAGCACGCAGATGGCCTGCTGGAAATTCTTCTCCTCAATACCCACGATGATGTTCAACTCCTCGGGGCCCTGTGTGATCATGCGGATGTTCACGCCGTGTTCACCAAGTTTCGCGAAAATCTTACCGGACACACCGGGGCGATACGCCATCTTACGACCGACCGCCGCCACCACGGCGATATGCTCTGTCACCTTAATAGAATCGGGATCGATCTCCTGCTGAATTTCGCCCAAAATGGTGTAGAGCCGCGGTGCGATCTTCTCTGCGGACACCACCAACGAAATAATATCAATACCCGAGGGGGCGTACTCCACGTTGATGCCATGCTTTGCAAGAATGGTGTAGACCTTCAGCAGCGTCCCCGGCTCGGAGGACATGCCGCTCTTGCAGATGGTGATGATAGAAAAGCCCTTCTTACCTGCAATACCGGTGATGAAGCTGTCATCTGCCGCCTCGTCCTCAATGGCGCTGAGGATCATGGTACCGGGATTGTCGGGCTCGTTGGTGTTGCGGATGTTGAGGGGGATGTTCTTCTCGCGTACGGGGAACACCGTGCCCTCGTG
>CAYTOO010000108.1:0-5329 GCA_964439545.1 uncultured Oscillospiraceae bacterium | reverse complement strand
GGTCTCATTATACAGCACGTCCATGATGCTCAGAACGACATCCCAGCCGATCAGATCGCCCAGGTGCAGGGGGCCCATGGGGTGGTTGGCACCCAGCTGCATAGCAATATCGATATCCTCTGCGGAGGCAACGCCTTCCTGCAGAACGCAAACGCCCTCGTTGCAATAGGGAACCAGGATCTTATTGACCACGAAACCGGGAGCCTCGTTGACAATAACGGGGGTCTTGCCGATCTCGATAGACAGGTTCTTGATGAACTCCACCAGTTCAGCGGGGGTATTGGCACCGGCAATGACCTCGACCAGCTTCATAGCGGGCACGGGGTTGAAGAAGTGCATACCAACCAGGGGGTGCTTCAGACCCTGAGCCATCTCGGTGATGGACAGAGAAGAGGTGTTGGATGCGAAGATGGTCTCTTCCTTGCAGATAGCATCCAGACGACCCAGCAGTTCCTTCTTGGTGGCCATATTCTCAGCAACGCACTCGATGACCAGATCGGCATCAGCAGCAGCCTCGAACTCCTCGACCAGCACGCGGCTCATCAGATCGTCAGCGGCTTCCTGTGCCATCTTGCCCTTAGCAACCTTCTTGTTCAGGGAAGCATACAGCTTGTCCTTATGACGCTGTGCGCTTGCCACGCTGGAAGCATACATCAGAGCGGTGTGGCCCTTTGCAGCGAAGACCTGAGCAATACCACTACCCATAGTACCGGCGCCAAAAATTGCTACTTTCATGTTCGTTCCTCCTAATATATTTTTTGGTGTTCCCATTTTAATCATCAGGTGTGCCGCTTGGGAAAGCGACTGCCCTGTTAATTAACTTACTTATTCTGATAAGGCTCGTGCTTACGCTTCTCCAGGAAGGCGCTCATGCCCTCCACCTGATCGGCGGTCTCGAAGCAGGAACCGAACAGCTTCTCCTCCAGCACGATGGCATCATCCATGCCCAGCTCAAGACCCTCGTTGATGGCCTTCTTGCAGGCGCGGACGGCGATGGGAGCGTTCTTGGCGATGGTCTCAGCCATCTTCTCAGCAGCAGCCATCAGCTCCTCAGCGGGATAGACGGCGTTCACCAGGCCAATACGCAGTGCCTCGTCGGCCTTGATGTTCTTAGCAGTGTAGATCAGCTGCTTTGCCATGCCGGGGCTGACCAAACGGGCCAGACGCTGAGTACCACCGAAGCCGGGGGTAATGCCCAGACCCACCTCGGGCTGACCGAACACAGCGGCGTCAGAACACAGGCGGATATCGCAGGACATGGACAGCTCGCAGCCGCCACCCAGAGCAAAGCCGTTGATAGCGGCGATGGTGGGGATAGGCAGCACCTCCAGTGCGCGGAAAACATCGTTGCCCTTCTTGCCGAAAGCCTCGCCCTCAGCCACGGTCAGCGTGCTCATCTCACCGATGTCGGCGCCGGCCACGAAAGCCTTCTCGCCGCTGCCGGTCAGCACCAGAGCGCGGATCTCGCTGTCAGCCTTGACGATCTCCACCAGCTCGCCCAGATCGGCCAGAACCTCGCTGTTCAGCGCGTTGAGAGCCTTGGGACGGTTGATGGTAGCAACAGCAATGTTTCCCTTTTTTTCTAACAAAACATTCGTCATGGTTGCTCCTCCTAACTTGCTTTTTACGCGTTGCCCACTGCCAAATTTTGGCGAAAGGGCGCACTCGTCCTCATACAGGTTACATTATAGTACATCGTCTAAAATTTATCAAGCCCTCTTAACACACCTTTTTCTTTTTTGGGACTTCTCACAAATCTTGCAGGCGTTCTTTGCACATTTTGAAGGTAATTCCCTTTTGATTTTAAAGGGATAAATTTTTGGTTTACATGAGGGTGCAAATTGTGGTATGATAACCCGAGAAATTTCGGGAGGATAAGCCCATGCGGATGCGTAAAAAGAAGAATTTAGAACCGAGAATGGCCGCCTGCGGTGCGTGGCTCATTGCCGATCCCTGCGCTCAGAAGGGACACTGGCACGACCTCATGCCCGAGGCACGAGAGGTGCGTTTGGAGCTGGGCTGCGGGAAGGGTCGCTTCACGGTGGAGACCGCCGCCGCCGAGCCCGATGTGCTGCTGATCGCTGTGGAAAAAGTGCCCGATGCCATGGTGGTTGCCATGGAGCGCGCTCGGGATGTCGGTGTTAAGAATGTCTACTTCATCGACGGTGACGCGGCGAAATTGAGCGAAATGTTTGACAGCGGCGAGGTCGCCCGCATCTATATTAACTTCTGCGACCCGTGGCCTAAGAAGAATCAGGCCAAGCGCCGCTTGACCCACCACAATTTTCTCAATGAATACCGCAAGGTCCTCTCCCCTGCCGGCCAGATCCACTTCAAGACCGACAATGACAAGCTCTTCGAGTGGTCGGTGGAGGAGATCCCCCAGTTCGGCTGGTCTCTCCATGAGGTGACCCGCGACCTCCATGCCGACGGCCCTGTGGGTGTCATGACGGACTACGAGCGGAAGTTCTACCTCTCGGGGAAGAACATCAACCGCTGCGTGGCAAAAATGGAGCCTTGGACACCCCCTGTAGAAGAGGTCGAAGAGGAAGAAAGCGAAGAATAAGCGACAAAAACTCCACTCTCTTGACGAGAGTGGAGTTTTGTGTTTGTCTAAAGTCTTTCGCCTAATACTGTAGGGGCGGGCGCCTCTGCCCGCCCGTTGCATTGGGCCGACAGAGTCGTCGGCCCCTACAAAGTGCAATGAGAGATTTTCAATTTTATTATTGAGCGGAAACTGCGTTTATCATTTGACAGCTCCTACCACCACCGTTTCCGCTTGGCAGTAAGTGATGGCCTCTTCTATTGTTACATCAAACGATGCAGGGAATGTCATGGACAATGCCGCGCCATCCTGCGCCCAGTAATAGGTGCGGGTAGGGGCATCGAAGAGATATTTCCCATCAATGAAGTCGCTCTTTCCCTTGTCCAGCTGTTCCATGATACCGCTCAAGGGGTCATCCAACTCCCACCGCCGAAAGAGGAACTCGAAGCACTTCCCCGTTGCCTCTGCCTCCATCATGGTCTCTTGGCTGTCCAACACTTCCACGGGGTAATAGGCAAAGAGAATGTCGGAAACACCCGCCACGATTTTCCCCAAGCCGTACTCTTCAGGGATATTTGTGGGCACATAATAGGCTTTCAGTGAGCCAAGCTGCGCTACGCCGTCTCCTTGGGTTTCAATAGCGGAGACGAACTCCTCCAAAGAGTAAAATGCCTCCAAGTCCGCAGGACAGCCCTCGTCCTCTTGCTCCACTTCCGTGAAGGGAATCCCGCAGGCGGTGAGGGACAGAACGAGGAGCAGGAGCAAAACGAATATGCTTTTCTTCATAGTTTCTCTTCACCCTTCCTGTTTTTTACCAGCCATGTTTCACGAAGTCTACGCCTGCAGTGGTAACGGGGTTTCCCTCATGATCGTAGCCATAGCCGTAGCCTTGCACGGTGCCGGGAAAACGGTAAACTTGCAGCATAGCCTGTTCCGTAAGGGGCACATGCACCGTCCACGAGGACAATTTTACGTGGTTGATCGTTCCGTCATATCGAGTCATCTCCAACTCACAATAGTCAAACACATTCTCGCGGTTATCACAACCGACAACAATCAAACTTTCTTCATTTGGATAAGTGCCATTCATTGTACAGAAACAACCGAAATACGGCGTTTTGCCTGTACCCAATGCCATGCAGGGGTGCAGAAGAGCACGGCCAAGCCACTGCTGCTTTTGCAGCACGGTCATCCCTACCTCTTTTGTGGCAGTGTTCTCCCACATGGTATAGAGGTATTGGCCATCCTGCAGGGATGTGAGAAGTAATACATTTTCCTGCTCTATCCCGACATATCGGGCGATGCCTTCTTCCGCCGTTTCATAGCTTTTCGTAACCAGCGGAACACCCACCGCCAGCACCCCGTAAATCACGCACAGCGCCAAGACCACAAGAAAGAAATTTTTGTTTTTCTTCATTCCACAGCCTCCTCAGCCACTGCACGGTAGGCTTTTGCGGAGCGATAGAGGGTCACGAGATAGATGATCTGGATCACCAGCACATAGATGGCAACAATCAGCATCACTACAACGCCAAATCCCGCCGCAAGCACCGTAAGGAAAAGAGCAATAAATGTACCTGCGATGCTGATGATCTGCCACACCCACAGCTTCTGCCACCGATCACCCAAATTACAGTCGAGCCCACCCACAATGCAGCTGTGGGCGTGGAACTCATTATAGCTGGCAAGGAGTGACAAAACTGCAGAGATGAGTGAAACCAAAATAGAAAGCCACACCATCGTATCGTAAGAGTCGATCACCAGTGAGGGGATGAGGTTAAACACAAGGGGAATCAGCTGGAACAGCGCTGCCCGTCCGTAGCGCCCATCCTCGACCCGCATCTTAAACAGGGAAAGGCAGATCAGAAGGACACAGATAGTGACAAGGATAGATTGTATCGCCGTATACACTGCACTGGATTCAATTTTAATAAAGTTGATGATGATATGGGCAATATTCGCCCAAAACATCACCCACAGCCACTTTGCCATCAGTGGTGCACGGCCCACCACCGCCTCACTGTAGCGGGATGTCTTCTTTGCAGGGGCTTCAGTAAAAAACTCCATGTTGTTCATCTCGTCCATTTTGCGCGCTCCTTTCTCATTTTTGTTCTGCTGCTATTATTATAGACAATTTTCCGCCTATTCTGCAACGCATACGGACGAAAATTCACAAACAGGACACAAAAAAAATGCGCCGCAGGCGCCTCGGCTCCCTCTGACGAGGGAGCTGTCAGCCGACAGGCTGACTGAGGGAGAGACCGACTACCCCTCAGTCTTTTTGCTACGCAAAAATCCAGCTCCCCTGACAAGGGGAGCCAAGGCGCTTCGCGCATCCCACAGAACGACACACGGGGAAAACTTTGGTGCGGTATGCCACAAAGATTTTCGCCAACACACAAAAAAATCCACCCTCATTCGAGAGTGGATTTTTATTTGGCGATTTAACTTAGGCCAGCTTGGACTTGGACAGCTCCACCAGAGCGGTGAAAGCAGCAGCGTCATGGACAGCCAGCTCAGAGAGCATCTTGCGGTTGATCTCCACGCCGGCCAGCTTCAGGCCGTGCATAAAGGTGGAGTAGTTCATGCCGTTCAGCTTGCAAGCAGCGCTGATACGGGTGATCCACAGCTGACGGAAATCTCTCTTCTTCAGACGACGGGAGATGTATGCGTAGGTCAGGGACTTCATGACCTGCTCATTGGCCATCTTAAAGTGCTTGGACTTAGCGCCCCAGTAGCCCTTGGCCAGCTTGAGGGTCTTATTTCTTCTCTTGCGCGTCATCA
>CAYTOO010000107.1:0-5329 GCA_964439545.1 uncultured Oscillospiraceae bacterium | reverse complement strand
CTGTGCCGCGCTCTGAGCATAACTCGAGCCGTAACCGCCAGTGAGATGTGCCCCCTGCGCCATGGTATCTTCCATGGCGGCCTTGCCCTCGCGGGTATAGCGGCTCAAGTAGCTCTGAAATGCCGCATCGGCGGCGGGGTCGTAGGAAAACGCCTCGCGGGAATTCATCTGCTCGTAGAGGGCTGCCAGCTGCTCATCGAAAGCGGAGTCGTACTCCTCGGGGGCGAGAGCATCGAGACTCTTGGCGTACTCGAGGGCGGCGGCAGTGTCGGCAGAGGGGGTAAAGCCCTGCTCCAACTTCTCCAGCGCCGCGGAGGTAGTGGCGGACACGGTGGGTGCAGGCGCTGCCATCTCCTCCATGGCGGCGGCGGAGTTCATCAAGCTGCCCCAGGTCTCATCCCCTGCAATGCCGTCCAGCTTCAGGCCGTTTTTCTGCTGATACGAGCGGACAGCGGCCTTCGTCTTATTGCCGAACACGCCGTCCACATCCAAATTGTAGCCGTGGCGGTTCAGCGCCTCCTGCAGCTCGCGGACGGCGCTGCCCGTAGAGCCGTAGGAGACCATGGGATAAGTAGATGCCATAAAATTTATGCTCCTTTCTTCTTATGCAGTACGTCTTACGCAGTACGCCGCCACATATACACCGCCAAATAGGGCGGCATCAGCGAAAAGGCTTTGCCGCTGCCTGTGGTCTGAGAGGTAACGTCCACATAGTGGATATGGGTGATGTCCACATAGTTTGTGTTCAAATCGCGGCTGCCGCTGCCGTAGCCCCACGTCTCGGCGTAAGCGCCGTATTCGCCGCTCTGACCCGTTTTGATGTTGGGGATGCCGTGGTCATGTCCCACGCTGGTGGCATCGGTGCTGCCGTAGACACGGTGGCTGTGGGCAGGCAGCTGTGCGGTAGTGAGGGTGTGGCTCTCTGCGCCGCCTGTACTCTCGGCGGCGTGGGCAGCGTTGGCGGCTAAGAGGAATTTGCCCTCGATGGCCGTCCATGTGCCGCCAAAGAGGGTGGCGGGATTGGCGGCAGAGAGGGACATATACACCGCACCCACGGGATAGACGAGGTCGAGGAGACTCTTGCCGCCCACCTTCAGCGTTCCCGCGCTGACCTGCCCCGCTACATCCATTTGCCCATCAAAATGGGCATCCCAAGCACAGTGGAGTCCGTCACTCTCTGCTCGCTTGCCGAAGGATGCCCCCTGTCCCCCCTCGCGGAGGTGGAAGGCCACCGCCCCTGTGCCGCTGAGGGCAGTGACGGTCTTGGTGCTGCCCAAGGTGTCCACGGCGGAGAACTCCGCTTCATAGACAACCTCGCTGTCGGCAGGGAGAATGACAGAAACCCCGCTCTCCAAGGTGACGGCACTGCCCCAAGCACCGCCTACGCCGCGGATGCGCACGGTGAGGGATAGGCCGTTGCGCCCGTCCACGGCGCTGCAAGCAGCGCTGGCACAGACCTTCAAATACTCGCCGCCGCTGTCCGCCGTACCTGCGCTGTCGCAGCGCAGGACGCTGATACCCGACAGCTTGGGGGGATGATAGTCCCACACGGTGATGGCTTCTCCCTCCACGGTGACGGCTCTTCCGCGGGAATCCGTCACGCGGGCGGTGGGGATAAACTTCCCCGCCGCACTTAGAGGGGGTGTCTGCCCCGAAAAGGCCGCCATCTGCTGTGCGCCGAGGGAGAAGGTGCAATCCTCCACCTCCGCGCCCATTGCACCCTCCGCCGTCACTTCAAAGCTGACGCGGCTCACATCGCGGATGGCGATGCCCCATTCCTGCGCCACGGCGTTATCGTTAGCGATGGCGCACGTCAACGTAGCTGTAGGCCGCACCGACTCGGGCACATAGAGGGTGAAGGGGGCGGTGACGGTGCAGACGTTGGGATCATCGAGGGCATCGATGGCGCTGTCGAAGGCCATCTGCGCCCGCAGTTCTCCCGCTGCCCACACACTGTCGGGGAGAGAATTGCACCACGCGAGGGGCACATCCCAGCCGTAGACCACCTTCGTCTCGCTCTCGGAGAGGACGGTCATGGCCACCTGCTCCTCAATATCCGCTACGCTGACCCAAAAGGTAGGGCTATACTGCCCGGAAGGGCGGCTCAGTGTCACCCTCCCCTGTGTCCCCGCAGTCAGGTTGGGGACGGTCAAAATAAAATCAGAAGCCGATGCCATACCTTATCCTCCCATCCATTGAAATGAAAGCCCGCCGTTGCTGTCGAGCCGCCACGACCCCACATTCAAGCCCGACAGCACCGTAATGTCGGTGATGTACAGGCGGTTATCGGAGAGGTAGGCGATCTCCGTATCGTCCTGCCAAAAGCCGAGGCGGCGGGCGGTAAACACGGCGCGGAAATTGTTCTGCTCCACCACCGTCTCTCCATCCACCTGGCGGGTGGTGAGGTTCTGCCCCACCGCCACGCCGTAGACAGGGGTATCCCCCTCGTAGGCGACGATGCCCGTGCGGATATAGCCCTGTGTGTCGATGCGGTAGTGGTTAAAAGCCGCATCCACCGCCGAGACGTTTGCCTGCAAGTCGCCGCAAAAGCCGTAGTATTGGGTCAGCGCCTCGGGATTGGCCTCTAAATAGGCGCTGAGACGCTGGACATACGTACCAAAGTCCGACTGGGCAACGTACTCCTCGTTGAGCTTCGCCGTGAGGGATTCGGTGGTTTTTTCCACCTGCTGGGCAGTTTTCACGATTTGGGAGCGGAGGTTTTCATACTGCTGCTGCAAGGCGATCACCGCGCTGCCTGCGGGGGCACTCTGCACGCTCCCCTGTCCCTGTACCGCTGCGCCGCTCTCCAAAGCCTCCAGTGCCAGATTCAGCTGCTGTGCCATCTGAAAGAGGTAGGAATACTGCCGCGCGGCGATCTGCGCCGCCGTGCCTGTGGGATAGGGCGGCATGGAAATGGTGGTCATGTCGCTCCCCCCTTACTTTTCATACACGGCGGTGATGGAGTGGACGGTGCAGCCCCCTGTGCCGTAGAGCCGCAGCTTCAAGAAGGGCGCACGCACCGCACGGACAGCGAGGGTGGCGGCGCGAAGGTCGCCCTTACCCTTCACCGTGCCGCACTCACGCCACGATGCGCCCCCATCATAGCTGACGGCGGCACTGGCCGCGCCGCCAACCGATACCTCCAGGCGCACCTCCAAGCGGGCGAGGTAGCGCTCGCCATCGCTCTCCACGCCGATGGGGGGCGTTTCGGCGTACCACTGTACCGCCGCCGCTTCCTGCTTGCCCGTCATGCCGCGAAGAGCCACCACGGCGCTGTCGGTGAGGGCGTAGAGCTCTGCTCCCTTACGGGCGAACTGATGCACAGGCAAATTATCCTGCCGATGCCACAGACCACGCTTTGTGTCGAGGGTGAAGAGATGCTTCCCATCCTCTGCGGTGAGGGCGAGATAGTACACCCCGTCCACTGCGCCACCTACAGCATTGCTGCCGCGAAAATCACCCAAAGGCTCGCTCAAAAGCTGGGGCAGCGACCCGTCAAAGCCGTACACGCCCCCGACCCCGTGGTAGTACAGCACCCCCTCGCACATGGCAAGGCTGCGGTGGCTGCCGCGAGCCACGCCGTCACATTCCAGTGTCACCACTTGGTGTGCACCGCTCCCCGAGATATAGAGCCGCTCGATGGCGTGCTCCTTGAAAAAGAGGACGCTGCCCAAATAGGTCGCCGCAGCGGTAAACACGCCGTCCGAGCCGCGGGAGGCGGCATAGCTGTCGGAGGCAAGACCTTGGAAGCTGTTCCAGCTTTTGAAATCACCCAAGGCGCTGCCATACACGGCGTTCACGCTCTCGCCGTTCACGATGCCGTACTTGCAGCCCCACAGGCGATTGCCGCACTCGCAGACGTAGTCCATGTCGGGGACGTAGCGGCGCAGTGTCAGCTCCACATCCAGCGTGGTCTCGGCGGCGGTGGTGAGGGCGATGACGATGGCATCAGTCTCGCAAGAGAGCAGCGTATACGTCCCCTCGGGCAGCACTGCGCCGCCACCTGCGATGTACACGCCCTCCCCCGCAGAAAACTCCCTGCCGATGCCCGCCGCCTTCACGGTGGTGCGGCTGAATGCCCCCTCTTCATCATCGGGGGCGGCGGTAGGGGTCAAGACCACGCTGCCCGTGGTGGTGGTTTCGCTCTCCAACGAGCCGTAGTCAGACAGGTCTGCCGTGTTGATGTAGCACTTATCGGGCCAAATAATGAGATATGCTCCCATGGACACAAGCTGCTTGTCCCCTTCGGTCAAGGTCAGCACAGATTTCAGGCCATTGATATAGAGATTCGTGCCATCCACATAGATGAGGGCATCCTTCACCGCCATGCCCCCGGCGTAGCCTGCGAGATTGGCCACCGTGCCACGCTTGGAACGCACCTTGAGGGCAGGGTAGCCCTCGGAGGAGAGATTTTCCATGGCGGCAAAGCTGCCCAGTGCCGCCCCTTCGCGGCGGTCAAGGCCGAGGAAACGACGCACCGCCGTCCGCTGCTCTCCTGCGGACTTCATTCCAATGAAATACACAGCCCCTCCCCCCCTTATGCAAAATGCAGCGCCTTCACGCCCTCACGGGGCGCGCCGGTGCGGCAGACATAGTCGCGGAGTGTCATCAAGGCGTTGTTCCACATGGCGGCGGCGTTGTTGTAGCGGGTCATCTCGCCGTTAGCGTAATGAATTTGCGCCTCCACATAGTGGCGGTACAGCTCCTGATGGGGCGCGGGAGCGCACAGGGTGTCATCCTCCCCCAGCTGCCCCATGGCAGAGGGGTCGAGACCGTAGACCTCGGCGCAGACAAAGCCCTCGGCCTGCGTGACCCAGCGGCACTTCTCCTCGGTGGTGTAGCCGTTGGGGAGCAGTGCATCCACCTGCGCGATCACCGCCGAAACGGTCATGTTCGCCATCGTCCTCCCCCCTTACTCCGCCATCTTGTCCACGTAGCGGCGTGCCTCATCCGCCATCATCTGTGCGTTTTCCAGCACCTCCGCCACATAGTCGGGCACAGACACCGTCGCACCCTTCATGATTTTCCAGTTTTTGCCATTCACCGACACGATGACGAAGTTCTCCTCCTGCTTTCTGCCGCGGGGGATACACACCTCCACCATCGCCTGTTCCTTCTTCACTGCTTTCTTTGCCATGATGTACCTCCTTGATTTGATATGTGGGGGGTGCATCGCACCCCCCTTGGGTTGCTGCGCGTAGCGCCTTGCCTCCCTCTGACGAGGGAGGTGGCTTTTTTGCGAAGCAAAAAAGCCGGAGGGAGAGAAATAGATAGTCCTTCTTCTATTTTCTCTCCCCCAGCCTCGCTACCGCTTCGGCAGCCCCCTCGT
>CAYTOO010000106.1:0-5372 GCA_964439545.1 uncultured Oscillospiraceae bacterium | reverse complement strand
TCAACGCCATTTTGAACCAGCGTTCTCAGGACATGCTGGCCGCCAACAACTGGAATGTTGCCCAGTACAGTGTCCTCGTCCACATGATGGCACAGGTGTCGGGTCTGCAGGTGGGCGAGCTTGTCCACGTCATCGCCGATGCCCACATCTATGACCGCCATGTGCCCATCGTGGAGAAGATGTTGGAGAAGGAGGGTCGCCCCGCACCCAAGTTCGTGATGGACAAGTCCGTTACCGACTTCTACGCCTTCACCCGCGACAGCTTCTCCCTGGAGGGCTACGATCCCCATCCCTTCGAGGACAAGATCCCCGTAGCTGTGTAAGGAGTTACTATGTTTGCAATTGTTTGTGTATCTGAAAACTGGGGCATCGGCAAGGACGGCGATCTCCTGTTTCACATTAAGGATGATCTCAAGCGCTTCCGCGAGTTGACACTGGATAAGAGCGTGCTGATGGGCCGCAAGACATTGGAGAGTCTCCCCAACGGCAAGGGTCTCCCCCGCCGCCACAATGTGGTGCTGACCTCTAACCGCGACTTTACCGCCGAGGATGTGGAGGTGACCCACTTCCCCGTGGAGGCCGTGTTCGCCGCAGGCGAGGATGGCGCCATCATCGGCGGCGGGCAGATCTACGAGATGTTCCTGCCCCTGTGTGACCGTGTATATGTCACCAAGGTCTTTGCCTCCCCCGAGGCCGACACCTTCTTCCCCAATTTGGATGAAGATCCCCACTGGCAGGTGGAGTGCGAAAGTGAGGTCTTCGAAGCAGACGGCCTGCGGTGGCAGTATGTGGACTATGTCCCCTATGAGGAGGAAGAGGATGAGGAGATCGCCGCGCTCTTAAACTCCCGCCCCAATGAGGAGCCCATGGAGTTCTATCCCATGCCTGACCTCGGCAACTTCTCCTCCTTCCACGGTTTTTGATATGGCCACGCCCGATACCGATGTGCGCTATATCAAGGGCATCGGAGAAACCCGTGCCAAAGCGCTGGAAAAACTGGATATCCACACCCTCCGCGATCTGATCGCCTATTTCCCCCGCCGCTATGAGGATCGCCGCACCATCTATTCTATCATGGAGCTGCCTGTGGGCGAGACCGCCTGCTGCCGTGCCATGATCGCCGACACGCCTACTACCCAACGGATCAGTGGCGGGCGCACGGTGGTGAAGGTGCGTGCGGTAGATGAAACAGGGCGGTTGGACATCACCTTTTTCAATCAGGATTACCGCGCCCGACAGCTGAAAAGGGGCGAGAGCTACGTTTTCTGTGGCAAGGTGGAGGGCAACCTCCTGCGCCGTCAGATGACCAACCCCATTTTGGAGCGGGAGGGCGAGAATCATCTCACAGGCCGCATTGTGCCCATTTACCCCCTCACTGCGGGCATCAATCAGTCCCTGCTGCAAAAGGCGGTGCGGCAGGGCTTGGATGCGTGCCGCGATGTGCTGCCCGACATCCTCCCCGATGAGGTGCGGCAAACCCACAGCCTGTGCTACAGCAGCTACGCCCACGAGCATATCCACTTCCCCACCGATTTTGAGACGCTGCAGCAGGCACACCGCCGTTTGACCTTTGAGGAGCTTTTTGTGCTGACCTGCGCCCTCCATCTCCTGCGCCAGCGGCGCACCGATGTGCAAGGCCCGCAGATGTCCGCCATCGACCTCGCCCCCTTCTTTGCTGCATTGCCCTTCACCCTCACTGATGACCAGCATAAGGCCATCGCCGATGCGGTGGGGGATATGCTGGCAGAGCGCCCCATGAATCGCCTGTGCCAAGGCGATGTGGGCAGCGGCAAGACCATGGTGGCTGCCGCCTGCGCCTACTTTGCCGCCCAAAACGGCTGGCAATCGGCACTGATGGCACCCACAGAAGTGCTGGCGCGGCAGCATTATAAGACCCTCGCTCCCCTCTTCGAGCGCCTCGACCTCAACTGCGCCCTCTTGACAGGCTCTACCCGCGCCGTCGAGCGGAAAAAGCTCCTCGCCGCCTTAGAGACAGGCGAAATCCACCTGCTTCTCGGCACACACGCCCTGTTGACGGAGGATGTGGTGTATCATAAGCTTGGTCTCGTCATCACCGATGAGCAGCACCGCTTCGGCGTGACACAGCGGGCCGCACTGGGGCAAAAGGGCGAGCACCCCCACATGCTGGTGCTCTCCGCCACCCCCATTCCCCGCACGCTGGCCCTCATCATGTACGGCGACTTGGATGTGTCCATCATCCGCCAGCTGCCCCCGGGGCGCAAGGCGGTGGAGACCTTCCGCGTGAAAGAAAAGCTCCGCGCCCGTCTCAACGGTTTCATCCGCAAGCAGGTGGCCGAGGGGCATCAGGTGTTCATCATCTGCCCCCTTGTGGGCGAGGAGGATATGCTCCCCGACGAGCGCAAGGCGGTGACGGCCTACACGAAAAAGCTGCAAGCGGACGTGTTCCCCGATTTGCGCATCGCGGCACTCCACGGCAAGATGAAGCCCAAGGAGAAGGAGTCCATTATGTCCGCCTTCGCCGCGGGCGAGACGGATATTCTTGTGTCCACCACGGTGGTGGAGGTAGGCGTGGATGTGCCCAACGCCACGCTGATGGTGGTGGAAAACGCCGAGTTCTTCGGCCTCAGCCAGCTGCATCAGCTGCGAGGCCGCGTGGGTCGCGGCAGCGCACAGTCCTATTGCGTGCTGATCTCCGACACGGACAACGCCGAGACGCTGGAGCGCCTCGATGCCTTCAAAGCCACCAACGACGGCTTTGAGATCGCCGAACAGGACTTGCGGCTTCGCGGCCCCGGTGACTTCTTCGGCGCGCGGCAGCACGGTCTGCCGGAGTTGAAGCTGGCCGATCTTCAGTGTGACATCCGCGCGCTGGACGAGGCCCAGACAGCGGCGAAGGAGCTGCTGAAAGCTGACCCCGAGCTGACCGATCCCCGCCACGAAGCCCTCTCTCAGCGTGTGCACAGCCTTTTCTATACCACCGCCGAGGGATTGAATTGAACAAAAAAGAAAGCCCCGCGGGGCTTTCTTTTTTTTGCTCATTTGATAGCCTCCCCCTTTGGGGGAGGTGGCACGGCGTGAGCCGTGACGGAGAGGGCTAACTTAGTCCTTCTTCTTGCCGATGACCACAGCAGAGCCGGTAGCAGCCAGCACGCTCATGCCAACATACATAGCAATACCGGCATCGAAGGTAGCAGCGGAGGTGACGGTGCCACCGGTGGTACCACCCACAACGGGAGTAGTGATGGTGTTGGCGGCAGTACCGGCAACGAAGTAGTAGCCATAGGCAACACTATCGGTGTCGGTGATCTGGACATAGGTCTTGCCATCGAAGGTGCCGGGAACAGCATAAACAGCGATGGGGTTCTTGCAGTCGGGGCACTTAACGGAGGTGATTGCACCGGTCTTGGCATCATAGGTGTTCTTGGTAGCCTGAGCCCAGTTGTGGGGCTTGGCAGTAGCCTCGCCATAGTAGACAACCATCTTGCCATTGGACAGGAGAGCATACTTCTCAGCGCCGGCAACGACGGTAGGATCAGTGGCGTAGTATTTGCCATCGACGATGACGTACACATCATTGTCCTGACCGACCTTGTCGCAGGTAGCCTTCAGAGGAGCGGTGTACAGGGTGACAGGAGTGCTGTCAAAAGCAGCGGGGACATCCATCAAGCGGACGTAGACAGAGCTGCCGCCCTTGAACTTGAACATGAGGGTAGCACAGGACTTGTCGCACTCCACATAGGTGGCAGAAAATCCGGAAGTATCGGTCGTCAAATAGTAAGCGGGAACGACCTTAGTAGTGGTCTTGCCATTCACGGTGGTGGTGCTAGTAGAGGCGGCATACTTGGTAATGCTGGCAAGATCAGTGGTGGAGATCTCGTTGCCCAAAGCATCATAAGCCGTCAGATTGTCCACGTCCAGCGTGTTGCTGTTGCCGGTGATGCTGGAGTTAGCCACGACCTTACCGTTCACAACGCTATAGCCAGCGGGAATGGTTGCGCCGGCATCCAGCAGAACAATAACATCGTTTGCACCGGCAGCAGCAATAGCATCAGCAACGGTCGTATACTTGGTGTTTCCAATCTGTGCGACAGGATTAACAGCCACAGAACCATCATTGTTCTTAACGACGGTATTACCATTGGAGACGACCGTGGAACCGGGAGCCACATAGTCTTCCACGTCACCACCACTATAGTCACCGGTGGACAGAGAAACGTTAGCGGAAGAAGCCACTTCACCGTAGGAGCCACCACCAACAGCGTTGGCGTTGGTACTACTGGCAGTCACGTTACCACCGGAAACGTTGATTGTACCAGTAATCTCAGTCACAGCGGGGGCAGAAGGCTGCACGGAGCCACCGCTGACGACGTTACCGCCACCGGTACCGATGCCTGCACCGTTGGTACTGCTGGCCTCAACAGTACCAGCAGAAATGTTGATCGTACCGGAAATAGTGCTACCGGTAGTAGCAGCGTCAACGTTACCGCCACCTGCGCCGATACCAGCACCATTTTTACTGGTAGCAGTCACGGTACCGCCAGAGATGTTGATCTCACCGGCCAACTCAGTGCCGGTCTCGGAGGCACTAACATAACCACCGCCGACACCGATACCTGCACCACTATCCGATGTAGCGGACACAGTACCACCGGAGATGTTGATTTTAGCATTGCTGGTCAAATCACCCTGCTGACTACCACCGATAGCTGCGCCATAGGTGCTCTTCGTTTCCACAGTACCGTCGGAGATGCTAATGGTACCGCTCAGATCACCCTGCTGACCACCACCGATAGCTGCACCAAAGCTACCGGTTGCGTTCACAGTGCCACCGGTGATGTTGATGGTACCGGTCATTTCACCCTGCTGGCCGGCACCGATAGCTGCACCGTAGCCGCTCTTTGCAGTGATAGTACCACTTACGATATTGATGGTACCAGTCATATCATCAGTCTGATCAGAGCCAATGGCAGCAGCATAGTTGCTCTGTGCAGTCAAAGAACCGGTACCATTGATAGTCAGAGTACCACTGGTTACATAGATGGCGGGATCATAGCCATAGGAGGAGCCACCAATCACATTGGCACCCTCAAGCGTGATAGTTGCGCTGCTGTCCTTAATGACAATACTCTTGGCAGTGAGGTCTTTGATGGTAAAGTTTGCCGTCTGACCAGCTGCGGTCGTCACAGTGATGACTTTCGCTGCGTCAGTACCGGTAATTACAGGTGCAGCGTCTTCCACAGCTGCGTTACTACCCACAGTCACCGTCTGAACACCGTTTGCATCAACGGCGATGGTAATATCGCCGTCGGCGACGCTGTACGTGCCACCATCAGCGCCCCATGCGACAGTGGTCAGGCTCAGGGCCATCACGAGGGCCAGAACCAGACTAA
>CAYTOO010000105.1:0-5441 GCA_964439545.1 uncultured Oscillospiraceae bacterium | reverse complement strand
ACCGCCGTTGTTCCAGATGTAGTAAGAGAAGCATGCCTGACCCTCGTCGGTGGTCATGTCAACGCCCCAGGGATAGACTTCGCCATCATAGAAATCATAGATCTTCTGAGAAACATCCAGCAGCTCATCCCAGGTGGTGGGAACCTCAACGCCAACCTCATTCAGGATGTCAACGTTGTAGTACAGAGCGCGGGCGGAAGCCAGATCGGGGACAGCCCAGACGGTGCCGTCAACGACAGACTGATCCAGGAAAGCGGGATAGAACTTGGCATAGGTCTCATCGGAGCACCAGTCCTCAACGGGCAGCAGCAGGCCGTCAGCCTGATAGTCTGCGAACACGTCGATGGTCAGCAGATCGGGAGCCTCGCCGTTAGCGACGCGGGTGTTCACGACGGTGTAGATATCGTTCCAAGAAACAACATCGACCACCAGGGTGATACCCTCGTTGGCAGCATTGAACTTGGTCACGAAATCAGCCCACCAATCGGCGGTCTTAGTGCCGTACTGAGCAGCGATCATGGTAACGGTGACACCCTCGGTGCCCTCATCTGCTGCGGGAGCATCGTTGCTACCGCAGGCCACCAGGCCGAAGACCATCACCAGTGCCAGAAGCAGAGCGATAACTTTCTTCATGTTTAGTTTCCTCCTATAAAATGTACGGGAGCGCGACAAATTTAGGGCGCACCCCTCTGCCATAGATTGTACCATCAAGACCCCCTCCGCGTCAATGAAAATTCACTGTTTCATTGCATATTTTTGCGTTTTTCTGCATTTTGACGAATCCCGTACACGAGTCAAAGACAAAGCCCCGCCATAGGCGGAGCTTTTAGGAGACATTTGTGGCATTTATCAATCTTTCACCCTTTAAAGTGCGGAGTTTTATGCATTTTCGGCCCTTTTCATGTCCCTTTTTTCCACCGTGAGCCATAAAACCACCGTACCAAGAGCTGCCATAACGATGCCGCCAATGAGCATGGCAGGCACGTCAAAGTGCTGCAACAGCTGCCCCCCTGCAAAGTTGCCTGCGGCGCAGCCGAGGGTGTAGCTGGCGGTAATAAACGCCTGCCCTTTCACCATGTCCGCCATGGAGATACGGCTGCTGGCATAGTACATCTGGGTGGGGGATAAAAAGGTGTAGGAGGTGGCCTGCAGCAGCTGAATGAGATAGATGGCCGTCACGCTGGGGGCAAAGAGCAGCAGCACCGCCTTTAAGAGGAAAGAGAGTCCCGCCAGTTTGAGGATCAGCGTATCCTTCATGTGTTTGCGAAGGCGCTCGAAGAACAGCAGCACCACCATCTCCACGAAGGTGGCGATGAAGAGGGCGACACCCACGCTGCCGCTGTCGCCCCCCAAGGGGGTCACCACCTCGATGAGATAGTTCTCCGTCATGGCGTGGAACATGGCAAGGAGCATCACACCCACAAGGGAGCAGCAGTACCACCGATACTTGCCAAAGAACTGCCAAATGGTGCAGCACTCTTCCGCTACTTCCTCCTGTTGCCGCACCATGGTGTGGAGGGTGGGATATCCCCGCACCACCAGCACGTTGCCCACCAACAGTGCAAGGCTCACCCAAATCATCCAATCAAGTCCGCGGCTTGCCATCAGTTCGCCGATGACCAGCGCCGCCACGGAATAGCCGAAAGAGCCAAGACCACGGCTGAGACCATAGTTGATGCGGTAGCCGTTCTCGCTGTAAGCCACATTGACGGCGTTCATCAGCGGATTCATCACATCGAAGGCGAACACCCCCAAGAGATACACCGCCCCGAACAGCGCCATGGGCAGCGCCAGCAGCTGCACGCAGCCAAAGCACAGCACGCACACTCCCGTCAGCGCCGCCGTCATCCACTTGAGGACATTGCCGCCCACGCGGTCAGCGAAGTTGGCGAGGACAGGCTGTGCCACGCAGGAGAGGAGATTTCCCACCGCCAGCAATGTGCCCACCATGGCGGGGGCAAAGCCCTTGCCCAGCAAGAAGGCGGTGGCAAAGCTGACCACGCCCGCCGCCGATGCCCAATAGGTCACCTGATGCACCGTATACCGCGCCGTCAACGAGCCTTTTTTCATGGTCTGCCACCTCCTTTTTCGTTCATTATACCCGCCATAGAACGGGAAATCAATCCTATAGGCAAAATAGGGGATGACATTTGCCGCCCCCTATCGTATAATAAGGACAAGATTTGAAGGGAGGATGCCCCTATGGAATATACCTTGAAACGCAATGGCCTCACCGCCGTCACCGAGAGCTTTGGCGGCGAACTGGTTTCCCTCCGCGACAGCGGCGGCATGGAATACATTTGGAGCGGCGCTGCCCCCTACTGGTCGGGGCGCAATCCCGTCCTCTTCCCCATCGTGGGCCGTCTTGCTGACGGCGGCAAAGTCCGCTTCGGCGCAGATACCTACGAGATGGCACAGCACGGCTTCGCCCGCCGCCGCGACTTCACCGTCACGGCACAGGGGGAGGACTTCATCACCTTCACCCTCCGCGAGGATGAGGAGACGCTGAAGCTCTACCCCTATCCCTTCGCCCTCCACATCACCCACCGCTTGACGGACAAGGGCTTCTCCACAGAGTACGCCATGGAGAACACGGGCAGCGCCCCCACGCCCTGCTGCATCGGCGCACACACCGCCTTCCGCTGCCCTCTCAATGAGGGCGAACGCTTCTCCGACTACGAGATGGTCTTTGACGAGGTGGAGAATTCCCCTATGATTCTCCTCAACAAGGATAACCTCATCAGCGCCACGGACCGCGAGCCGTGCCTTGAAAATTCCGACCGCTTCCCCCTCGATTACAGTGTATTCGCCCGCCTCGACACCATGATTTTCGAGGGCTTGAAGTCCACGGGCGTACAGCTGCAGCACAAGACCACCAAGCGGGGTGTCCGCATGGACTACGCAGATTTCCCCATGATTGCCTTTTGGACACAGGGAGCGCAGGAAGCGCCTTTCATCTGCATCGAGCCGTGGCACGGCTGCGCCGCCGTGGACGATGAGGACGGCGCGTTTGAGAGTAAGCGCCACTGCATGATCCTCGCCCCCGCAGAGGTGAAGAAACTCTCCTACACCGTCACGGTGCTGTAAGGAAACCTAAAAGCGCTGACCCCAGTGGTCAGCGCTTTTTTCATATCACATAGAATAGCACACACAATGCATGGAGTCCGCTCCCCACAAGACAAAACAGGTGGAACACCGAGTGGATGTAGCGCTTTTTATGCCCCAAGCCGTAGAACACCGCGCCCACCGTGTAGGCCACGCCGCCCCACAACAAGAGGGCAAAGCCCGTGCCGCCGAGGAGGGAGACAATGAGCCGCCCCGTCAAAATAATGCACCAGCCCATGCCAAGGTACAGCACCATGGACACCGCCTTAAACCGCTTGAGGTCGATGGCGTTGAGGACGATACCCACCGCCGCCAGCGCCCACACAAAGCCGAACGTCCCCCACCCGAGGGCGGGATCATGCTCTCGAATGGTACACAGGCAAAAGGGGGTATATGTCCCCGCAATGAGAAGGTAGATGGTGCAGTGGTCGAGGATCTGCATCACCTTCTTCCCCGTGCCGCCGCGGAGCCCGTGGTACACACTGGAGATGGTGTAGAGGGCAATCATGGATGCGCCGAAAATTGCGCCGCTGACCACACCGTAGACGTTCCCCTTCATCACCGCCACAATAACGCAGGCTACCGTAGCCGCCACGCCCAGTGCGCCCCCCACAATGTGGGAGATCATGTTGAACCGCTCCTCGCCCCGCGTGTAGTCAGGGAGAGTGCGTGCTGCTAAAGCTGTCCGTTGCATTTCGTTTCCTCCTTGGACAATGTTCTTGCTCATACTCTACCCCTCACAACAGCAAAAAGTCACCCTACCTCTCCCCTTTACCGTTCTATAGTAGAGAAAAGGAGAATCTACTATTCGTAGAGTCGGTCTCGACATTTACAATCTTCACGAAAAGTTGACATTTATGCCATTGACTGGGGAAAATCACGGCGTTATAATTGCTTGAATTAAAATTTCGACCATTTTCGGCAAATGAAGCGAACAGGGAAAACATCACTATGAGCAACACCATGAAACGTTATAAAGCAGGCATCGACATCGGCTCTACCACCGTGAAACTGGTGGTGCTGGACGAGGGGAACAACATCCTCTTCGGGGAATACCGCCGCCACATGGCCCACACCCAGCAGACACTGGCACAGCTTCTCACGGAAGCACGACAGCAGTTGGGTATGTGCGAATTGAAGCCCTCCATCACTGGCTCGGGCTCTATCAACTTGGGCCGCGCCCTCTCCATCCCCTTCCGTCAGGAGGTAGTGGCGGTAGCCACCGCCTTGAAGCACGTCGCCCCGCAGACGGATGTTGCCATCGAGCTGGGCGGCGAGGATGCCAAAATCATCTATTTCCGCGGCGGCTTGGAAGAGCGGATGAACGGCGTGTGCGCAGGCGGCACAGGCTCGTTCATCGACCAGATGGCAGCCCTTTTGCAGACGGATGCGGCGGGCTTAAATAAAGAAGCCGAAAAATATCAGCAAATCTATCCCATCGCCGCACGCTGCGGCGTGTTTGCCAAGACCGACATTCAGCCCCTCATCAACGAGGGCGCAACGAAGGCAGACCTTGCCGCCTCCATTTTCCAAGCGGTGGTGAATCAGACCATCTCGGGTCTTGCCTGCGGTAAGCCCATCCGTGGCTGCGTGGCCTTTCTGGGCGGCCCGCTCCACTTCCTCCCCGAATTGAAGAAAGCCTTCATCCGCACGTTGCATCTCACCCCCGACACCACCGTTGACCCGGATAACTCCCACCTCTTCGCTGCCATGGGCGCAGCCCTCGCCTCGGAGGACTCCGAAGCCGTCACCATCGACAGCCTTATCGATGCCCTCTCCGAGGGTGTGAAAATGCCCTTTGAGCTAAAGCGCATGGACTCCCTCTTTGCAAATGAGGAGGACTTTGCCGCCTTCTGCCGCCGCCATGAAAAGGCGGTGGTAGCAAAGGGTGACCTCGCCGCCTACCGCGGTCAGTGCTTCCTCGGCATTGATGCAGGCTCTACCACCACCAAGCTTGCCCTCATCGGCAATGAGGGGCAGCTCCTGTGGTCTTACTACGCCAACAATCAAGGCAGCCCCATCAAGACCGCCATGGAGGCCATGGGCTCGCTGCAAAAAGAGCTGCCCGCCGAGGCCACCATCGCCCGCAGCTGCTCCACAGGCTATGGCGAGGCTCTCTTAAAAACCGCCTTCTGTCTCGATGAGGGGGAGGTGGAGACCATCGCCCACTGTACCGCCGCCGCTTTCTTCGACCCACAGGTGGACTGCGTTCTCGACATCGGCGGACAGGACATGAAGTGCATCAAGCTGAAAAACGGCTCGGTGGACACCATTTTGCTGAACGAAGCCTGCTCGTCGGGCTGCGGCAGCTTTATTGAGAATTTTGCCAACTCCCT
>CAYTOO010000104.1:0-5495 GCA_964439545.1 uncultured Oscillospiraceae bacterium | reverse complement strand
GACCTTCAAGGCTCGCAAGGCTCACTACACTGCTGTTTGCGCTCCCACTCCCGCTCCCAGCAAGCAGTAATTGCGAAAACTTAGTTGAATAGTAAAACAGAGGCAGCAATGCTGCCTCTGTTTTTTATGTCCAGGTTTCTCATAAAATGCAAAAATCCCTGTCCATAAGGACAGGGATCATGTTTGACCACTTAGATAGCGCGGGTAACTTTACCGGAACGCAGGCACCGGGTACAAACATACACATGGCGAGGCGTACCATTGATCAAAGCCTTCACGCGCTTGACGTTGGGCTTCCAGGGACGATTGGAACGACGGTGAGAATGGGACACCTTAATACCAAAAGTCACGCCCTTGTTGCAAAACTCGCACTTTGCCATCCGTTGCACCTCCTTGCTGTCGTAACATATGCGTGCTTATTCGCAAGCAAATGATATAATAGCAGATGTTGAAACAAAATGCAAGCATTATTTGACAAAAATCTGAAAAAATTTTTGTGAGGGTGCTGAGGAAATTTCATTGCGAAAAAACCGTAATTGAGGTATAATATACTCTGTATTACTATATGTGACCGGCAAGGAGAAATTACTATGGAAAAAGTCAAACGTACACCTGCTTCTCTAAAGAAAATGGTGGAGTTCTTCCACATGGAGATCCTGAATCAAGGCACGGATTATGACAAGGCTGTCATCACCGTTTCCGATGCCTATCGCCCCTCGCTGCAGCTGGTGGGCTTTTATGATTACTTTGACGATAAGCGTTTGCTGGTCATGGGTAAGAGCGAGATGCAGTTCCTCGCCCGCATGGATGTGGCGGAGCGCACCCGCGTGTTCAACCGCCTGATGAGCTATGAGTTCCCCGCACTGGTCATCTGCCGCGACCTTGAGGTGTTCACCGAAATGGTGGACATGGCAAAGAAGCACGGTCGTACGCTGCTGCGTACCGAGAAGGACACTGTGGACGCTACCAGCGGTATTATTGAATATTTGAATATGGCATTGGCACCCGAGATCACCCGCCACGGCGTGTTGGTGAACGTCTACGGTCAGGGCGTGCTGATGCTGGGCGAGAGCGGTGTCGGTAAGAGCGAGACCGCTATTGAGCTTTTGAAGCGCGGTCATCAGCTGGTGGCTGACGATGCTGTGGAGATTCGCCGTATCAATAACATGCTGATCGGTACTGCACCCGAGATCATTCGCCACTATGTGGAGATTCGCGGTGTTGGTATTATCGATGTGCAGCAGCTGTTTGGCATGGGTGCTGTGCAGTTCGAGAAGGAAATTGACCTCATTATCCAGCTGGAGCAGTGGGAAGAAGGTAAGTTCTATGACCGCCTCGGCTTGGGTGAGGATACCTATACGCTGCTGGGCGTACCTCTGCCCATCGTGACGATCCCTGTGCGTCCCGGTCGTAACCTTGCCGGTATTGTGGAGATCGCCACCATGAAGAATCGTCAGATGCGCTATGGCTTTAACTCCGGTCGCGACTTTATGACCCAGTTTGATGCAAAGATGACGGAATTGAGCATGCAGGGATAACAACGGAGGAATCACGTGAAATATATCGGTATTGACATTGGCGGTACCAATTTAAAAGCGGGCATGGTGGATGAGGGTGGTCGCATTGTGGCCATCAAGAAAATGAAGATCGCCTCTATCACCGATGCAATATCCTTGACCGAGACTCTCCACACGTTGGTGTTGGATCTGTGCAAGGAAACAGAAACGGAGGAGACTGAACTCTTCTCCGTCGGCGTGGGCTGCCCCGGTACTGTGGAGATTCGTGGTGGTTCTATTGTCAACACCTGTAACCTGCCCTTCCGCAATGTACCGCTGCGCAAACTCTATCATCAGATGAGCACCACGCCCCTCTATATTGAAAATGATGCCAACTGTGCCGCCCTTGGCGAATATTACGCCGGTGCAGGTCGCGGCAGCAAGCGCTTTATTACCGTTACACTGGGCACAGGCGTTGGCGGCGGCATTATCCACAACGGCAAGATCTACCACGGCTCTAACGGTATGGGCGGCGAAGTAGGCCATATGTCCATTGAGATGAATGGCGAACCCTGTCCCTGCGGCAATGTGGGCTGTTGGGAGCGCTACGCCTCTGCCACGGCGCTGAAGCGACAGACGAAATTGGTCAGTGAACAGCATCCCAACAGTATTTTGGCGCAGGTGATTGAAGAGCAAGGTCGTGTATCGGGTCAATCCGCCTTTATTGCTGCCCGCATGGGCTGTCCCGTGGGGCAAGAAGTGTGCGACAAGTACATAGACTATTTAGCGGTAGGTCTTATTAACCTTATTAACATTTTCCAGCCGGAAACATTGGCCATCGGCGGCGGTGTCAGTAATGAGGCGGATGAACAGTTGCTGTTTCCCCTCCGTGAGCGTGTGGCTGCCAATGTGATTGCCGGCAAACACGAGAAGAAAACCCAAATTGTCAAGGCGCAACTTGGCAACGATGCAGGTCTCGTTGGTGCGGCGCTCTTAGGCCGCAAAAAGCGTATTATCTAACTTTCGTGCAGGAGGCACTTTATGGCTTGGCTTGAGCTTTTAGACAAGAAAATCGCAGATTATCTGCCCGACATGACGGTGTCGCAGGATGAGCCTCTTAGCCGTCACTGCTCTTTCCGCATTGGCGGTGCAGCGCGGCGGATGGCATTCCCCAAAAACGGTGAGCAGCTCATTTTGCTGCAGGCTTTTGCCGAAGAGTGCGGCGCTCGTACAGTGCTTTTAGGTCGCGGCAGTAATGTGCTGTTCCCCGATGAGGGCTTGGATGCACTGGTCATCAGCACCGAGGAGATGGATGAAATCACTTCTCCCGAGGCGGGACTCTATGTTGCACGCGCCGGTGCGACACTGAACCGCTTGGCGCTGCAGGCTTGCCGTGATGGTTATACAGGTCTTGAGTTTGCCCATGGTATCCCCGGTAGTGTGGGCGGTGGCGTGTGCATGAATGCAGGCGCTTATGACGGTGAACTGCGCCAGGTCATCGAGTGGGTGGAGGTGCTGTTCCCCGATGAGGGTGTCCGCCGCATCCCCTGTGAGGAGATGGAGTTTTCCTATCGTCACAGCCTGCTGAGTGACCGCAAAGATGCCATTGTGCTGAGTGCTGCATTTCGTCTCACCAAGGGCGACAGCACTGAGATTCGCGCCAAGATGGACGATTTGATGGCGCGGCGCAAGAAATCACAGCCTTTGGAGTTCCCCAGTGCAGGCAGCACTTTTAAACGCCCTGCAGGACATTTTGCAGGTCGTCTGATTGAAGAGGCGGGCTGCAAGGGTTTGTCCGTAGGCGGCGCGCAGGTGTCTGAAAAGCACGCAGGCTTTGTTATCAACTGCGGCGGCGCTACCTGCGCCGATGTGCGCGGCCTTATTACTGAGGTGCAGCGCCGCGTGTATGAGCGTTTCGGCGTGATGTTGGAGCCGGAGGTTTGCATTATAGAGAAGTAAGGAGTAGGGAATGGAACTTCTTATTATTACGGGATTGAGCGGCAGCGGAAAAAGCCGCACCGCCTCCATCCTTGAGGACATGGGCTATTATATTGTGGACAACCTCCCTGCGGAGATGATGGTGAAGTTTGCCGACTTCTGCGCCGCCTCTCAGGGACACTATAAGCGTGTGGCGCTGGTGTACGATGTGCGTGCAGGTGAGCCCTTCGACCTGCTGCTGTCTACACTGGAGCGTTTGAAAAAGGGTGCGATGCACTGCCGCATGCTGTTCCTCGACACCGATACGCCTACGTTGATTGCCCGTTATAAGGAAACCCGCCGCAGCCATCCGCTGGCAGAGGAGGGGGGAAGTATCCATGAGGCTGCCGAACTGGAGCGCAGTATGTTAGCACCTGTCCGTGAAAAAGCCGACATTGTGCTGGACACCACTGCTCTGTCTGTGGGAAAACTCCGTAGCGAGTTGATTGCCCTCTTTGGCAGTGAGCGTGACCGCCGCGGCATTCATGTGGATGTGATGTCCTTCGGTTATAAGCATGGCCTCCCTATGGAGGCGGACTTGGTGTTCGATGTGCGTTTCCTGCCCAACCCCTACTATATCCCCGAACTTAAACGCAAGACAGGGTTGGATATTCCTGTCCGCGATTACGTATTTGATAGTGAACAAACCCAGGAATTCCTCCGTAAATTGGAGGAAATGCTGCTGTTTTTGCTGCCTCATTACAATGCCGAGGGCAAGACGATGCTGGTAGTAGGAATCGGCTGTACCGGCGGTCACCACCGCAGCGTAGCCATTGCCCACGAGATTTCCACACGTCTGCGAGCAGCGGGATTTGATGTGAGTGAGAGTCATAGAGATATCTCACGATAAGAAAGAAGGAAACGACTATGCAGCCTAATCTTGGGGTTACGCAACAAGAGAACAGCATCAAAATTGTGGCCATTGGCGGCGGCACAGGATTAAGCACACTGCTGCGAGGTTTGAAACTCTATACAAAAGAGATTACAGCCATTGTCACTGTTGCTGATGATGGCGGTAGTACGGGAATGCTGCGCCGTGATTTGGACATGGCGGCACCCGGTGATATTCGCAACTGTTTGCAGGCTCTGGCAAACTGTGAGCCGATGATGGCGCAGTTGATGGCCTACCGTTTTTCTGATGGTTCTTTGAAGGGGCAGAGCCTGGGGAATATGCTGTTGGCTGCCCTGAATGACATGGAGCCTACCTTTGATAAAGCGGTGGAAAATCTGAGTCGAGTGCTGGCCATTACAGGACGTGTATTGCCTGTGACTAACGCCAATGTGCAGTTGGAAGCCACATTCGAAAACGGCGTATCAGTGCTGGGTGAGTCCCACATTGCCTATTGTAAGAAGGAGCAGGATTGTCGTATTCGCAGCGTTCGCCTTTTACCTGAGCATCCTGTGGCACTAAATGCAGCTATCGAGGCAATTCAGAAGGCTGATATGGTCATACTCTCCTCCGGCAGTCTCTATACCAGCATTATCCCCAATCTTTTGGTGGACGGCATCAGTGAAGCAATTGCTGCCAGCCGCGCCGTAAAGGTGTATGTTTGCAACATTATGACACAGGAAGGGGAGACGGAGGGGTATACTGCCGCCGACCATATTCGTGCGCTATTTAAGCACAGCGTACCAAATTTGTTTGATCTTTCTCTTGTAAACGACACCCCAATTCCTCCCGAGGTAGCTGAGCGCTATGCCGTGGAGGGCGCAGCGCCCATCGTCTATGACGAGGATGGCTGTGCTGCACTTGGGGTGCAGTTGATCAAACGTGGTGTCGCCACGTTTGAGAACGACTACGTGCGCCACGATTCCGTGCAATTGGCGCAGGAACTGCTGAAACTTTATCACGACTATACGGAAAAGTAGTATTACAGAAAGGGGGCGCAGCGATGCAGTCCTTTTCCCTTAGGGCAAAAACTGAACTGTGCCGCCTGAGCGTGCAGCGTCACTGCTGCAGCCGCGCAGAGAGCTACGGCGTACTGCTCTATTGCAATACTTTTACTACCCGCGAGGTGCGTA
>CAYTOO010000103.1:0-5517 GCA_964439545.1 uncultured Oscillospiraceae bacterium | reverse complement strand
TACGCCCATCATCTACATTCAGGGCTACTTCGACAACATGACGGATGAATAAAAAAAGAGAGCCGAAAGGCTCTCTTTTTTTAATTGGCTACAAAAAAGAGACCGCCTTCGCGGTCTCTTCTCTAAAAATCTTCTCTTTTACAGCAAAGGCAACGCTCTATCGCGGCCCATGAAGAACAGTGCCACCGTGCCGGGGCCTGTGTGGGAACCGATGGTGGTGCCCACATAGTAGATCTCCACCTTGCCGTTGAGCTTGGGGAAGCGTGCCTCGATCATGTCCGCCACAGCGCGGGCATCCTCGTAGCAGTGGGAGTGGGAGATGTAGCACTTGCCATCGTAGTCAAGGCCGCCGTCAGCGTACTGCTCCATCCGCGCCACGATCTCGGCGATGACCTTCTTCTTGCCGCGGATCTTGCTGCGGGGAATGAGACAGCCACGCTCGTCCATGTTCAGCAAGGGGCAGATGTTCAGCACGCCGCCAATGAAGCCGCTGGCCTTGGACACGCGGCCGCCCTTGACGTAGAAAGTCAGGTCGGTGGAGAAGAACCAGTGGTTCATCTTCAGGCGGTTCTCCATAGCCCAGTTGTAGACCTCATCGATGGTCAGACCCTCGTCACGCTTGTCAGCCAGCAGCTCCATGATGAGACCATAGCCCGAGGATGCACCGAGAGAGTCCACAATGTAGATCTTGCGCTCGGGGAACTGCTCGCGGAGGATAAGGGCTGCAGAGGATGCGGAGTTATAGCTGCCGCTCAAGCCCGAGGACAGGCACACGTGGAGAATGTCGCGGCCGCTCTCCAGAATGGGGGTAAACATCTCCAAATACTGGGAAATATTCACCTGAGAGGTGGAGGTCTCCGCGCCGTTGGCCATGGCATCGTAAAACTGGGGGAAGGGCATGGACTGACCCAAGTCGTCGGGGTATACCACGCCGTCCATGGTGAAGTGGAAGCAGGTGTACTGAATATCGCGCACAGCAAAATGCTCTGCCGTCAAGTCAGCGGTAGAGCAGCAAGTCAAAGCAAAAGACATAGTGTAAAACGCTCCTTGTAGATTTGTCACATCCAGTATACAGGGCAGGTGTCTCAAAAGGCAACCTACGAAGGAGGGAGAGTGTGTCCCGCAACAGTAGAAAGGGACTCTACGAACCGTAGAGTCCCTAAAAAAGTTATCAAATTTACTTCTTTTTAATTCTAAACGCCAAAAATACGATGGCGGAAATGGGGATCAGCAGCAGGAACAGCTGCCACGGATTTTCGCTCAAAAACGTCAGGTAGAATGCCGTCACCAGGCTCACGGCGATGGCGGCGATGATGTAGCGGTTGCCATGACCCTTGTGGAACACCGACTGCAGCACCAGCAGCACAATGAGGGACACAGGCACGGCGAACACAGGCAGCAGCCACACCAAATGCCCTGCCCACCACAGCACGATGAAGGCGATCAGCGCCAGCGTCCACACGCCGAGAACGGCGATGGCGGTGATGGCGCGGGTGTTGTAGCCCTGCTCCTTGGGGCGGTTGTAGACAATGGGCTCAATTTCCGCGTGGGGCTTCAAAAGATAGTCCACGCTCACATCAAACAGAGCGGCGATCTCCATCAGCACGAACACATCCGTGGTCACCTCACCACGCTCCCACTTGGAGATGGTCTTGTCGGAGTAGTTGAGCTTTTCGCCCACCTCGGCCTGTGTCATGCCCGCAGCAAGGCGCAGCCGTATTAAATTGCTGGCGATAGTGGCTTTACGCTCATCCATACAGCCGCCTCCTCCCGCGGTAATCATTACCTCCATTATGACGGAAAAGTGGGGCAAAAGTCAAGTGAACAGAGTGTAAAAGATGCAATGGGAAGTAATAAAAAAGACACCCTCGCAGGTGTCTTTTCTTTTTATTTCAGCGTAATGCTGTTGTTAATCACCGTACTGCTGTACAAGAACAGCACATCGGCGCCCGTGAAGTCCACGAAGTTGCCTACCATGGCGCTCATCATGTAGCGGATGTCCACGGCGGTGACTTTCGCGTAGCTCTGGGCCAGCATGGGCAGGAGAGCAGAGCCGAAGGAATCACGCACCACCACGAGATGGCGGTCATTCCCCGCGTTGGGGTTTTCGATGGTCACCAAGGAGAGAGGGCCGCCCACGAACAGCTCGTAGGGGTCGCGCTCGGTGAGCTTCGAGGTGTCGTACAGGGGAATCTCCTCCCCCGTCTCGCCGTTATAGACCGTCATGGCCTCCATGTCGGGGTGGCGCAGCACCGTCATGGTCTCGGGGGTCGCACCCTCCACCTCTGCGCCGTACACGCCGATGTAGTCCTCGGTCAGCACTTCCTCCGTCCAGTTCTCCGTCAGCACACCGTCATCATCGATAATGTTTGTTTCAAACTCCAGCGCCGCGCCCAACTCATGAAGGACAGAGCCTAAACGCTCCTGCCGCCAGTGGGGGTCGGTGCGGTAGTAGTCCTCCAAGGTAAGGCACACGCTCAAATCGATGAAGTTGCTGCCCCATTTGTCGTAAACCGACTGCAGGATGGCAAACTCCGCCTCGTTCAGGTGGCCGTTTGAACCGTTCAAATAGCCGTTTTTCGAGGGGATGAGGGCGAGGAACACACGCGCGGCCTCGCCGCAGTAGTCCTCGGCGAACTTCTGGAACTTCCCGATGGCGCGGTCAACGCTCTTCTCGTCCAGTCCCTTCTCCAAGCGGTAGACGCCATCCTCCACCACGAAATACTCGGGGGTTGCATCGGGGGCAGGGGTATCATCGGGAGTCGTATCGGGGGCGGGAGTCGTGCCGCAGGCGGCAAGACTCAGCACCATCATCAGCGCAAGAATCGCGCAGAGAGCCCTCTTCATCAGGCGATGGGCTCGGCGACCACCTGAGTTGCGCCCTCAAAGGTGGCGGTCAGGTGAGCGGTGAAGGTATCCAGCAGCTGCTGTGCGCCGAAAGCGGACACCACGTAGTTACCCACGGTGTAGATGACCAGACCCTCGGGGATGCCGCACATCCACTGGCGAGCCTGAATGTTCTCCTGCAGAGCCTTCACAACGGTCTCCACATTACCGCTGTCGGTGACACGGAACGCACCTGCGGTGAAGGTGTTGGCGTTCATCATGTGCATGGCAGAGGCGGCATCGTCGATCATAGCGGCGTTGGCCATGGGGAAGCCCACCATGAAGTCCATGGTCTCGGCATCGGCAACATCCAGTGCGCCGGGGGCATCCATCACCATGTTCTCAGCAGTGCCGCCACCGATGGGGAACTTCTCAGCCTCGGCGTAGGCAGCAAACACGTTGCTCAGCAAGGTGGTGGAGTCGGCGATGTCGGTGGACGCATCGTTCTTTGCGCCGCAGGCGGCAAGGCTCAGCACCATCACCAGGGCCAGGAGCAGGGCAGTAAACTTCTTCATCATTCTATCCTCCAATAAATATATATGTCGTTTCATTGTGGCGGCTCGCACCGCCTGTGTCTATCTTATAGACGAACTAAGCATTGACTTTGTTTCCAAAAATCATAACATATTTTTGGTAAATTTGCAATAGATGTTTCCTCTTTCGCTAGGTTGGGGTTTTTGGTATGATGGGGGTGAGGTGAGGGAAAGATGAAGAAATTTTTCGATAAGCAGCCTGTGTGGTTCGCCGTGGCGTGGATCGTGGTGTATGTCCTTGCCTTTGGCAACGCCGACACCATCTCCGAGTCCATAGGCGTGCCCAAGCTCATCACCGCCGCGGTGGGCTTGGTGCTGACGGTCATCATGCTGCTGTTTCTTGGTAAAAATTCCCTGTTCCCCTACTGCGGCTTGCAGCGGGTGAAGGGCAAGGGATATTTGGCCTTTTTGCCTCTCATCGCGGTGTCCACTGTCAATTTTTGGCATGGGCTGACGGTGCGTGAGGGGGCGGCGCTGTACATCATCAGCATGGTGTGGGTGGCGATTTTGGAGGAAGCCATCTTCCGCGGACTCCTCTTCCGCGCCATGGAAAAGGACGGGCGCACCGCCGCCATCATCGTGTCCTCCGTCACTTTTGGCGTGGGGCATATTGTGAATCTCCTCCTTGGGGCGGAGCTTCTCTCCACCGCATTGCAGCTGGTGGAAGCCACGGCGCTGGGCTTTTGCTTCACCGCCATCTTTATGGTGACGGGGTCGCTGCTGCCCTGCATTTTGTCCCACACCTTCATTAACTGCACCAGCATCTTCGCCGCCGACCCCACAGCAACAGAGCAGGTGGTCATTTGCATCATCGTGATGGTGGTGGCGGTTGGGTACGGCCTGTGGCTGCTGAAGAGGAATGAGGTAAAATTGAGTGAAAAAGAGGGCTGAAGCCCTCTTTTTCAATTAACGGTTACGGTTCTGCGGCAGCCTTCCCTATACCTCGTAGGGGCTCCCTGCGGTCGCCCCTACGATAAAACCGAAAGATTCCCGATAGAATTCTCAAGTACGATGGTTTTTTCATTCTTAACCGCCTCTTATCTTGTCAGCTCTCCGTAGGGCATGGTATACTCAATGCGTATGCGCCCCGTTGGACGAAAAGGCGGGGCGGTCATTCCATCCCAATAGTAGAGAAGGAAACGACAAATTATGCATTCAATTTTGGAATTCTGGTATCAAATGACGGCAAATCCCCTGCTGTTCATCGCCGTGGCACTGACGCTGGGCGTCATCCTCGTCAACGGCTGGACAGATGCACCCAACGCCATCGCCACCTGCGTGGTGACGCGGTGCATGTCTCCCCGCGCAGCTATTTTGATGGCGGCGGTGTTCAACTTCTTCGGCGTGTTCGTCATGACGCTCCTCAACGCCAAGGTGGCCGAAACCATCACAAAGATGGTTAATTTCGGCACTGACCCCGACCTTGCCATCATCGCTCTCAGTGCGGCGCTGTTCGCCATCGTGCTGTGGGCTACGCTGGCTTGGGTGTTCGGTATCCCCACCAGTGAGAGCCATGCGCTGATTGCAGGCTTGACGGGCAGTGCTATCGCACTTCACAACAGCTTTGCAGGTGTCAACGGTGCAGAGTGGGTCAAGGTCATCTACGGTATCGGCATCTCCGTGACGCTGGGCTTCGGCCTCGGCTGGCTGGTGTGCAAGCTGGTGACAGCGGTGTTCTACAAGGCCAACCGTCCCAAGACCGAGCCCTTCTTCCGCGGCGCACAGATCGTGGGTGCGGCCTCCATGGCCTTCATGCACGGCGCGCAGGACGGACAGAAGTTCATGGGCGTGGTGCTGCTGTGCGTGTATATGTCCAAGGGTCAGGCATTGCCTTCCGACATTCAGATCCCCATTTGGCTGATGATCGTCTGCTCCGTGGTCATGGCGGCAGGTACGGCCATGGGCGGTAAGAAGATCATCAAGTCCGTGGGCATGGACATGGTGAAGCTGGAGAAGTATCAAGGCTTCTCCGCCGACATTGCCGCGGCAGTGTCCCTCCTCATCTGCTCTGTGTTCTCCCTCCCCGTCTCCACCACGCACGCTAAGACCACCTCCATCATGGGCGTGGGTGCTGTGAAGCGTGTGTCCGCCATCAATT
>CAYTOO010000102.1:0-5534 GCA_964439545.1 uncultured Oscillospiraceae bacterium | reverse complement strand
TTTTCAGCTTTTGCCTTGCTGTAATGCTGTTGGCGGGATTGCTGGCAGGGTGCGGTAACGGACAAAAAGGCGGCGTTGCGCCCATCGACGATCCGACAGTGGCACAGGCCGACCCCAGCATCTTGACCGAAGAACTGCTTGCCAAAGCAGCGGAAAATCCTGCGGTCACATCGGAAGATCATCCGAGATGGACTGGTTTTACACTCGGCTACTATAGTAAACTCGGAGAACCGGGAGCGACACCGCGAGCGGTGGAACTGTGTGCCGAATGGGGCTTTAATTCCGCCCGTGTGTTTCTGCCGTATACGACCCTGTTCAATGCCGATGTGACCGAAGCCAACCTCACTATGTTGCACAAGCTGGACGAGATGGTTGCCGAGGCGATTGAACACGACATTCATCTGAACATCTTTTTTGGCTCTTTGCCAGGGCGAAGTGTTGAGGAAGCCTGGGTAGAAAATGATTACACTTCCACTGCCGAACTTGACCTCTTTATCAATGCGGAAAAGCAGACCATGGCAAACAGAGTGCTTTCTACTCTCGCCGCCCGCTACAAGGATGTACCCAACTTTAACCTTTCCATCACGCCGTTTCAGGAGGCGCTGAATAAAGATCTCAGCACCGGATTGCCGTATGAGGACTTTACACCCGATCATGTAGCTGAATTTCTCGGTAAAGCAATTGATGCGATTCGTGCCGAAGACCCAGAACGCCTTATTATCTACGAACCGACGGCGTTTACCCACGAGGACGCTATCATTGAAGCTAGCACCCCAATCAAGGCTGTAGCCGATACCCGCGGCAATGTGATGATCTCCTACAATTTCTGCCAAACTGCTTATGTCTATGCTTGCATGACGGAAACCGCAGGCAATCATATTGATAATATGAACAGCAGTATGTTCATTCCGGAATACCCAAACTATGTTTACCTTGTGCCGGAGCATATCTGCCATGGACAGGACGAGGACGACCTTGCCATCACCCTTGACGGTCTGCTGCCCAAGGGGACTGTACTGACCATGCAGATCAAAAGCAGCATCGGCGGTACGTTGGATATCAGCGCAGACGGGGAGAGCCTTTACAGCGAGGACTTGACTGTGGCAGAGTATGCGATCAGCGAGCCCCTTTCCGGATACTATCCTTATCGTGTTAGTGAAAAGAGCGTATCTGCCGTGCTCCCCAACGATGCGGAAAATGTAGTGATCTCCTGCAAAAACGGTGCCTATGATATCTGCGGCATTACCCTTGATCTTCCGGAGAAATACGCTGTGGAAAAGTGGTATTATGCCCAGCCTTACGATGTATATCAAGGTCTTGAACAGCGGGAAGGCGTGGTGAAAAAATCCACTTCTCAGGTGATGATCTGTCCCAATGACTTTGATCGGGGACAACTTATCACCATTCACGATGACATGACCTATACCACACGGAATCCCGAAAATACCAGTTACCGCACATGGGTGGAAAACGACTTTTACTGGGATATGGCAGACCGAAACACCATCGACAGATGGAGCAAAGTAATCTCTGAGTTTGACGGCAACTGCGCCATCCGCTTTGAGCGTGCCGATTTCAGCGGCGGTATTTGGCCGGAGATGAAGGAATACTACGAAGACCTGCTCCAAAGCTTTGAAGAATACGGCTATAGCTGGTGGAGCAACGACTGGTGGCTGATGGTCGAAGAATATCCGCAGACTACGGTGATCGCCGAGTGCCCCAGCACTAAATATGCCGGTTATGACCATTTCAACCTTGAAATGCTGGAGCTGTTCCAAAAATATCAGAGCAAAGAATGATCTGTATTTTTGAAATATTCCCAATGATGCGTTGGAAATTTCAGTAAGCGTAACCACACCATCCCAACACAATAACCTACCTAGAAAAACGGGGGAAGTCCAAGGGACTTTTCCCGTTTTCTATGTTGACTTTTTATCCAGTTTTCTATATAGTGTAATGTGCCGAATTGCAACGAAACATTACAGCCCCACGCCCTCGTTGGAGCCTTAGGATGAACCCCGCGCGAAACGGCAGAATACGTGTTAGAACGGGGGAGGATACATGTCCAAAGAGTTGATTCGCCTGCGGAATCTCTGTATGGCGTATGACGACGAGCTGGTTCTCGATAACATCAATTTGTATATTAACGATTCTGAATTCCTCACACTTTTAGGCCCCAGTGGCTGCGGCAAGACGACGACGCTGCGGATCATTGGTGGATTCACCACGCCCACTTCCGGCGATGTGACCTTTGATGGTGTGAGGATTAATGATGTGCCGCCCCATAAGCGGCAGATCAATACGGTGTTCCAAAAGTACGCATTGTTCCCCCACTTGGATGTTTTTGAAAACATTGCCTTCGGTTTGCGCATTGCCAAAGTGCCTCAGGCCGAGGTGGAGGAGCGCGTGAAGGAGATGCTGAGCGTGGTATCGCTGGTGGGCTTTGAAAACCGCCGCATTGACCAGCTCTCCGGCGGTCAGCAGCAGCGTGTGGCCATCGCCCGTGCGCTGGTGAACCGCCCCAAGGTGCTGCTCCTTGACGAGCCTCTGGGCGCACTCGACCTGCGGTTGCGCAAGGATATGCAGAATGAATTGAAGCGTATCCAGCAGCAGATGGGCATCACCTTCATCTACGTGACCCACGATCAGGAAGAGGCACTCACCATGTCCGACACGGTGGTGGTCATGGACAAGGGTCGCATTCAGCAGATCGGAACGCCGGAAGATATATATAACGAGCCGAAGAACGCCTTCGTGGCGGACTTTATCGGCGAGTCCAACATTTTGAACGGCACTATGGTGCGGGACAACGTGGTGAAGATGTACGGCCGCGAGTTCCCCTGTGTGGACGGCGGATTTGCACCCAATGAGCCCGTGGACGTGGTTATCCGTCCCGAGGATATTGACATTGTTCCCGTGGAGCAGGGTCAGCTGGTGGGTACGGTGACCAACGTGACCTTCAAGGGTATGCAGTACGACATCATTGTGGATTTCCGCGGCTTCAAGTGGCTCATTCAGACCACCGACTACTCTCCTGAGGGTGGTCGCATCGGCGTGCGCATTGAGCCCGAGGGCTTCCACATTATGAAGAAGAGCGAATACTCCGGTATGTTCGGTGACTATTCCTCCTACTCTGAGGAATATGAGGAGCTGGCAGATGCCGGCGTAGAGGACGAGGAGGAGAGCGAGGATGAAGAGTAAGCTCTCCCGTTTCTCCGTGCCCTATGTGGTATGGATGGGCATCTTCGTGGTTGCCCCCATTATCATCATGGTCATCTATGCCTTCTCCAACGGTGAGGGCGGCTTTACGTGGGATAACTTCGCTCAGATGGGCGCATATGGCTCCGTCTTTCTCCGCTCCTTTAAGCTGGCGTTGATTGCCACGGCCATCTGCCTGCTGATCGGCTATCCCGTGTCCTACTGGCTCAGCCGCGAGGGTGGCTCGTTCCAGCGTATCGCCATGGTGCTCATTATGCTGCCCATGTGGATGAACTTCCTGCTGCGCACCTATTCTTGGATGACCATTTTGGAGAACAACGGTTTGTTGAACCAGTTGTTCCAAAAGATCGGGCTGATCGCCCTCTATAACAATATCACGGGCAGTGAGATCGAGTATTTCTCCATGATCGGTACACAGGGTGCTGTGGTGCTGGGTATGGTGTATAACTACCTGCCCTTTATGATCCTGCCCATTTACTCCGTCATCGTGAAGCTGGACGGCTCTTTGATCGAGGCTGCCCACGACTTGGGCGCCGACAGTGTGACGGTGTTCCGCAAGGTGATTTTGCCCCTGTCGCTCCCCGGTGTGCTTTCCGGCATCACTATGGTGTTCGTCCCCTCTGTGTCCACCTTTGCCATCTCCCGTATGTTGGGCGGCGGCACGGAGCTGCTGTTGGGCGACCTCATTGAGCGCCAGTTCCTGGGCGGCGCCTATAACCCGCAGCTGGGCGCTGCCATCTCTTTGGTGATGATGGCGGTGGTGGTCATCTGCATGCTGGTGATGAATCGCTTCGGTGAGGGCGAGGAACAGGCGGTGATGCTATGATCACTCGTAAGAAGAACAGTGCAGGCAATCGCCTGCTGATGCTGTTGGTGGGTCTGTTCCTGTATGCACCCATCTTCATTTTGATTATTTTCTCCTTCAACGAAGGAAACAGCTCCAGTGTGTGGAAGGGTTTCTCTCTCCACTGGTACGCTGAGCTTTTGAATGACCGCCTTATTATGCACAGTGTGTATATTACGCTGTTGGTGTCACTGCTGGCCACTATCATCGCCACTGTGGGCGGTACATTCGCCGCTATTGGCTTTTACGGTATGCGCCGCAAGGCACGCAACACCCTGACGGCGGTGAACAATATCCCCATGATGAACGCCGATATCGTCACGGGCGTGGGTCTGTGCCTGCTGTTCGTGGTGCTGTTTAACGGCTGGGGCGCTATTGCGGGCTGGGTCAACTCGTGGCAAAGTGTGATCGTGCTGCCCGAGCGCTTGACCATGGGCTTTGGCACGCTACTGATCGCCCATGTCTGCTTCAACATCCCCTATGTGATCCTCTCTGTCAGCCCCAAGCTGCGGCAGATGGATCGTAACCTGGTGGATGCAGCGCAGGATTTGGGCTGCACATGGATGCAGGCTTTCTGGAAGGTCATCATCCCCGAAATCAAGCCCGGTATCATCTCCGGCGCACTGACCGCCTTCACCATGTCGGTGGATGACTTCATTATCAGTTACTTTACCGCAGGTACAAGCGCTTCTACCTTGGCAATGACCATCTACGGCATGACAAAAAAGCGCGTCAGCCCTGAGATCAACGCCATTTCTACGCTGTTGTTCATGACGGTGCTTGTACTGCTGGTCATCATCAATGTCCGCGAGGCACACATGGAAAAGCAGCGTCAGAACCGCACGTTGGCGGCTGTCCCCGCTGTGCCTGTCCGCAAACCCTCCAAGATCACCCCTGTCCTCAAGCGTGTGGGAGCAGGTGCACTGGCTGTGGCACTCATTGGCACGCTGATCGTGACGGGCGTGGCTGCCCGGGTTGACCGCGTGGTGAATGTCTGCTCTTGGGGCGAGTATATCGATGAAGAGCTTATCACCCAGTTTGAAGAGGAGACGGGTATCCGTGTCAACTATCAGACCGCAGAGAGCAACGAGGCACTCTATTCCCTCATCGCCTTGGGCGGCGCGGATTTCGATGTCATCGTGCCCTCCGACTATATGGTGGGTCGCCTCGCTGCCGAGGGGTTGCTGGCGGAGCTGAACTTTGACAACATCCCCAACTACGATCTCATTGATGATCGCTACAAGGGTCTCAGCTTCGACCCCGATAATAAGTACTCCGTTCCCTACACTTGGGGTACGGTGGGCATCATCTATAACACCGCTATGGTGGATGAGCCCATCACCAGCTGGAGTGCCATGTTCGATGAAAAGTACGCAGATCAAGTGCTGATGATCAACAACTCCCGCGATGCGCTGATGGCAGCCCTGTGCTACTTGGGCTACGACATCAATACCACCGATGAAGCCAAGCT
>CAYTOO010000101.1:0-5560 GCA_964439545.1 uncultured Oscillospiraceae bacterium | reverse complement strand
GCAGACCCTCGCGGATGGCGGCATCGGTAGCCGTATCCACAGCGGAGGTGCTGTCATCGAGAATCAGCACCTTGGGCTTACGGAGAAGCGCGCGGGCAATGCACAAGCGTTGCTTCTGACCGCCCGACACATTCGTACCGCCCTGTTCAATGTGGGTATTATACCCCTCAGGCATGGCCTCAATAAAGTCGGCAGCGCAGGCGATTTTCGCCGCCTCGCGGAGTTCTTCATCGGTGGCAGTATCGCTGCCCCAGCGGAGATTCTCCGCCACTGTGCCCGAAAATAGGGTGTTCTTCTGCAGCACCATGGCGCAGCCCTCGCGAAGCTGCTCCAAGGAGTACTCCCGCACATCGTGGCCGCCCACCATCACGCTGCCCTCCGTGGCATCGTAGAGGCGGGGAATGAGACTCACCAAGGTGGACTTGGCACTGCCCGTACCGCCGAGGATACCCACGGTCATGCCGCTTTTGATATGGATGTCGATGTCGTGGAGATTCCACTCCTCGGCATCTGCGTGGTACTTAAAGTAGACATGGTTAAAGTCAATGTCGCCATTTTCCACCGTCAGTTCAGGAGCAGCATCCTCCTTCATGGAGGGCTCGTGGCGCAGCACCTCGGCAATACGCTTACCGCAGGCGATGGAACGGGTCAGCATCATCAGCACCATGGATACCATCATGAGAGAGGCCAAAATCTCCATAGCGTAGGTGAAGAAGGCCATCAGATCGCCCGAGAGCATGATGCCGTCAGCCACATAGTGACCGCCAATCCACATCAGCGCCGTAATGGTGCCGCCCATCAGCAGCGTAACGAGAGGCATGAAAGATACCACGAAGCCAAAGGCACGCTCACCGGTAGCACGCAGATCATCGCTGCGGAGACGGAATTTCTCCTTCTCCTCGCCCTCGCGGACGAAAGACTTCACCACGCGCACGGCGTTGACATTCTCCTGCACCACTAGGTTCAGCGCATCGGTGGAGCGCTGCAGCTTTGTAAAGAAGGGGCCTACCACCGCAATGACGATAGCAACACCTACCACCAGCAGGGGCACCGTCACCAAGAATACGCGGCTCAGTCCACGGCTGATACGCAGCGCCAGCACCAGCGCCGTAATAAGCAACACGGGAGCGCGGACACAGATGCGGGTAGCCATGAAAATCGTACCCTGCACCGAGGCCACATCGTTGGTCAGACGGGTAATGAGAGATGCGGTGGAGAAATGTTCCAAATCCGCAAAGGAGAAACGCTGGACTTGGGCATACTCCGCAGCGCGGACCTTCGAGCCAAAGCCCATGGCAGCACGGGCTGCGGCAAGGGATGCACCCACACCGAACAGCAGCGCCAGCACCGCCAAGACGAGCATCTTCACACCTGTCAGCAAAATGTAATTCCTATCGCCTGTGGCGATGCCGATGTCCACGATGTCACTCATGGCTTGGGGCAGCAGCAGTTCCAAGACCGCCTCGCCCACGGAGCAAACAATTGCCAACAGCATCCACAGCCGATAGCCCTTTGTGTAGGGCAAAAACAGCTTCATTGTTTCTTTCGCCTCCAAATCCGCATACGCTTCCATTATAGTACTCACAGTACCACAGCATAGTGTGTCCGTCAAGCCTTTCAACTACAACACCATGTGAACAATCTGTGAATTATCGCTTTAAAGTGTTGACTCGCCGCCACGGATATTGTATAGTAGCATCAGACAAAGAAGTATTGTCTACACATTGTTATTCTCTCTCCTTTCATCAGAAAGTCGGGTCTGCCACAAGCAGACCCGACTTAATTTTTTATGTTGGCAGTTTTTCGATGTCAAATGCCCCATGCAGCACCAAATAGGTCTGAGGTGCATTGCGCATGAGATTCCACAGTCCCACTCCCTGTAAACCCTGTTCCTGCGCCAAGGCGAACTTGGCAAGAGAGGCGCGGGCATCTTCAAACCACACCTCGTGGGCGATGCCGTTGGGGGTGGTGTAGCGGAAATAAGGCGCTTGGGCGCGCTCATCGTAGAAAATCTCTGCCCCGTACTGCCGCGCCAAGCGGAGTGCTTCGTTGGGGGACACGGACACCGCCTTCGTCCGCCCCTGCTGGTAAGGGATGGGCCAATCGTAGCCGTAGGTAGGCACGCCCAAGAAAATTTTCTCCCGCGGAATCTCCGTCAAGACATAATCCAGCACCCGCTGAACTTGGGGCATGGGCGCAACCGCCATAGGCGGGCCGTAGGTGTAGCCCCACTCGTAGGTCATCAGCAGCACCGCGTTGGCAGCTTCCCCCAACAGGCGATAGTCGTGGGCTTCATAGAGCAATCCCTGCTGTGTTGCGGAGGTTTTCGGCGCGAGGGCCACCAGCACAGGGATGCCTTTGGGGTTGAGTCGCTGTGTTAGGCGAGTGATAAATGCGGCGTACTCCTCTCCCAAGTCTCGGTCAAGATACTCAAAATCCACATCCAACCCTCGATAGCTCTTCTCCTCAATGACCCGCTCCACGGAGTTGATAAGTGCCTCCTGTGCCTCCACATTCCGCAAAAGATTGCTGCCCAAGGCGTTGTCGAAGGTATCCCGCTCCGTCAGCGTGGACAGGTGCATCCACGGCACAACGCCGTAGCGTGGCGCAAGGCGTAGCATCTCCTCATCCTCGGGGACGACCAGTTGCCCCGAGGGGAAAAAGCCGTAGGTGAAGGGCGTGAGATAGGTCATGTAGGGCAACGTCTGCTGCAAAAGTGCGGGACGAATGAAGGGATAGGCGTAGCCGTTGACCCCCAGTTCACCCCGTTTCTCCTCTCCGAGGGATACGATCAGTTCCTCCCCCGCCTCAATGTCACTGCGCCCGCTGAGGAAAATGTTGTTTTGATAGAGGGTCAACAGCGATACGCCCTCTTCACGGGCGATGGACGTGAGGGTTTCCCCTGGCCGTACCACACGGGTGCGGGCATTTTCAAAAACTACCAGTGTCTGCCCCACTGCCAATGCGCCACTGGGCGGCACTTCATTGAGCCGCTGCAATAATGTAACGGATACGCCGTAGTCACGGGCGATGGATGTGAGGGTCTCCCCCGATTTGACAATATGTATCTGCATTTTTTACCACCTCATCTCCACTTTATGCCCATTTAGGAGAAAAGGTTCATAAGTAAAAGAGGACGGAATTCCGTCCCCTTTTCGCCCTCGTTACCACGTGGTGTTCTCGCCATCCAGCAGGAAGCCATCGCGGTCATGAACGCGGCCGTTCTCCAGCATCTGCTCCCATGTGGCGGTGCGATCGGTACGATAACCGCCCATGCCGTCATAAACGGTGTTGTCCTGATCGATGCCGCCAAAGGTGCTGCCGCCATTGTTGTCGAAATCATAGTCGTAGGCGTAGGTCTCACGGTTGCCGCTGCGGACATCGGTATCCCACGTGCGACCCTTGGCGTTGCCGGCAACGCTGTCATCGCCGTTAGTATTGGTACTGCCGTTGTCGGTAGTCCCGCCGTTGTTAGTGCTGCCGCCGTTATTATCGGTCACACCACCGTTGCCGCCATTGGTGGCGTCATCCTTATCCTTCTGTGCACCGCAGCCTACCAAGGACAGCACCATGAGTCCTGCCAAAACGAAGGCAATGAGTTTTTCTTTCATGCCTCTTCCTCCTTTTTTCATCGTTTCATCAACTCGATCTTCCTTCGATCGTGCCGAGGATAGTATGTGATGTTTTAGTGAAAAAACTTAAGACAAGTTTTGCCGTAAGTTGCATTTTTTTGAAACATCGTGTATACTGAATACCTAGCCTATATGTGATATACTAATTGTAATATTTTCTTTTGATATTACAGTATGTACTCTATTTTGGAGGTTTTATCATGCAGAAACTTGAAAAACAGTTCCATATCCACTGTGCTGAGGGCGATGTAGGCCGCTATGTGCTGCTGCCCGGCGATCCCGGTCGCTGCGCCGCCATTGCACAGCATTTCGACAACCCCCAGTTTGTAGCTCAAAACCGCGAATACACCGTCTATACCGGCACACTGCTGGGTGAGAAGGTGTCTGTCTGCTCCACGGGTATCGGCGGCCCTTCTGCCTCCATCGCCATGGAAGAACTCCACGCCATCGGCGCGGATACCTTCGTCCGCGTGGGCACCTGCGGCGGCATTGATCTCAATGTCCGCAGCGGCGACGTGGTGGTGGCCACGGGTGCCATCCGCTACGAGCACACCAGCTGTGAGTACGCCCCCATTGAGTTCCCCGCCGTGGCGGATTTCGAGGTGGCCACGGCACTGGTGCAGGCAGCACAGGCCATGGGTAAGACGTACCACGCAGGCGTGGTGCAGTGCAAAGACTCCTTTTACGGTCAGCATGATCCCAAGCGCATGCCTGTCAGCCATGAGCTGCTGCAGAAGTGGGAGGCTTGGAAGCGTCTGGGCGTGAAGGCCAGCGAGATGGAGAGCGCAGCCCTCTTTGTGGTGGCCTCTGCGCTGGGCTGCCGCTGTGGTTCCTGTTTCCATGTCATTTGGAATCAGGAGCGCGAGGCCGCAGGTCTCGATCAGGATATGAGTGAGGATACCAGCAGCGCTATCGCTGTGGGTATCGAGGCAATCAAGCGGCTCATTGCCGCTGACAAGGCGAAAGGAGTGTAAACTATGCTTTGGGGTGTTATTCTCGGCGGTATCGCCGGTTGGATCGCCAGCATGCTGATGGGTGGCAAAAAAGGTCTGCTGCGTTATATCATTCTCGGTATCGTAGGCGGCTTCGTAGGCAACATTCTCGCCGGCGCTATCGGCCTTGGCGCACACAATTCTCTCGGCTCTATCATCATCAGCGTGGTGGGTGCCTGCGTGGTCATTTTGATCAGCCGCTGGCTCTTCGGAAAGAAGTAAACTCTATCGTAGTATCCCCGTTTCACTGTGTGAGACGGGGATACTTTTTTGAAATTTTTTTGAAAAAACCTCTTACATTTCCTGCCAAAATGTGCTATACTACGAAAAGTGTGAACAAATTGTAAATATTTCGTTTAGAGTCGTTTTTTCGTGTTATCTGTTGTGAATTCGAGGGAAAGGGGATGAAAACCGTGTTTGCCATTGGTGATCTGGTGGTCTACGGCGGCGAAGGAGTGTGCCGCGTGGAGAGCATCGGCCGCAGCGCTATCAGCTGTGCAGATCCTACACGGGAATACTACACCCTCGCACCCCTCTATCACACGGGGCAAGTGATCACGCCGGTAGATACCCGCGTGCTGATGCGCCCCATTATGACGACACAGGAGGCGGAGGCCTTCGTCGCCGCCCTCCCCGCATTGGATGCAGAGAGCACCACGGAACTGAGCCAGCGCGCTGCCCGCGAGCATTATCAGGCGGTTGTCACCTCTTATGACTGCACGCGCATCGCCGCTTTTATGAAATTGCTCCATAACAAGCGCATGGCCGCCATCAAGAGCGGCAAGAAAGTAAGCCAGCTGGATGAACGCTATGCCAAGCGGGCTGAGGACAATCTCTATGGAGAATTGGCCGCCGCCCTCGGCATCGGCAAGGACGATGTCTTGTCCTACATTCGCCGCACCTATGCCGCGTGGCTGGCAGAATAAATACATAGTC
>CAYTOO010000100.1:0-5719 GCA_964439545.1 uncultured Oscillospiraceae bacterium | reverse complement strand
CTGCCGGTTCCGCTGTCGTCCTGAAGAATAAGGACTAATTTTAGTCTAACTTATTCTGACTAACTAAAAAAGCGACCCCCTTTGGGGTCGCTTTTTTCTCGAAACAGCGGTTACAAATTTACAAGAAAAGACACCCGCAAGGGTGTCTTTTTTTGCTATTCTTATGCCTTTTTCTTTTCGAACTTCTCGCCGGGGCAGCGGCACAGGGGGCAGATGTAGCCCTCGGGCATATTGTCATCGGGATAGTGATAGCCGCAGATGGGGCAGACCCAACCCTCGTCAGTACGCATGGTGCGGACAACGGAGGCGGTGGGCGGCGCGGCGAACTTGCCCTTCTCCAAAAACTCGTCCATGGTCAGCAGGCGGCTGTCGTTAATGAGCTCACCCTCCACGGCATCGCAGACGAAGAGGTAGAAGTTGCCCACCACCACTTTCTCCACCACCTTGAGGCTGACCCATGCAGCGCCCACATCGGGGAGGTAGGGGTTGCCGCTGCCGTCGCGCTCCACCTTGAGACCGGCGAACTTATCAGCCACGCGGCCGGACTTGTAGCCGAAGGTCTTGAGAACATCCTTGTCAGCGCCCTCAGCAACCATGGTGACGGCCACCGTGCCGGAGGCCAAAATTGCATCGGCGGTGCGGTTATCCTTGTTGACGGTGATGGTGCACTTGCGGGGGTTGCCGCTGGTGACCTGTGCAAAGGAGCTGACAAGGCAGCCATAGTCCTTGCCGTCCTGCTGCACGCCCAGCACATAGAGGCCATAGTTCAACTTTTCAAATACTGCTCTGTTCATAATTCTTCTCCCTTCCGTATGTAAAAATGATCGTTTTTCGTTTTATAGTTATATTATGCCACAATTTTGGGATACGTAAAGTCGTAAATGCAACACTTGCAAATTTTTTCGCGGCGGGGTAGAATATTGGGCAGGAAATTGAGAAAATGCGGGAGGTACGGGGTATGTTTCAGGGCTTTACGGATGCAACGGTGGATTTCATGTGGGGCATTCGCTTCAACAACGAGCGGGGCTGGTTCATGGAGCATAAGCAGGTGTATCAGGATGCACTTTTGCAGCCTGTGAAGGATTTGGGGCTGCAGGTGTACGATGCGGTGCATGAAATGCTGCCGGACGAGCCCTTGATGCTGAAGGTGTCCCGTATTTATCGGGATGCGCGGCGGTTGTTCGGCCGCGGGCCTTATAAAGACCACCTGTGGTGGTGCATCCGCACGGGGGATAAGGATTGGACGGGGCGCCCCACCTTCTGGTTTGAGATCGCGCCGGAGTATTATAGCTTCGGTCTCGGTTTTTGGGCGCCTGCCCCCGCGCTAATGGAGGCCTACCGCAAGCGGATCGACAGTCATCCCGAGGAATTGCTGACACTTTCGCGGCAACTGGAGAAGGACGGCGTGTTCACGGTGCAGGGCCCTGAGTATGCCCGCAGCAAGGGCGAGGTGTGCGAGGAATTGCGTCCGTGGTATCAGAAGAAGAGTTTGTCCGTGGCTTGGGAAGGGCCGCTGGATGAGCGGATCTATTCGCCCCAGTTAGCACAGGACATTATTGAGGGTTTCAAATCCCTGCTGCCCCTATATCGCTATTTCAGCGCTATCCACGCCTCTGTCCCCGCAGAGCAGCTGGAGAGAAAGCGAGAGAGATAAAGAAAAGACACCCCCTCCGCCCGAAAGGGTAGAGGGGGTGTTTGCGAAAATGAGGATGAATATGTTGTTACGAATTATCTTGCAATCTAAAATTTATTGTGCCATTCTCGTCCAGCCAAAAGGAAATTTTGTAATCAACGGATTTGTCGCTTTCGGTATCGATAAATGAAAAATAAATGGTAGAAACGGAATCAGTTTCTTCTATACGAATACCGTTGGTGTTCGAATATTCATAGTGGAAAGCACCGTTGGCTACATCCATATATCCGAATGTAATGTCAGTAACATAGACAAGAATTGTCTCTGCACCAGAGCTAATATCTTTACAAAGAAAAGCCGCCTGTACCAGATGATTTTTTGTACTGAACGTATAATCTAAAATTTCGACAGATGGATACTTATCAAGTACAAACGAAAGCAGTTCCTCTCTTTCTGAATTAGAAAAAGAAATTTCACTTTTTCGATTACAGCCAGCAACACTTAAAACTAGAATTACAAAAAATACTGATAAGAGCAGTTTTGAAGAAAGCGAGTTCAATCGCATAATGATCACTTCCTAACTGATGCAACGTCCTTGATCAAATTTGGATTGTAACAAGATGCGTTTCATTAGTAATAGGGATGTGTTGATTTGATATAGAAACATATTCATACCATCCGCTGGAGTAAGAGCTGTCAGGATAAGCGTAATAAACTAGACTGCCACTGGTTGTAATGGCGGGAACATATGCCTCAATTCTTACAGAGCTATAAGCCGGTAGCGTTACTGATGCTCCAGAGTTCGTTCCTTTTGTCCATGAACGTGTTGCAGACAAAGAAAGGCCTGTTTCGTAGCTCACCTTTGAAATAACAGCGGAAACCTGTGTAGTAACCGAAAGGGTACCCGTAAGTGTTGTCTCCGCAGAATCAGACTGTGAGTACTCATAATAAACCGTCATAGGATAAGGAGACAGATTCTCGCCAGTAGTGGCACCAATGTAGTAGCATTTGTTGGTTCTTATGTTTTGCGAAGGGTCATATCTAACAAACTCTCGCATAACAAGTCTACTTGACCCGCCGGGAAGGCTATTAATGGAATCATTCGGGGGCTCTACAATAAAAGATTGAGAAGCCCATGCAGGGACACTAAGGGACAGGCACATCGCAAGTGCCAAGAGAAGGGATAAGAATTTCTTTTTCATAATGTTCCTCCTTTTGTCAATCGTTACTGTGTCTTGTTGTTACAATGATGGGGTTACGCGGTAGTGGCGTTAGTAGTTCACATGGCCTGAAACGGAAACGGACACCGACGAGCGGTTGCGGATGGCTAATCGGTACACGCCGTTTTGATTGACTTGGATGCCCTCATCAAACGAACCGTTGCTTCCACTAAGACCATAGAACAGCCCATCGGGGGCAATCAAACCAAAGTCTACACTGGCATTGAATGGTGTATATGTTGCCTTGATCGTGACTACCTCACCCGCTGTAAGAGAAAAACTGTTGCCTACATAGATGGCTGTGCTTGCAGGAACCGTTGTGTTAAAACGATTCGTAGCCATGATGACAACATCACTCGGCTCCTGCGGCATGGCTGCGGCAGCGGAAACGCCGAGACAGCCCAACAGCATCATACAGGCCAGCGCCAACACCAAAATCTTCTTTCCCTTCATTTTCCCTCACCTCCTCCCTTGGAGAGTGTTACTCCAGTGGTTCAAAGTCAGCCACTATGGTTTCGTCTATATCGATGGTAACCCCTTGAACTTCATCAATAGGTATCGGCTCTTTTACATCTTCGCTGTTTGCCTTGTGACCGATGGTTGCAATCAGCACGGCGATAAGTAACATAACGACCACAGCGGCGGCGCAGAGCCAAGCCAGTTTGCGCCTGCGTCCGTTCTCTGCTTCCTGCGGCGGTGCTGCCTGTTCCTGTGGCTTCGGTTTTTCTTCCACGGAATAAAACAGCTCGTCGAGGGTCACACCATAGAACTCCGCCAAGAATTGCAGTTTATCCAGTGCAGGGACGGTACTGCCGTTTTCCCAAAGGGACACCGACTGACGAGATACGTTGAGTGCATCGGCCAGTTCTGCCTGCGAGAGATTTTTCTCTTTCCTAAGTTCTGTCAATCTTTCCGATAGTTTCATATTCTGTTCCTCCAATGTAGCGGATAGGTCTTCCAAAGTAAACCAACTGGTGCTTGCATTTGCGCAAGTAGTGATTGCTTTTAGTTTAACACGGTGCATTTGTGATGTAAAGCGCGAGTTATCAAACAAAAAATCCACCCCGAGAGGGGTGGATTTCGCTATTTAGAAATCAATGGTACCGTCCAGCACGCGGAGGTCGTAGGGCTCGTAGACCACCTTGCGATAGGCATCCACATCCATCATCACGCCTGTCCAATCGGAGTGGATGTCACCGTTCTGCTTGATGAGCACGTCGTAGAGGATGTCGTAGGTGACGCCGTTCTCGTCCGTCTCCACGATGGTGGAGTAGGGCAACGTCTTATGGTAGGTCATGTGGAGACCCTTGTACTCGAAGTGGAATCCGTTGCGCATACGGCAGCCGTCGAGACCGCGGTAGGTGAACAGGCGCTTGAGATCCTGCAGAATGGGGTCGTTTTCTTCCTCATACAGGTTCTCGGGGGTAGTCTCGGTGTAGTCGTAGCGGAACTGAATGGGGATACCGTAGGGCAGGAAACGCTCCACATAGGCGGGCAGCTGCTCTGCGGGATACTTCTTATACAGCACGCAGTTGATGCGGGTGGGGCAAGCGATCTTGGCGATCACCTCGTCGGGGGACTCCTCCACATACTTCTGCAGGTGGCGGGAGATGTTCATGCAGGTGATCTTATCCTTATTACGCTCAGTGAATGCCAGCATCTCCTCCAGAGAGATATGCTCCTGCACAGGGAAGGTAGTGTTGATATACACCTTGTGGGTGGCGGGAATGGCATCCAGCATCGTCTGCAAAGACTCTAAGTTGGCCAGAGGTTCACCGCCCGTGAACACGAAGTCGCAATAGGGAGTGATGGCATCCAGCGTATGGATGGACTCAACGATCTTCTCCAAGGAGAAACCGCTGCAATCGGCATATTCTTTTTTATTGATGCAGAACGGGCAGTTGTTGCGGCAGTCGTAAGGAACGAACACCGTGACGGTTGCGCCGCCCTGTCGGGTCTTATAGGGATTCATAAAGACAGTCGCCTTTCTGATAAACATTCACCGAATTATTGTATAACGCGGCGGGGAAAAAAGCAAGGGAAAGTTCTCTTTTTCTCCGCTTTTCCCGCGAGAATCAATAAGTATCATCCTGCAGCTCGCGGCGGATGAGAGCAAAAGCCTCCTCCTCACCTTTGTCCTTCAAAAGTTCCAGCCAGCGCTCCAGCAGTGCCGCCGTGTCATCGTGCATAAAGCGGGAGGCATCGGTGTGCTTCAAGTCCTTGGCACGCTGATAGTAGTTCCACGGTGAGGCATCGGTATACTGCTCCTTCTGATACACGCGGCAGGCGGCAATGCGGTCGCAGAACATCTCGGCTACGTATTTCTTGGGCATCTTGCACCCGCCGATGTACACGCTGCCATCCTCGCGGAGACAGTAGTCGATCCAGTACTCGAAGTGGTGGCGGTTGCGGCCCTTGTGGTGCAGCCAAGAAAGACTTACGCCGTTTTGGATGCGCTCGGCATCATTGGGACTGCGGTAGCCCTGATAGAACTTGATGCCACGTAAAAACTCGATGGGGGAGTATTTGCTCAAGTCGTGGAGCAGCCCTTGACGGTACAGACCCAGCTTGAAGCAGTAGCGGCGCACCAAGCGGCGGTGGGTATTCACAGTTTTCAAATGTGCGCGAAAGGGCATCCATGCCACCTCCTTGGGGAGATTTGCGTATTTATACTATTATAACACAAAATTTTGCCGTTGCATAGGAAAAGAACCGCCCGAGGGCGGTTCTTTTTTATAGGAGAAAAAACAATTTCAGCCCGAAAAGCGGGTTTACAGGTTCTTCTCGTAAGCCTCGATCATCTTCTTGACCATCTGGCCACCGACAGAGCCGGCCTCACGGGAGGTCAGATCGCCGTTGTAGCCCT
>CAYTOO010000099.1:0-5751 GCA_964439545.1 uncultured Oscillospiraceae bacterium | reverse complement strand
AACTGAGGGTGATACCCATAGCATCGCTGTGGACGGGGATGTGACCGCGGGAGGTCACGGTGGACTCATTGTGCTTGGCCTTGGTGTCGCCCATGCCTGCCCACAGATAGTTGTCGGGGGCATCGGCGATGACCTGGGTGTTGATGAAGATATGGTTGGGGGGAATCTTGGAGAAGGAATATTCCCGCAGGCTGCCGTCGGGGTGATAGATAATGCCCAGGCTGGTGCAGGAGGCGCAGGTGGAGGCGATGGTGGGGAAGGTGAAGAAGGGGCGGTTCGTCTCCTGTGCCAGCACCTTGCCCGTGTCGATGGCCTTACCGCCGCCCACGGCGAAAATCATGTCGGCATCTGCCACTTGGGGCAGCAGCATGGCGATATTCTCGCGGGTGGCCTCGCCGCCGTACCAGAAGGGGCCGATGACCTCCATGCCCGCCTTTTCGGCGGCGGCGATGATCTGGTCAGCGGCGGCAGCCAAGGCCCGCTTACCGCCGATGACGGCGGCTTTTTTGCCGAAAGAAGGGCAAACAGCGGCAATATCATCATAGGCATCAGTGCCAATGGTATATCCGGGGAAAAGACTCTTTTGCATGGTAGTAGTTCTCCTATCTTAATTTAGCGAGCTTCGAACTCTTCGCCGTGTTCCTTCATGTACTTGCGGTTCTTGTACACGCCCACGGTGAGGAAGGGGATGACGGCAACGATGATGCCGAGATAGCCGCAGTAGCCGTAGCCGTACTTGATGATGTTGGTCAGACCCATGAGGGAGATGCCCATAGACAGGGCGATGATGAACACAGAGCTGATGCCGTTGCGTACGGGGCGGGAGTCGATCTTCTGATAGATCTTGGCGTTTTCAAAGCGGGAGACGAAGCCGAAGGTGATGGTAACGCCGGTGGAAACGAGGCACAGCACCAGGCAGATACCGTAGGCCACGGTGAGCCAGGTCATGCCCATGTTGACACAGCTGGTGAGGGTGGGGATGGCAGTGCCGCCCTCCACGGAGGTGTAGTAGCTCTGCCAGCTCATGAGCATCATGACGGAGAGGCCCAGTGCCACGGCGTTCATCACGAAGGAGATCCACATGGACTTGGTGCAGCTCTTCTTGTTGGTCATGGTGGTGCCGCAGGCAACGAGGGTGGGCAGCGTCACGCACTGGAAGCCGGCGTAGACGAAAGCGTTGAGGATAGCCTTGGGGACATTCTTGAAACCATTGACGGTGAAATCGGTAGCGAACACGGAACCGAAGGAGTCGGGAGCCTTGAAGATGCCGATGATGTAGATGGCGATGGCGGTGATGAGGATACCGATGGACATATAGGAGGATGCCTTACGGACAACGTCAGCGCCGAAGATGGTCAGTGCCATGACGATGATGCCAACGACCACAATGCCCACATAGTAGTTGAGGGAGAAGTAGTTGTTCAGTGCCGTGGCTGCGCCGGAGATAGCGGCGGCGATGGCCATGAGCACCATGATGTAGAAGAAGATTTCAAAGAGGATCTCCACCTTGTCGAAGGGGTGGAAGAGGGTCTCAAACAGCTTCTTGGTAGAGGTGATGCCACGGGAGTTATACATAACCATGGCCTGACGCATGGTCAGGGTAAGCAACAGCATGGAAACGACCGCTGCTACCAGACCGGCCCAGCCCAGTCCTACATAGTAGGTGTTGGCCTGGTTACCAGTGGCGAAGCCACCGCCGGCGTGGGAAGAGAAAAGGACGGCTGCAACGGAAAATGCCATTGCGAAGGAGACTTTTGTTTGCTTAGTCATAGTGGGGTTCCTCCAAAGAATAGTGTGCGGCAGGAAATAAAAAAGCCTCTCCTGCCATAAGGCAGAAGAGACGAATAAATATCCGCGGTACCACTCTTCTTATTCCCACAAAAAAGGGAATCACTCTGTAGGATACTATCATATCCCTGCGCTGTAACGGGAGCACCCGTCTGCACCTACTCCGGGGGTTCGGCACAGCCGCTCGGCGGCCAGTTCAACGATTCGGCAACCTTTGTGTCTTGCACCAACCGACACTTCTCTGAAAGGGCCTCCCTCGTTTACTCTTCCGCGTCCTTGCGTTTGATGAGGACACTATACCACCGCAGTTGTCCACCGTCAAGGGACAACATGCACAAAAGACAGGCAAAAATTTCCAATATCCTTTGGTTGATTTGTTGATTATGCCCTGTTCCTGCCCCACAAGGGGTAGTCTTGAGATGTCCTTAGCGGGGGTGGTATCAGCTTTGCTGCTGGGAAAAATTAGCAATGCTGAACGCTTCGAAAGAAAGGGGGTATTTTGGAGGGAATATATCAATAATCTTTCTTCGTGTTTTTGCTGATGCCCAAATATTGGGAATGTTAAAACTTTGTTCAAGATGCCGTAAATGCATTTTTTTGCAAAATTACTGTTGATTTATGGGGAATAGGGGAGTATAATGCCTTCAACGAACACAACAAGTGTGTTTCTAAGGTCTGTCATATTGATGGTGGAGGGTTCTATGAACACGATGGCTCTGCAGAACAATATGATTATTAGCATTATTCTCATTGGTGTTATTTGCGCCGAAAAGGAATAATGCTTTTGGTCATGCCCGCCTGCATCTGACTCTCGCCCTTCTCATTAGAAACAGAAGAACAAGAACCACACCGCAAGCTTTCGATCTTATCGCCGTGACCCAGAGCAATGGGTCACGGCGTTTTTTGTTGGACCAGTTCGATTATTGTCTGCCTACGGCAGACGTACAAGGAGGCATATACTTTGAAGATCCGTGCAACACAGGCCATCATGGAATGTCTGCTGGAACAGGAAGTGGACACCATCTTCGGCTACCCCGGCGGTACGATTTTGAACCTGTACGATGAGCTGTATCGTTATCAGGACAAGATCACCCATGTGCTGACCGCCCATGAGCAGGGCGCATCTCACGCTGCCGATGGCTATGCCCGCTCTACCGGCAAGGTGGGCGTATGCTTTGCCACCTCCGGTCCCGGCGCAACCAATCTCACCACCGGTATCGCCACCGCCTATCTCGATTCCTCCCCCGTGGTGTTCATCACCTGCAACGTGGGCGAGAACCTCTTAGGCCGCGATGCCTTTCAGGAGGTAGACTCCACCGGTATTGCCATGCCCATTACCAAGGCGGCATTTTTGGTGCGTGATCCTCAGGAGATCCCCGATGTGATGCGTCAGGCTTTCGCCGTGGCTGCCAGCGGCCGCCCCGGCCCTGTCCTCATCGACTTTTTGAAGAGCGTTACCGCTCCCGATCAGATGGTGGATTACGAGTTCATCCCCTGGCAGAAGAACCGCTCCTGCGACAGCATGAAATCTCTGAGCCAGTGCGAGCAGCTGAGAGTGGGCAAGGTCAACGAGCAGGATGTGCAGACCCTCCGCGAGATGATCGCTGAGTCGAAGAAACCTCTCCTCATCTGCGGCGGCGGTGTGGTGCGCGGTCGTGCCCATCAGCAGTTCCGTGAGTTTGCCGAGAAAATGGATGCCCCCGTGGCCATCACGGTGATGGGCGGCGGCGGTTTCCCCGGCGGCCATCCCCTGACCTCCGGCATGATCGGCATGCACGGCTCTCGGGCATCCAATACTGCCTGCAATGAATGTGACCTGCTGATCGCCGTGGGCTGCCGCTTCTCTGACCGTGTGGCCCTCAATCCCGCTACCTTTGCCAAACAGGCCAAGATCGTCCACATCGACATCGACCGCGCCGAGATCGACAAGAATGTGCTGACGGATCACCACGTCATCGGCTCTGCCCGCCGTGTGCTGGAGATGCTGAATAAGGATCTGCCCCAGTATGACCACAAGGAGTGGAAAGAGCGCATCCTGCCCCTGCGTAAGGCGCAGGTGGCCGGTGAGGATGAGGCGCTGACGCCCCAGCAGATCATGGAGACTGTCCGCCGTTTGGCGCCCCGTGATTCCATGGTGGCTACCGATGTGGGTCAGCATCAGATGTGGGCCATCAAGTATCTGCACTTTGACTATCCCGGTCAGCTGCTGACCTCCGGCGGTTTTGGCACCATGGGCTTTGGTCTCGGCGCTGCCATCGGCGCACAGATGGGCAATCCCGACAAGCGTGTCATCCATGTGACGGGCGACGGCTGTTTCCGTATGAACTGCCACGAGCTGTGTACTGTACAGCACTATAACCTGCCCATCATCTCCGTGGTGTTCAATAACGGCACGCTGGGCATGGTGCGTCAGTGGCAGAACCTCATCTATGAAAAGCGCTTCTCTGAAACTACTTTGGATCGCGGCCCCGACTTCGTCAAGTTGGCGGAGGCCTACGGTCTCAAGGGCTTCCGTGCCACCACAGTCGGGGAGATGGAGAAGGCTATGGAAGAGGCTTTGGCCTGCGGCTGCGGCGCTGTCATCGATTGCCGTCTTGATATTGATGAGATGGTGCGCCCCATGGTGGCCGCCGGCTCTCATATCACCAATTTCTTGTTGGACTAAGGAGGAAACGACTTTGAAACGAGAATTTGATACAGAAGTGAAGCTGTATACCCTGTGTATTCTGGTGGAGAATACGACCGGTATGCTCTCTCAGGTGGCGCGATTGTTCTCCCGCAAGGGATATAACATCGAGTCCATCGTCACCGGCGCTACCGATAAGCCCGGTCTTACCCGCATCTCCATTCAGATCATGGGTGATGAGCTGATGATCGATCAGCTTGCTGCACAGTGCCGCAAGCTGCTGGCGGTGAAGGTGGTGAAGATCCTCGATGAGGAGAACTGCATCCGCCGCGAGATCGCACTTATCAAGGTGCGGGCCGCCGATCACGATGCCCGCGCAGAGATCATTCAGCTGGTGGATATTTTCCACGGCAAGGTGATGGATGTCAGCCCCGATGCCCTGACCATCTGGGTCTTTGGAAAGCAGAGCAAGATTTCCGCTCTGACAACGATGCTGGAGCGATTCGGCATTTTGGAGATCGCCAAAACAGGAACTTTAGCCATCGAGCGTGGCAGCAATACGATTTACGACAATAACAAACTTCGGGAGGAATACGACTATGGCAAACATGTTTTATGAGAAGGACTGCGATCTGGGCAAGCTGGACGGTAAGAAGATCGCCATTATTGGTTACGGCTCTCAGGGTCATGCCCATGCGCTGAACTTGAAGGAATCCGGCTGCGATGTGTGCGTGGGTCTGCGCGCAGGCAGCAAGAACTGGGCCAACGCTGAAGGCGCAGGCCTCAAGGTCAAGACGGTAGCCGATGCTGCCAAGTGGGCTGATATCGTCATGATCCTTGTCAACGATGAGGTGCAGGCAGACCTGTACAAGAAGGACATCGCCCCCAATCTGGAGGCAGGCAACGCCCTCATGTTTGCCCACGGCTTCAATATCCACTTCAAGCAGATCGTGCCTCCTTCTGACATCGATGTGCTGATGATCGCCCCCAAGGGCCCCGGTCACACCGTCCGCTCCACCTATGTGGCCGGTAAGGGCGTGCCCTGCCTGCTGGCTGTGTATCAGAACGCCACCGGTAAGGCACACGATATCGGCCTTGCCTACGCTGCCGGTATCGGCGGTGCCCGCGGCGGTGTCATGGAGACCACCTTCCAGGATGAGACGGAGACCGACCTCTTCGGCGAGCAGGCTGTCCTCTGCGGCGGCGTTGTGGAGCTGATGAAGCTGGGCTTCGAGACGCTGGTGGAGGCAGGCTATGCCCCCGAGAACGCCTACTTCGAGTGCATCCACGAGATGAAGCTCATCATTGACCTTATCAACAAGGGCGGCGTTGCAGCC
>CAYTOO010000098.1:0-5751 GCA_964439545.1 uncultured Oscillospiraceae bacterium | reverse complement strand
TATAAGGCCTTATAGGCCGCTCGTCATGCCACCCCTCTTAGGGGTGGTCATGACTTTTTTTCGCATTTTTTTGCCGCAATGACAACAATAAAAAACTACCGAAAATGAAAAAATGCAGGGGAAACCCTCAAAATTGCAATTTTTGAACGGTAAACTTGCAAAATTTGCAAGGCGGGATGCATTTGGGTGGTATGCTTTGCTGCTAAAATGTTGTAAAAACAGGCAAATACAGGAAAAGAAGTTCGGTTTTTTGACAAAGCTAAAAGAGCCGAAAAAGAAAAATGAATTTTTTAAAATTAGGACTTGCAAAATAGGGCTCGACTGTAGTATAATACGACCATCGATAAAAAATGGCCGCCAGCCTTGGCGGCAAGCGGGTTTCCCGCGAAATTCTGTAGCAAGGAGAAAGATTACTATGAAGAAGTTTTTTGCTCTGGTTCTGGCTCTTGTGATGGCCCTGTCCCTGGTGGCTTGCGGCAACGCCCCTGCTGGTGATGGCGGCGCCGGCGATGGCAAGATTACCAACGACCTGACTTTCACTACCGGCGGCGATGCCGGCACCTACTATGCTTTCGGCGGCGTTATCGCTCAGCACGTCACCTCCAACACTGGCGTCAGCGTGACTGCCGTTACCTCCGGCGGCTCCAAGGCCAATGTCCTGCTGCTGGACAGCGGTGATGCTCAGCTGGGCTTCTGCCAGTCCGACGTTATGGCTTATGCCTACAACGGCACCAGCACTTTTGCTGAGGACGGCGCAGTCACCAGCTTCTCTACCGTTGCTAACCTGTATCTGGAGCAGGTTCAGATCATCACCTGCGATCCCTCCATCAAGACCGTTGCTGATCTGGCAGGCAAGAACGTCTCCATCGGCGATGCCGGTTCCGGCGTGTACTTCAACGCTATCGACATTCTCGGTGCCTATGGCCTGACCGAGGAGGACATCAAGCCCCAGTACAAGTCTTTCGGCGACAGCGCTGATGCTCTGAAGGATGGTAAGATCGACGCCGCTTTCATCGTGGCCGGCGCTCCCACCACCGCAGTTGTTGACCTGGCTACCGGTAAGGATGTCTATCTGGTCAGCCTCGATCAGGAGCATATTGATGCTCTGATCGCCAAGTGCCCCTACTACATCGCAACCACCATCCCCGCCAACACCTACAGCACCATGACCGAGGATGCCACCACTGTGGCTGTCGGTGCCGTGGTTCTGGCTGCTGACAATGTGGCTGACGAGGCTGTGTACGCCTTCGTTTCCGATGTCTTCGAGAACGTTGATACTCTGTCCCACGCCAAGGCTGCTGAGCTGAGCCTGGAGACTGCCACCAACATCACTTCTGTTCCCTACCATGCCGGTGCTGCCAAGTACTATGCTGAGAAGGGCATCGAGGTTGCTGTTAAGTAATTTTTAGCATTGACTTTATATTGCAGACGCCACGGCGGGGATCTTCCCCGCCGTTGCGTGCTGATTATCTCTAACGCTGTGCCGTTGATTGATAGCGGCAAAATGCCTTTGCCCCTGTCAATTGACGGTAGAGAAGTAGAGGAAGGAATCTTTAGGAGGAAGAAAGTAGTATGAGCATTTTCAAGAAAAAGCACGATACCGCTCCTGCCGTGGATACCACGCCCTACATCGACGACGGCGACGTCGGCACGATGGCAGACGTGGAAGCGGTCATGAAGAAGTATGACCGTGAGTCCAACGTGCGTGTATGGGAAGGTACTCCCAAGTATATCATCATGGCCCTGATGGCCGCATTTTCCCTGTTCTGCATTTGCATGACCCTGTTCAGTAAGGCACTGCAGGAGGTGGCGCTGACCACGTTCCTTGGCCTTATTGTTATGATCGGCTATATCACCTATCCTGCCAGCAAGCACCATGTCCGTCCCAACCACATGCCTTGGTACGACATTATCATCATGATCTTGGGCGCAGGAAGCTTCTTCTATTATGGCATCAACGCCATGAAGATCATCAATATGTCCGTGCGTATTGGTACGGTTGAGGTGATCGTGGGTATAATTGGTATTCTGGCAGTGCTGGAACTGTGCCGCCGCTGCGTGGGTATTCCCATCCTGTGTGTGGTTGGCGCGCTGATGATCTACGCTTTCTTTGATATTATGACCGGCGGCGGTGGTCGCACCTTGATGCAGACCCTCAGCCGTGTGATCTACACCCTGTTCTACACGACCACCGGTGTGATCGGTACGCCTATCAACGTCTGCTATAAGTTTATCGTTCTGTTCATTATCTTCGGTGCGTTCCTTGAGCGTACCGGTATCGGTGATTACTTTGTGCAGCTGGCCAATGCTGTTGTGGGTCGTTTCTCCGGCGGCCCTGCAAAGGTGGCCGTGGTTGCCAGCGCCCTTGAGGGTATGTGCTCCGGCTCTTCCGTGGCCAACACCGTGGGTTCCGGTTCCATCACCATCCCCATGATGAAAAAGACGGGCTACAAGCCCGAGTTTGCCGCCGCTGTTGAGGCTGCCGCCTCTACCGGTGGTCAGATCATGCCCCCCATTATGGGTGCTGCCGCCTTCTTGATGGCTGAGTACATCGGTATCCCCTATGCCGAGGTCGCCGTGAAGGCCATTCTCCCCGCCATTCTCTACTTTGCCGGTATCTTCATCGCTGTCCATCTGGAGGCAAAGAAGCTGGGTCTGAAGGGTATCCCCAAGGAGCAGCTGCCCAAGGTGAAGGAACTGCTGAAGCAGGTCTATCTGCTGATCCCTCTGGTGCTGCTGATTTGGCTGGTCTCTTCCAACATCCGTACCATCCAGACTGCTGCTGCCCTGTCCATCGTGGCAGCCATCATTGTGGGCGCACTGAACCCCAAGAACCGCATCACCCCCAAGAAGATCGTTGAGGCTCTCGAAGCCGGTGCCCGCAGCGCCATCACTGTGGCCTGCGCCTGCGCCGTTGCCGGTATGATCGCCGGCTGCATTACCGTTACCGGTCTTGCTTCTACCCTCATCAATGGTATCGTCTCCATCGCCGGCAATGCCACCATCCTCGGCCTCGTGCTGACCATGCTGTGCTGCATCGTGCTGGGCATGGGCGTTCCCACCACTGCCAACTACTGCATCATGGCCTCCACCTGCGCCCCCATTCTGGTGCAGCTGGGCTTCCCTGATGTGGCCGCACACTTCTTTGTCTTCTACTTTGGTATCGTGGCTGATATTACGCCTCCCGTTGCTCTGGCAGCTTACGCAGGCGCAGCTATTGCCAAGGCCAATCCCATGAAGACGGGCTTTACGGCAACGAAACTGGCGATCGCCGCCTTTATCGTGCCCTATATCTTCGCCTATAACCCTGAGATGCTCTTTATGAACGGCGCTACGGTGATCGATGTTATCATCATTGGCATCACCGCTGTGTTGGGTCTGTTCTCTGTGGCTACGGCGCTGAATGGATACTTCTATTGCCATATCAACGCTGTACTCCGTATCGTGTTGCTGGGCGCAGGTCTGTGCATGATGATCCCCGGTCTCGTGACCGATCTCATTGGCCTCGTGCTGCTGGTGCTGGTGATCGTCTATCAGTACACCCACGCTAAGAAGGTCAACGCTGCCGCGGTCTAAGCTGACCACAAACCTGATCCGAATCAAAGCACCCGTGTTCATCCGAACGCGGGTGCTTTTCTATCCAAATTGTAATATGGTGTCGAAATAATACGAAACGTAATCGGTTTGGGCGTGATCTGCTGCATATTTTTGCCCAACCCTGTGTACAATGATAGAGAATATCGGCACAGTGGGAGGCAGAAAAATGAAGGAGAAAAGTTGGCGGAAATGGGAAGTGGCGGGGCTGTTCTTCGTCCTCGTTTGGGGCAACCTCTTTCACTTTGTCTACAATTGGTCGGGGCAGAATGTCCTTGTGGCGGCCATTGCTGCTGTCAATGAATCGGTGTGGGAGCATGTAAAGCTGCTGACCATTCCATGGGCGCTGTGGTCGGTGGTGGAGGCTGCTGCACTGCGGCGAGGAAAAGGCGGCGTGTTGATTGCTCGCGCCTTGGGGCTGACAGCGGGTGCTGTGTTGATCATCGCGGCGTACTATACCTACGTGGGCGTGACGGGTGCGAATGTGTCCATCGTCAATATCATCATCTTCCAAGTGGCGGTACTGCTGGCTTTCTTTGTGTCGTGGCGGATGCAGGATAAGGGGTTGCTGCGGGGAAATTTTTGGGACATTGTGGGTGGTCTTTTGCTGCTGGGCATGGTGGCGCTGGCAGTGTATTGGACGTATTTTCCACCTACACTGCCGCTGTTTATTGATCCCCAAACGGGGCAGACAGGACGCACGCAGGTGCGTTAAGAGACGGGGGGTCCCGTCTCTTTTTTCTTGACCCCTGTGTGCAGATGGTTTATAATATCCACAATAATGCAACATGCGGAAAGGTCGGTGTTTGACGTGAAAAAGATCGTGCGAAAGTCCGCCATACCCCTGTATGCGGTAGCAATTACATGGTTGCTGTATGGTTTGCTGTTCCCCTTGTATCGCCTGCCCCATTTCCTGATGGCGATCGCTGCCACAGCAGTGGTGGGCGTGGTGGCACGGCTCTTCTGCCGCGATGTGGTGGAAGAAGTGCCCGAAGAGCCTAAGACCACAGGCAATGCGGAGCTGGATAAGATGCTCTCTGAGGGCGAGAAGGCTATCGCCGAGATGAAGCAGCTGGATGCAGATATTGCGGATGAGACCATTTCTGCCCAGATCGTCCGCCTGCAGATCCTCGCCCAGCGGATCTTTGACCATGTGGAGTCCAACCCCGAGAAGCTGAAAGACATTCGTCGCTTTATGAACTACTATCTCCCCACCACGTTGAAGGTGCTGCGTGCCTACGATGTGCTGGAGGAGCAGGGTGTGGAGGGCGAGAACATCACCTCCACCATGTCCCGTGTGGAAAGCATGATGTCCACCATTATCCGCGCCTTTGAAAAGCAGCTGGACAACCTCTTCTCCTCCGAGGCTCTGGATATCTCCACCGATATGGTGGTGATGGAGCAGATGCTGGCTCGTGAGGGCATTACGGAGGATGGCCTCCGTCAAGAGGTGAAGAAGCAGGAAACTGCCGCTGCACCTGCTGCACAGACCTATCCCCCCCAGGTGGATTTCGCCGAGCCTGTTGAGGACACAGTGCAGGTGGGCGACATTACGCTGGAACTGTAAATAGATAAAATAACGATATAATTACAACAGAAAGGAAGAAATTGCTATGACCGAGAACATGATGCCTCAGCTGACCCTGACCCCCGAGGATGCTACCGCTGTAGAGATGCCCTCCCTGACCCTGACCCCTGAAGCACCCACTACGCCTGCCATTCCCAAGGTTGAGAAGGAAGTAGAGCCTGTGGTGCTGGATGATAGCATGCTGACGGAGGAAGAAAAGGCCGCTGTCAACGAGTTTTCTAAGAAGATCGATATCCGCGACACCAATCAGGTGCTGCAGTACGGTGCAGCAGCACAAAAGAGCATCGCCTCCTTCTCCGAGGGCGCGTTGGGCAACGTGCGCAATAAGGACTTGGGCGAGATCGGCGAGGATCTGGGCCGCCTGGTGGTGGAGCTGAAGGGCTTTACCGCATTTGAAAAGCCCAAGGGCTTGAAGGGCCTTTTCAAGAAGGCCGGTCAGGAGCTGGAGACCTTTAAGGCACGCTACAGCAAGGTAGAGGCCAATGTGGATAAGATCGCCCAGAATCTGGAAAATCATCAGATCACCCTTTTGAAGGATGTGGCTATGTTTGACCAGATGTATGAGCTGA
>CAYTOO010000097.1:0-5910 GCA_964439545.1 uncultured Oscillospiraceae bacterium | reverse complement strand
GAGCACCGGATTGTGGTTCCGGGTGTCGTGGGTTCGAGTCCCATTACCCACCCCACCAAATCAGGGATTGGGAATCGATCCCAATCCCTGATTCTTTTTTATCCACATAGGGGTGTCGCCAAGTGGTAAGGCAAGGGACTTTGACTCCCTCATCCGCTGGTTCGAGTCCAGCCATCCCTGCCAAAGCAAAACAAGGCTCACGCCTTTATATAGATGCTTCGTTAGCTCAGTAGGCAGAGCACCTGCCTTTTAAGCAGGGTGTCCGGGGTTCGAATCCCCGACGAGGCACCAAAAACGCGTTCCACCACAAGGTGGGACGCGTTTTTTGCTGTTCATTTTTCATCACCGCATCAAAATTTGTATTGGTTGCTTTATATTGCGTAGAAATATCGCGTTAAATGTGCTATGATTTTTGCAAAGGCGGTGATGTAATGAAATTTGACACACATAAAAGAGTTCCAAATAAATCAAGAAATAAGTTGATTGATCTTACCTTTGGCTCGTTGTGCGTTCTTTGGATTGCTTTGGCGTGCCTTTGTTCCTTTTACATTGAAAGTATTGCTCCTGCTATTTTAATATTAGCCCCTATGGTCCTCCTCTTGATCATACAAAGCGACATGAGCAAGGCATATATTGAAATAAATGAGAATTCGGCTCTTGTTGTAGATTATTATTTTGGTGGAAGGAAAGAGAAAACAATCTTGCTTCAAGAAATATCTTTTGCTGAAATACTCCTTGGCTCCTCCCTACGTGTACGCGGATACCGCTATAGTAGTATAGGTTGTAGTTACATTGTTTTAAGAAATAGCAAGAAAAAGTATTTATTTAAAGTAATCTGCACTCCTGAGACAAGGCAATTTTTTGATAAATATCTTAACTGAAAAATATCGCATAGTTCACTCTAAATTTCACCTTGTACCGCTATCAACTGTGAGGCTTGTATTATGGGAGGTTTCGTATGATCTGTTTTGATAAGCTGTGGGAGACAATGGAGAAAAAGAGCGTGACCACCTATATGCTCCGCGAGAAGTGCGGTATCGACAGCAAGACTGTCCGCCGCTTGCGCACCAACGAAAATATGGAGACCAAAACGCTGAACAAACTCTGCGCGGTGCTAAACTGCACCTTAGCGGATATTGCCACCTATATTCCCGACGAGGAAGATACCTAACCCAAGAAAATTCAAACGCACTCCACGGTTGTGGAGTGCGTTTTTTCATTTCACAGCACCTTTCCCCCGTTGACCGTCAAGCTGAAGGTCGCACCCAGTACATCGCAGGCGCGGCGGGACATCTGCATGCGGCTGAGAAAGATGTCAAAATAATCAAACATGGTGCAGATGCTCTCATCCACCTGCAGGTCGAGACGAATCACCTTCTTCCCTACATCAATATCGAGATGGGTGTCGGTGACGGCGTAGTTAACGCGGTCGTGGATATCGAAGGTGCTCATGTCGCTGCTGCGGACACGGTTGCGGCGCACGTCCGTCTTGTCGGCGATAATGAGGGCGGCAGAAATGTCATCCACCGCGCCGCCTGTGGACTCGTCGTGGTTGGCCACCGCCGTCACCACCGTCACGCGGTCAATGAGGGGCAGATCGGTCTTGGAGAGGATGTCCCACGCCAAGAGCGCACCGTACTCAGCGTGATGTTTACGGTTGACGGCGTTACCGATGTCGTGGAGGAAGCCCGCCATCTTCGCCAGCTCCTGCCGATGCTCGTCATAGCCGAAAGCCGCCAGAATATCAGCAGCCCGCTCAGCCACCAAGGCGCAATGAGCCGCGGAATGGTCGGTGTAGCCCAGCATGTTGAGAATGTCATCGCCACGCTTAATAAGGGCGCGCACCTCTTCATTATTTCGCAGTGTTTCGTAGGTCATAGGGCACCTCCTTGTTTCTTAGATCTATTCTAACAGATACCGCTGTTTGGCACAAGATAGAGCAAGAGAAAGTTTTTATTGAAATTATAGACACTATATGGTATCATTGTTCTGTTAAGTTGATGTAAAAAGTTTATTTTTTAGAAAAGACGAGGACTTAAAACCAATGAAAATTAAGATTTCCGCTGACAGCACTTGTGATCTGCCCGCCGCTCTCGCTGAGCAGTACGGCATCGACATCGTGAATCTGTATGTGGTAAAGGATGGCGTTTCTCTCATTGATGGCGTGGACATCACCCCCGATGAAATCTATGCCCATGTGGATAACGGCGGCGAAATGTGTTCCACCGCTGCTGTATCCGAATATGACTTCACTAAGCTCTTTGCTAAGAAGCGCACCCTTTCTGACGAAGTGGTGCATCTGACCATCTCCTCTGATATGTCCGCCTGCTATCAGAACGCCTGCCTCGCCGCCACTGAGGTGGATGGCGTGTACCCTGTGGACACCGCTACCCTCTCCACCGGCATGTCTCTGCTGGCTCTTGAGGGCGCTGAGATGGCTAAGGAAGAGGGCATGACCGGCGCAAAGATCCAGCAGTATCTCACCGAGCGCCGCGAGAAGTTGGATGTCAGCTTCCTTGTGGAGCGCCTTGACTACCTGCGCAAGGGCGGTCGCTGCTCCGCTGTGGCGGCACTGGGCGCCAATATGCTGGGTCTGCGTCCCTGCATTCAGGTGAAGGACGGCAAGATGGGCGTGGGCAAGAAGTACCGCGGCGCATACAATAAGTGCCTGCTGCAGTACGTGAAGGAGCGCCTTGAGGGTCGCGATGACATCGACACCCGCCGCATCTTCGTTACCAACTCCGGCGGCTTCACCGATGAAGAGGTGCAGGCTGTGGTGGACGAGGTGAAGAAGTACCAGCCCTTTGAGGAAGTGATCTGCAACCGCGCAGGCTGCACCATCTCCTGCCACTGCGGTCCCCGCACGCTGGGCATCCTGTACTTCCACAAGTAAGATTCCCTTGTTAAGATGAAAAAACTCCCGCCCATCGGGCGGGAGTTTCATTATGTTCAAGAATAGGTACGCACCACGGCGCTGACCTTGCCGAGAATGGAGGCGTAGCGGCCATCAATGGGCTCGTAAGCATCGTTCTCCGGCAGCAGCCACACCTCGCCGTTGCGGCGCTGAAGGCGTTTGACAGTAGCCTCATCCTCAATGAGGGCCACCACGATCTCGCCGTTGTGTGCCTCACGCTGCTGATGGACGACCACCAAATCTCCCGGTAAAATGCCGGCGTTCAGCATGGACTCGCCGCGGACACGAAGGGCGAAATACTCCCCATCGCGACCGTTGGTGTCGAAGGTCAAATAATCCTCAATGCACTCCTGTGCCAAAATTGGCGTTCCTGCCGCCACCGTGCCCACGATAGGCACGCGACCTGCGGGGATGTCGGGCTCGTCATAGACGGGCTCTGCAGGGGCTGCAGCAGCCTTCTCAGCGGTCTGTGCGAGGGTCAGGGCGCGGGCCTTGCCGTCCTTTGCCAAGAAGCCCTTCTCCTCCATGTTCTGCAGGTGGAAATGCACCGTGGAGGGGGAGCGAAGCCCCACACCATCGCAGATCTCCCGCACGGAGGGGGGATAACTGTGCTCAGCAATAAATGCGGCAATATAATCGTAGATCTCCTGCTGCTTTCGCGTCATCTTGTTGGCCTTATCACTCTTTGCCATCGCTGCGCGCCTCCTGTCAACAGTTTTGCACAGCTATTATAACACACTTGTTCGAGTAATGCAACATCTGTTCTAAATATTTTTTCTGTAATTTTTTGCTTGCAATTGTTACGATATTGTGTTATGATTAGCGTTACTGTGATACGTATGCCCGTTTTTAGGGCGGGCGTGAAATATGGTTTGGAGGAAAGTTTCCATGGTCATTCTTGTTACTATTCTGCAGCTTATCTGCGCACTGCTGCTGGTGCTGGTGGTCCTGTTCCAGTCCGGTAAGAGCAAGGGTCTGTCCGGCTCCATCGCCGGCATCGCCGATTCTTACATGGCTAAGAGCAAGGCTCGTTCTCTCGATGCCAAGCTGGCTAAGTCCACCAAGTGGATCGGTGCCGTGTTCGTAGTGCTGACGCTGGTGCTGAACTGCATGCTGGCTGCCGGCCTGTAAGCGCAATCACAGAAACGAAAGACCTCCCGAAGAAATTCGGGAGGTCTTTTTGTTTTAATTCAGTTCCACGGCGGTCGTCCACAGATACTGCCGAACATCATCCGTCTGTTCGTACTGCTCACACAGCAGCCAGATCGGCGTGCTTTCATCAATGATCGTGGTGTGAAGATCGGTGAATACCAGTTCACCATCGCGGTATGCAGAGGGATAATAGACCCATTCATTGCCGTCACTGTCCACCCACAGAATGTGCCAGTCAAGCAGCACATTCTCTATGAGTTCGCTGTCAACGTCAATGGACAGTTCCATAAATCTGTCACCGTTGTTCTCGTTTACTTCCCAGCCGTTCACGCCCACATTCTGCCACTGCCACATGAACTCATCGCCCATGCGGTAAACTTCGGTAACACCGTAACGTTCCAGTTTCTCCTTGCGCACTTCCTCAGACCAAACTTCCACAGAGGCGAAGTCCTGCGTTGCAGAGCTCCAGTACATATCATGCTCCACCAGCGACACGGCGGTGGTGCCGATCCAGTTGTCGTTCTCATCATAATCGTTGAACACCAGCCAGCAGAGAGTTCCCTCGGGCACTGTGGTGGTGTGGAGATAGCGGAAAATCAGCGCGCCGTTTTGGAACTTCTCGGGGACGTAAGTCCACTCCGTGCCGTCCCAATCCACCCACAGCAGGAAGCAGTCATTCAGCTTTTCTACGGGGAATTCGTTGCCATTGACAGCAACGATCATCACATTATCGCCGTTGCCGCCAGCGGTCAGCTGCCAATCGCCGACCCAATATGTGCTGCCATACAGCTCAAAAACCTCGTTCAGCCCCACCTCTTGGGACACGGACCAGCTTTCAAGGATCTTCTGATAATGCTCCTCGCTCCAATAGACCTCCGAGGGCGCTACCTGCTCCGTGGCGATGGAAACATCCGGCTCAGGGACAATGTGGGTGAGATTGCTCTCGCAGGACTCCATGATCGTACCCAAGAGGCTGACGAGGATGCTGACAGCTGCCACGATGGCTACGACTTTACCGCCGCTGCTCTTCCCCTTCTTGCGGTCGCGGAGAGGGGAATCCTTGGCTGTATGGCGATTGACTCCACTGTTCTCTGTCCACCATTTTTCCACGCGGTTGCCCCATTTGTTCAGATGATCCCCCAGCTGATCCAGCGTTTCGCTGCTGATGAGGGTGTCGCTGTTGCGCACCTTGCGGGCCTGCTCTTCAAAGCAGACATCATCGGGGCCTACAGCGCGGGCATTGCGGGCAAACTCCTTCTCTGTCTGCAGCTCCACACTGCCGCGGCTGTCGAAGCCCACGCGCATACGGCGGGGCGGGCGGTTAAATGCGCCGCATTTGGGGCACAGCTCACTGCTGCGGTAGCTGTAGGTTCTGCCACAGGCTTTACATTTGATGGTTGCCATATCTCTTCCCTCCTCTCGGTGGTTTCTTGGCTATAGTATGCAGGAAATCTCCCCAAATGTCCAGCAAGCTGAAGTTGCATTTTGCTTTTTGGGAAGAATATCCGCGCAATTTGAAGTTTACATGGGTAGTATAGCATAGAAGCGGTGGGATTGGAAGTGGTACTTCACGGAAAGCCATCTTCGTCTGCCCTGCGGGCAGGCAGAGTCGCCCGCCCCTACAGAGTTTACGGCGATATTTCGGTCATATCGTAGGGCGGGGTGCCCACACCCCGCCGCGTTTCATGACAGCACTCCAGTGATTGGCGGCGGCCTGAAGGCAGGCCGCCCTACAAAATCGCAAGGGGCTCTTGCGCTTTCTGTAGGACAAGGTATCCTCTCGAATCTTTTTTACAACGCAAAAAGCCCCTTGGTACAGCGCGGGAATGGCTGTACCAAAGGGC
>CAYTOO010000096.1:0-5937 GCA_964439545.1 uncultured Oscillospiraceae bacterium | reverse complement strand
CATTATACAGGATCCTGGGGCCTTTGAAAAGTTCTTTGACAAACTGAAAAAAGAAAGCCCCGAGGGGGCTTTCTTTTTTGCGCTTAATCGTCTTTATTTTCATCGTTATCAGACGAACCTTTTGCTAATGTATATACGTAGATAAAGGCAACAAAAGGCCCAAAGAAGAAAATGGATGGGAAAAGAATAGACGCGCTCCTGTCATTTAGTGTATTTAACAGTGCGAAATAGAGAAAGAACGCCACGATAGCACCAGCAAATGCCAGCAGACCTCTGAGTTCCTTTTTTACAGAAGTCAGTCTATACAAAAAGGCTGCAGCAAAAAGTGCTATAACACCGCAAGAAAGAAGAATTAACAACGATTCATTGATTAGTATGAGGACTATACCAATAACAACACCGATGAACAAACTCAAAATAAATCGAATAATTCCAGTCATGGTAAAAACCTCCACTTATCGCTAATACAATCATTTTATGACAAGATGTCATAATTGTCAAGAAAGAATATGACATAATGTCATTAGGTGATGTTATGAAAAATAGATTGAGAGAACTGCGAAAGAGCAGAGGATATACGCAGGTATCAGTACAAATGCAGACAGGTATCGAGCAAGCACTGCTTTCAAAATTCGAGAATGGGGAACGTGTACCTCCGACTGAAACGTTGTTTCGATTGGCGGAATTTTATAATGTGAGTATCGACTATATTCTCTGTCGCACTGACAAAGCAGAGATAAATAGATAAACGGACAGCCTTGGAAATGAAGGCTGTCCGTTTTTTATATCTCCACCTCAAACCGCTCGTAGGCGTTGATGATGGTGGTGTTGCCTATGGTACATTGGCGCTGGATTTGCCGTCCGTAGTTCATGTGGACGTGACCGTGGATGAAATATTTCGGCTCATAGCGCTCGATGAGGTCACGGAAGCAGTCGAAGCCGCGGTGGGCGTAGTCATCGCACCCTTCAAATCCCGTAGGGGCGGCGTGGGCGATGATGATGTCCACACCATCTGCGCGGCGGATTTTCCAATGGAGGCGGCGAATGCGCCGCGCCATCTGCTGTTCGGTGTACTGATGGATGCCGCCGTTATAGTGGGGCGAGCCGCCGAGACCTAAGATGCGCAGACCATTGTGGATGTAGACCTTGTCCTCGATGCAGTCGCACCCCTCGGGAGGGTGGGAGCCATAGCGAGTGTCGTGGTTGCCGTGGACGTAGAGTAACGGCGCACGACCCATGGTGACAAGGAAGGAGAGGTACTCCGCCTTCAAGTCGCCGCAGGAGAGGATAAGGTCATATTCCTTCAGCCGCCCCGGCTGATAATAGTCCCACAGAAAGGGACTTTCCTTATCGGAAAGGAGAAGCAATTTCATAGCAAGATGCCCTCCTTCTTCGGCGGGATAAGGTCGCGATAGATACCCTGCAGCGCCACAATGTTCCGCGCCTTCTCACTGAGGGACTCGTAGGGCGGGATCGCGCCGTCCACATTACTGCACAGCCAATCCATGTGGAGGAGTTCGGCGGTGGTGAAGTAGGTGTTGCCATCGTTGCGTACTGTACCATCCTGTGAGGTGATGGGGCGGTGGAAGGGGGCGATCGTGCCGCCCACCGTGTCGTGGATGAGAATGTTGGCAAGAGTTTCTACGCCAACGGGCAGGGATTTTTCCAGCTGCAGTGCGATCACACCGCTGGACATGCCCCACCAGTAGTTCACCGCTTGGTTGGCGTGCTTGGAGGCGAGACTTTCCCACGTGCCGCTGATGATACTGCGGCAGAGCTTCACGTAGAATTCTCCCCAATCCCAGTAGGGGGAGGCGAGGAGTTCTGTATTGCCGTCCTCTTTCACGCGGAAAAGACCCCAGCGACCATGCTCCCAACCGGGCATGGGAATGTCGAGGGTGGAGATGGTGTCCACGCCTTCATTGCGTAGTTCTGCCAAGGGGTCGCCCTCAAGGCACGACCACTTTAAGCTGACGCGGGCGCGGGGATTGGTCATCTGCAAGCCCAAGGCGAAGGCGTTGATGCCCGCAGGCACACCGAAGATGGGGGAGGAGGCGATGTAGCCGATGCGGTCACTTTTGCTGACTGCACCTGCAATGGCGCCCGAGATGAACTTGCCCTCATAGATGCGGCTATAGTAGGTGCGCACCCCTGTATAGGGCATGGAGATGGAGCAGTTGAGGATTTTCACGTTGGGATATTTCGCCGCCGTTTTACGGCAGGCGGCAATGAGGGGCGCGGTGGTGGCAAAGATGACCTCTGCGCCATTTTCGATGGCCTTTTCCATGGCAAACTCAGCCTCTTCGCCATTGCCCACACCATAGTAGACCTGTGTGGTGACCTGCTCGCCCAGCGTGTCCTCCAAATAGAGGCGGCCACGCTCGTGACCCTGCACCCACGTGCTGTTCTCGGGGCGCAGTTCGTGGATGAAGGCGGCGTTCAGCGTGGAGGGGAGGATAGAGAAGAGGCGGCGCACGATGCTGGCGCTCTCTTCCTTCTCTGCCCCTGTATCTACGGTGATGACCTCTTCTTCCTTCAGCGCGGCGATGTCGGGCCACACAGCCTGCATGCTCTTTGTCAGTTCCGCGGCGGTCATATCATGGAGCTGGGTAAAGGTATAGACCTTCAGCCACACAAGCAGTGCATCTGCCACATTGATACCCTCGGCGCGGTCACTGTGCTTGGCAAATTCATACTCAAAGCGGAAGAAAGCGGAAGAAAAGCGGCGGCGCTCATCCTCCGTCCAACTATGGTCGAGGTCGAAGCCCAAAGCCACCTGCAGCTTGGGGAAACTGCCCTGACGGGTGAACTGGAGGGAGTAAAGACCCGTGAGGGGATAGTAGTGGAGAAACTCGTAGTAGCACTCCACCTCCTGCTCTTGGGAGTAGGTGGGCAGGATACGGATAACGTAGCCTGTAATGCTCCGCGCGCCGAAATATTTCATGACGCTGACGCGCTTGTTGCCCTCCTGCACATAGAAGCGGCCCAAATATTCAAAGCAGCGGATGGGGTCATGGATGCCCTCGTCACCTAAATGGGCGCAGCAAAGCTGCCGCCACTTATAGGCGAACTCGCTGTCCTCGCCGAGAAGGGGGAGAAAGTCGGAGGAGAAGGCGTTGACGCGGCCTGCCGTCTTTGTGCCCACAATTTTGTCGAGGGGGATTTCAATAAGGCCCAAATCCACCTGTCCTGCCACCATGGAGTCGGCGAGGACTTCATCCAACACCTGCAAGTAGGGGTAGTGCCCATGGTTCACGCTGTCGCGGTGGGACTTGCGGCCCTGCTTTAGGGCCTGCTGATAGTGATTGTTGGCTTCCAGTTGTAAGTTCATCGTTGACCTCCTTTCAAGGGGGGTTACTTTGTTGCAGGGTGCTTTTTGCGGGAAAACAGCACCACAACATAGTTCCAAAGGGGGAGGAGATAGAGATAGCACGCCGCCACGATGGAGGCGGTGGGTGCGTTCACCGCACTCAAGGGTACGGCGCAGGCGATGGCCCACGGGATAAGGGGTGCCATAATGACCGCCGTATTTTCTAGATACGCCGCCCGCGTCTCCTTGTCCACCTTCATCTCGTCACACAGTTCGTTGGTCAGCATAATGGCCAGCGTTTGGTTGCAGCCGATCATCACGGTGATGATGGCGGTCACCAGCGTGCCGCCGAAGGGGGTAATTTTCCGAGAAAGGGCGGTGAGGTGGTGCTTAATGTTGTTCATCAAGCCCGTGCCCTTGAAAATACCTGTGTAGGTAGAGGAGAGACAGACGATGCAGCACACATTCACCATAGAGAGAATGCCGCCGCCCGCCATGAGGTCGGCGAGGGGTGGGTCGGCGGGGGTGTAGCCCAGAAGCGCCGTAGAGAGAAGCTCTGTAATGGACAGACCCTGCACAGCCACGGATAGGATGGCGGCAAGGAGCAGGCTCACCAACATGGTGATCTTCACCTTGATTTTGAAAAGGGACAGTACCACAATGGCGATGGCAGGCAGCAGCAGCCAGACATTGAGGGCGAAATTACCCTCAAACAGGGTGCGGATCGACTCCGTGCTGCCCGCACCATGGGCATTTTGCCCCAAGAGGAAGTAGATAAAACAGCTCAAAAGGGTGGGGACGATGCTCATGGGGATCATCCGCTTGATATTGTAGAAGATGTCCGTGTCGGTGATGGTGGCCACCAAGAGGGCGCTGGTGGACATGGGGGAGAGACGGTCGCCGAAATAAGAGCCCGACAGCACCGCACCGCCGATAAGGAGGGGGTCAAGACCCATACTGCGGGCAATGGTAGCACAGATGACACCCATGGTGGCCGATGTGCCGAAAGCTGTGCCCGTCAGCACCGACAAGACGCTGCACAGCAAGAAGGTGGCAAGGAGCATGGTGGCGGGGGAAAAGACGGAGGTGGCGTGGTAGACGATGTAGGCAATGGTGCCCGAGGAGCGCCAAAGGGCGGTGATAATGCCGATGAGGAGGAAGATAAAGAGCATGCTCTTCACCGTCTTGATGCCGCCCAGAGCCATGCGCCCCACAGCGGCGAGACCGTGGCCTTTATAAAGACCATAGCCGCAGAAGAGGAAAAAGCCAAAGACCAGCGCCGCCAGCACGGAGATATCCAGCAGGATACACCCCAGCAGCGACAGGGCAAAGATAGCGATGACAATAAATTCAACCATGGAAAACTTCCTTATAAACAGCCGAGAGGCAGAGATTTCGGGGGTATTATATCACAGGCACAAAGTGCCGTTGTGGTATATTATTTAAATATTTTATAATAGCCGCAATGCGGCTATTATACCCCAAAGGTCGGAAAAAGGGAAGAGGGGAGTGGAAAAGTCCTGCGTCCGACTCGCTGCTGTGGGCAGCGCTGCAATTGACAAGGGTGATATACTGGTAATATGGAAGAAAAGTGCGGCAGCTGTATGCTGCGGAAGATAAAGGAGGCACAACTGTGAAGAAGGAGTTTTCCCCTCTGCTGCTCCCCTTGGTGAACGGGCCGCAGTGGTTTCGTGATTTCAGCAAAGCAACCTATGAAGCTGCGTTTGAAGAGTACTGTGAAATGTATCGCAGTGTGATTGCCGAGGCGCTGGGGCAGATGACACCTGAAATGCTGGCTGATACAGTGTATGGTGAGCTGAAAGCCTATTGGGGCAGCAAGAGATGGGGACGAAAGGCTGCAATGGAGGATGGACGACTCCTCGCCACGCTGTATCTCTCTCCCATGCTGCTGGAGATGGGTGAGGAGGCTGCAGCCTTTGCCACGGCGCTGCAGCAGCGCTGGGCAGAGGGCGGAACGCCCTATACCATCTGCGACAAGGAGACTATATGCAAGGGGTTCAGCGCCCGTTTCTGCGGATTCCCTCTGAAAGCGCAGGGGGATGGTTTGGCTTTGTTTGGCAAACAATAAAGACAGCAAAAAAGAAACGCCCTCGGGCGTTTCTTTTTTGCTGTCTATGGCACCCCGAAGAGGATTCTAACCTCCGACCTGCCGCTTAGGAGGCGGCTGCTCTATACAGCTGAGCTATCGGGGCATGCATCAAGGGTTATTGTACGCACCTTTTGGGGCTTTGTCAATGAGAAAATGGGGAAAATATGGCGTAAAGTCTTGCAATTCACCGCTGTGGAGACTATAATAACAAGGTTGAAAAAATGAAGCACAAATCTATATGATTCTACCCATGAGAAAGGGGTTTTTCCTTTGCAGAACGAACATTTGAGGAACGTAGCCATCATTGCCCACGTTGACCACGGCAAGACCACGCTGGTGGATGAGATGCTCAAGCAGGGCGGTGCGTACCGTGAGAATCAGGAGACGGTGGATCGTGTCATGGACTCCAACGACCTTGAGCGCGAGCGCGGCATTACCATTCTCGCCAAGAACACCGCCATCCAGTACGGCGACACGAAGATCAACATCGTGGACACCCCCGGCCACGCCGACTTCG
>CAYTOO010000095.1:0-6092 GCA_964439545.1 uncultured Oscillospiraceae bacterium | reverse complement strand
GTTCATGTACGGAAAGGTGTAAATAAACTGGCTCAAAAACTTCGTTTTTGATGCCAGAAGAGATTGATTTTTTCGCGTCGCGGGCGACGCGAACTCTGCGAGGCTTTTTAGAGATGGCCTTTCTGCACGCAAACTCTAATGAAATCTTTCTTTCAAAGTTTATACTCTGTTCACCTTTTTTCAAATTTCCATCTTATAATTACTACGAAATCACTTCTCCCAAGGGAGGTATTCCTATGAAACACGTATTTATTATCAATCCCAACGCGGGTAAGAACGACAGCCGTCAGAAAATTTACGACATGGCTGATGTTCTCCGCGAAAAGCACGGGCTGGATGTGGAGTGCATCCTCACCCGCAAGCAGGGTCACGCCACGGAGCTTGCACGCCGACTGTGCGAAAGCGGCGAGGAGCTGCGCTTTTACGCCTGCGGTGGTGACGGTACGGCCAACGAGGTGGCCAACGGCATTATCGGCTATGATAACGCCGCCATGACCGTCATTCCCATCGGTACGGGCAACGACTTTTTGAAGAATTTTGGCGACCACGCCCCTCTCTTTGCCGATGCAGAGAACCTGTGGGACAGCCCTGCTTTCCCCATCGACGCCATCAATGTAAACGGGCGCATTGCCCTGACCATCGCCTGCTCGGGTCTCGATGCCCGCGTGGCGGCAGATGTACATAAATATAGCGAAAGCCCCCTGTTGGATGGCAAGGGCAGCTATGTCTATTCCCTGGCGGCAAACTTCCTTTTCAAGCCCATTTCCAGCCACTGGACATTGGAGCTGGATGGTGAGGCCACCGAGGGCGATTGGGCGGTCATTGCCGTGTGCAACGGACGTTACTACGGCGGCGGCTTTATGCCCATTCCCGAGGCGCGGATGAACGACGGCGTGCTGAACACGCTGGTGGTGCGAAAAATCTCCCGCCCCACCTTTATCCGTTTTGTGGGTCCCTACTCCAAGGGTCAGTACTATAAGTTCCCCCACGTTGCCTTTGCCTCCACAGCAAAGACTGTGCGCATCAAATCCGACAAGCTGGATATCGTCACCTGTCTTGATGGCGAGTGCATTACCACCGATGATGTGACTATCAAGCTCAGCGATAAAAAGCTCTATTTCTTCGGCCCTGAAGGGTGCTCGTGCAACGCAACAGCAACACCTCTCCCCACCGTGGCAGAATGAGTTTTTTGACGATTTTGTGAACTTTTCCCTTTTTTCCAAAAACCCCCTTGAATTTCCCGTAAAGTGTGGTATGATTATCAGCGTTAGCACTCGGAGCAAAAGAGTGCTAACGCTGATTTTTGTTTGTAATTTTGTTAAACATATAAGGAGGAAATCCCTATGAAACTGACACCCCTTGCAGACCGCGTGGTTCTGAAGATGACCGAGGCCGAAGAGACCACCAAGGGCGGCATCATCCTCACCGGCAGCGCCAAGGAGAAGCCCTCTGTGGCAGAGGTTATCGCTGTTGGCCCCGGCGGCAATGTGGACGGTCACGCTGTGACCATGTCCGTGAAGCCCGGCGACAAGGTCATCACCGACAAGTATGCAGGTACCAAGGTCACTCTGGAGGACGTGGAGTATATCATCGTCAAGCAGGGCGATATTCTGGCAATAGTCGAATAATTCTTGCGGGGGGAGCAGGCTCCCCCCACATTCCCCCCTCACAGCCCGCTGCGCGCGCCCTTCGGGCACACTGGCGGACTGAGCAGTATTTTTCCTCACGCAAAGCGCGAGGAAAAATGATTAAAATAGCCTCCCTTGTGTAAAGGGAGGTGGCACGGCAAAGCCGTGACGGAGGGATTGTCAGTGAATCAAGTGGCAATCTTCTTAAACCGCTACTTTTCTCAAACTTTTGGAGGTAAATCATTATGTCTAAGATTATTCTGCGCGGTGACGATGCTCGTCGCGCTCTGGAGTCCGGCGTTAATCAGCTGGCGGATACCGTTAAGGTTACCCTCGGTCCCAAGGGCCGCAACGTGGTGCTGGATAAGAAGTTCGGCGCTCCCCTCATCACCAACGACGGCGTGACCATCGCCAAGGAGATCGAGCTGGACGACGCTTTTGAGAACATGGGCGCACAGCTGGTGCGCGAGGTGTCCACCAAGACCAACGATGTGGCAGGTGACGGTACGACCACCGCTACGCTGCTTGCTCAGGCCATGATCCGCGAGGGTCTGAAGAATCTGGCCGCCGGCGCTAACCCCATCGTCATGAAGAAGGGTATGGCCAAGGCTGTGGATGCCGCTGTTGCCGCTATCCGCGCTCAGAGCCAGAAGGTCAACGGCACTGAGGACATCGCCCGCGTGGGTACTGTGTCCTCCGGTGACGAGAACATCGGTCGTCTGATCGCCGAGGCTATGGAGAAGGTCAGCGCTGACGGTGTCATCACCATCGAGGAGTCCAAGACCGCCGATACCTATTCTGAGGTCGTGGAGGGCATGATGTTCGACCGCGGCTATATCACCCCCTATATGGCTACCGATATGGAGAAGATGGAGGCCATCGTGGATGACCCCTACATTCTCATTACCGATAAGAAGATCTCCGTCATCTCCGACATCCTGCCCCTGCTGGAGCAGATGCTGCAGAGCGGCAAGAAGCTGTTCATCATCGCTGAGGACGTGGAGGGCGAGGCTCTGTCCACCCTGTTGGTGAACCGCCTCAAGGGCGTGCTGAACGTGGTGTGCGTCAAGGCTCCCGGCTTTGGCGATCGCCGCAAGGAGATGCTGCAGGATATCGCCATCCTCACCGGCGGTACTGTGGTCACCGAGGAGCTGGGTCTCAGCTTGAAGGATACCACCGTCGATATGCTGGGCCGCGCCCGTCAGATCAAGGTCACCAAGGAGAACACCATTATTGTTGACGGCGCAGGCAACGCACAGGCCATCGCCGATCGCGTGGCTCAGATCCGCGCACAGGCCAACGTCACCACCAGCGACTATGACCGCGAGAAACTCCAGGAACGCCTTGCCAAGCTGGCAGGCGGCGTGGCTGTCATCAAGGTGGGCGCTGCTACCGAGACCGAGATGAAGGAGAAGAAGCTCCGCATCGAGGATGCACTGAACGCTACCAAGGCAGCTGTCGAGGAGGGTATCGTCCCCGGAGGCGGCACGATCTTTGTCAATGTTATCCCCGCTGTTACCGCACTGCTGAAGAACACCGAGGGCGATGAGAAGGTGGGCGTGCAGATGGTGGCTAAGGCTCTGGAAGAGCCCATCCGTCAGATCGCTGCCAACGCAGGTATCGACGGCTCCGTGGTGCTGGAGAAGGTGCGCACCAGCCGCAAGGCAGGCTACGGCTTCGATGCTTATAAGGAAGTGTACTGCGATATGCTCGCCTGCGGTATCGTCGATCCCGCTAAGGTGACCCGCAGCGCTCTGGAGAACGCCGCATCCGTGTCCGGCATGGTGCTGACCACCGAGTCTCTGGTGGCCGATAAGCCCCAGCCCCCCGCTCCCGTGGCTGCTCCCGACATGGGCGGCATGGGCGGCATGTATTAAGAAAAAAATAAGAGAGCAATCACACGATTGCTCTCTTATTTTTTTGACATTGCTCCTTTGGAATCCGTTTTTTTACCGCTCGCCGCTGCCGCCGCAGGAAGAGCAGTCTTTTGTGCCGTGACCACGGCAGGAATAGCAGTCATCCTCGCCGTCGCCGCCGCAAGAGAAGCAGCGCACCCGCTCCGTACTGCTGCTGGAGCCGCTGCCGCTATAGTTGGGGGTGGAGACGTATTCCTCGGTGTAGCCCTTGCCGCTGCAGGAGATGCAGTCCTTTTCACCGCTGCCGCCGCAGCTGTTGCAGTCCACCTCACCATCGCCGCCGCAGACAGCGCAGCGGCGGGGTCTGTCGTCATCATCGTCATCGCCATCGTAGCCGCCACCACCGACGGAGGGGTATTGGGGCTCACTGCCGCCAAAGACCGTGCTGCGGTCATCGGTATCCGTCCAAACGAGACCATCGGCGAATTTGACGACAAATCCTGTTTTCTTTGCAATCACAACCAATTCAACATCGTGAACGCCTTCTACATCGGTGGCCTTTTCGGTGAAACCCACGATAGGCGCGGTGCCGGTGTAGTCGAGATGGTAGACCATCGCGCCGTCAAGGTACTTGTCAATACCTTCCCTGTAAAGGGCGCTGGAACGCAGGGAAAAATGGTAGTGTTCCGTCAGCAGGTCGATATACTCCTGATTGAAGGTTTCGTTCCGCTGCTCGTCATAATACAAGATCATGTAGCCGTCTTTGTCCTTATCCCCCTCGGGCTCCAGCTGGTAGTTGGCAAAGCTCTGGATGCTGGGCAGGATATAGTCGGCATCCGGCGTGACCACCGGGTCGGCAAAAATGGGGCTGCGGTCGTCGGTATCGGTCCACACGAGACCGTCGGCAAAGTGGATGGCAAAGCCTGTCTTTTTTGCGGTGATTTGGAGTTCAACGTCGTGAACCTCGCCCAGAGTGGAGTCGTTATCGGAGAAACCAACAATAGACGCGGTGCCGGTATAGTCAAAATAGTAGACCATTGCGCCGTCAAGATACTTGTCTACCCCTTCCCTGTAAAGGGCGCTGGAACGCAGAGAGAAATGGTAGTGCTGGGTGAGCAGGTCGATGTATTCCTGGGTAAAGGCATCGTCCCGCGTCAAGTCGTAAAATACAGTTGTATAGCCGTCTCTGTCCTTATCCCCCTCGGGCTCCAGCTTATAATTGGCAAAGCTCTGGATACTGGGCACGGTGACATCGTCCTCCGCCAAGACCGGCGCAGGCTCACTTTCGCTCGGGGTCGAGGCAGACATGGAATCCGGATCGTCAGCGGGAGTGGGTTCCACCGCACCACAGCCGGAGAGCAGCAGACTCACCAGCAGCGCCAAAACAAGCCAAAAAGAGAAAAAACGACTTTGCTTCATTCTATTTCCTCACTTTCGTGATTCTTTGCGTATGGCTTCATTATACCGTTTAAGCGTGCGCTTTGCAATCTCTTCACGGGGTAATAAACGGTATTTAGTAGGCCCGTGGATGAAAAAAGAGCCCTTTCGGGCTCTTTTTGTTACTGGACCTCAACCAGTTCGATGTGGAAGTTCAGCTCCTTGCCTGCCATCTCGTTGTTGGCATCGAAGGTAATGGTCTTTTCATCCTTTGCAGCGACCTTCACCTGCATGGGCTGACCTGCGTTGGTGTAGAGAACCACCTTCTCGCCCACGGGCACTTCCTCAGCGCCGGGCAGCTGGCTGATCTCCACGGTGAAGATGGCGCGGGGATCGGGATAGCCGTAGGCCTGATCGGGAGTGAGGTGGATGTCGATGCTCTCGCCCACTGCCATCTTGGCAACAGCCTCATCGTAGCCGCGGATCATCATGCCCACGCCGCAGACGAACTCCAGAGGCTCGCCGCGGTCATAGGAGGAGTCAAACACCGTGCCGTCATTGAACGTGCCGCGATAGTGGGTCTTGCAGACCTTGCCCACATTGGGACCCTCGATAGCGGGGGCAGCATGACCGCCGCAGCCGCCACAGCTGCCGCAGCTGCCACCGCAGCCGCCGACCTCTTCGTGGTCGTGGTGGTCGCAGTTGACACCGGCGGAAACCAGTTCACCGCGGAGATAGGCTGCCACAGCCTCGTCAGCATCGCCCTGTGCGCCGGAGCAGATCTCAATGCCGGCTGCGGAGAGGGCTGCCTGTGCGCCGTCACCAATGCCTCCGCAGACCAGTGCGCTCACACCGCGCTCTGCCAGAAAGTCTGCCAAAGCCTCGTGGCCGCTGCCGTTGGTGGGGATCACTTCGCTGGAAACGACCTTGCCGCCCTCGACCTCGTAGAGCTTGATCTGCTCGGTGTGGCCGAAATGCTGGAAGATCTGACCATTTTCAAAAGTAACTGCAATTTTCATCGTTAGTAACCTCCGTTTGCTTTATTGTAATTCTTCTGTAGGATTGTACCACGAAAGTGTGCAGAATACAACGGGAGAATATTTTTTGCACTTCGAGCAAAAAAGTGTTGACAACCCCAAAAACCTGTGGTATAGTAACTCGTGCCTGTCGAGGACATGGCGGCGTAGCTCAGTTGGCTAGAGCACGCGGTTCATACCCGCGGTGTCACCGG
>CAYTOO010000094.1:0-6174 GCA_964439545.1 uncultured Oscillospiraceae bacterium | reverse complement strand
AGGCGAGAGGTGTATATTAAAAGCGAGACCACAGGGAAAGAGAGGGACATAGGCGATGCTTATGATCATCAGTGCCGCGCTGGATGACCCGCGGGAACGGGACTTTATGGCGCGGCTGTATGAGGAGAATAAAAAGCTGCTGTTCTCCACGGCGCTGAAATATGCCGCCGACAATCACGATGCCGAGGAGATCGTACAGGACAGCATTGTAAAATTGATCGGCAAGGTGGAAACTTTAAAGGACATGAGGCGTTGCACTTTGGCCTCCTACATTGTCTCTACTGTTAGAAACACCGCCATCAACCATCTGCGGAAGAAGAGCCGCGACCAAGGCCGCAGCACTCCCTTTGACGAGGAATGGCAGGGGGAGAGCGATGCTCCCTTGAGCATGGATGAGCTGCTGATCGTGGCGGAGCATCACGCTGAGTTGGCGGCGGCGTGGCGTGAACTTTCGGAAAGTGACCGCTTTTTGCTGGAGGGGAAGTATTTCCTCCAACTCAGTGACGGCGAACTGGGAGCGGCCTTGGGCTGTAAGACGGAGAGTGTCCGCATGAAGCTGACACGGGCGCGGCGCAATGTAGTGAAGATCCTTGGCAGAAAGGAGACAGCGACATGACAGGTCGGGAAAAAGCACTGGAAAACTATGAACAGGCGCTCTTTACTCTGCTGCTCAGCGAGGTGGCGGAGCGCGAGGGAGATCGACTGCTGGAAGAGCAGGCGCAGTTTAGCGACGAGGATGTGCCTATAGGAGAAGATGCCTATGAGCGGTGTCGGCAGGTGATCGTCAAGTACCAGCGGCAGGAGAAACGCCGCAGAGCAGGCCGCCGCGCGGGCCGCGGCCTTGCTAAGGCCGCCATAGCAGCACTGGTGGCAGTGCTGCTATTCACCACTGCTCTCGCCACCATTGAGCCTTTCCGCATCAAGACCTTTAATTTGGTCATCGACCTCTTTGATGACCATATGACCTTCAGCGTGAAAGAGGGAGAGACATCCCAGCTTACCCCTGTGCCTACCCTTGGGGTGGGTTGGATACCCGAGGGCTTTACTCTCGACCATGAGGGGACGACCATGATGACGGCGTGGGTGCAGTACATGAACGCAGAGGAGGACATCATCAGCGTCCTTGCCGCGGAATTGACCACGGGGAACATGTCTTTCAGCACGGAGGATGCCGAGATGTCCACCATCTCCCTCCACGGCACGGAGGCGCAGTTGATCGTAGGGGAGGAAATGGTACAGGTCATCTGGGCGTGGGAAACTGACTCCACATGGCTCTTGTCGGTGACCACCCGAGGACTCGACACTGCTACGGCGGTGAAAATCGCCGAGAATGTCAGCGCCACGCGGTGAAAAATGCGATAAAGGGGTATCCGTGGAGGATACCCCTTTACTTTTGCGCTGCGGAGGAGTATAATACCTAGGACAACTTCAAACGGGCGCTCCCGTCGCGCGATGCGCGGAGGGGAAAGGGGTGCAATGCCCCTGCGAGTCGGTCACCGTGAAGCCTGCTGAGAGCGGGATAAGTCGGGATACCTTATGGGTGCGCCTCCACTCTGCCGAAACCGGAGGGGACGCAACTGTTGGCATCCGCTGTGTGTTTTGGCACATGGCGGTTTTTCCATTATATATAGAAAGTTACAGAAAGGAGGACGAGGTATGCGGCGCGATGCTTTTTCCCACTATCACCCCATTGTGAATATGCTCTACTTCGTCCTCGTCATCGGGGCAGGCATGGCGCTGCGCCACGGGGTATGTCAAGTTCTCGGCCTTGTCCTCGCTTTTTCCTACTGCATCGCCCTCGAGGGCAGCAAGGTGTGGAAAATGCTGCGGTGGCTTGTGCCTCTGTGCCTTTGCTCTACATTAATTAACATGTTGGTCAGCCACGAGGGAAAGACCGTCCTCTTTACCCTGTGGGGGTCGGACATCACCATGGAGAGCACCCTCTATGGCCTTTCCTCCGCCGTGATGCTGATGACGGTCATTTTGTGGTTTCGGGCTTTCAGCGTGGTGATTACCACCGATAAATTCCTCTACCTCTTTGGTCGTATCGTCCCTGCCCTGTCGCTGGTGGTCAGCATGACACTGCGGTTTGTGCCCCTCTTCGGGCGGCGCTTGCAGCAGGTGCGGGAGGCGCAGCGGACACTGGGCTACCGCGAGGGCGGCACTGTCCGTGAGCGCATTGCCCGCAGTGCTTCCATGCTGTCGGTACTGGTGACGTGGTCACTGGAAAAGGCCATCGACACGGGGGATGCCATGAAGTCCCGCGGCTACGGCCTGCAGGGGCGCACCACCTTTGACCGCTACGCCTTTGAAGGGCGGGACATTGTGGCTACCGTATTTCTCGTCCTCTGCGCCGCCATTTTGATTGCGGGAGGGGCAACGGGGCAGCTCTACTGGCAATATTATCCCCATATCGCGGGCACGCTCTCGGTGTGGAGCGTGGTGACCTGCTTTATTTACGCACTGGGCTGCGGCTTGCCGCTGCTAATCAAATGGAAGGAGGAGGCACAATGGCGCTCATTGACATTCGACAATTGACATTTTCCTACAACGGCGCGGCTGCCCCCACCTTGCATGGAGTGGACTTGCAGGTGGAGGCGGGGGAGTTCCTCGCCCTCTGCGGCGTGTCGGGCAGCGGTAAATCCACCCTGATGCGGCACTTGAAGCCCGCTCTTACCCCTCACGGGGAGAGTTCGGGGGAGATTTTCTTCGACGGGCAGCCCCTCAGTGAGGTATCCGAGCGGCAGCAGAGCCAGGAGATCGGCTTCGTGTTCCAGTCCCCCGATGACCAGATCGTCACCGACAAGGTGTGGCACGAGCTGTCCTTCGCCATGGAGAGTTTGGGCTATGACAGCGACCACATTCGCCGCCGCGTGGCGGAAATGGCCTCCTTCTTCGGCATTGAGCATTGGTTTGAAAAGAGCGTGGAGGAGCTGTCGGGCGGTCAAAAGCAGCTTTTGAATCTCGCCGCCGTCATGGTCTTGCAGCCGAAAGTCTTGGTGCTGGACGAGCCCACCTCACAGCTTGACCCCATCGCCGCCACAGAGTTTTTCTCCGTCTTGGGGCGCATCCACCGCGAGTTGGGCACTACCGTCATCGTGACGGAGCAGCGCTTGGAAGAGCTGCTGCCCATCGCTGACCGCGTGGCGGTCATGGAGGGCGGCAGAATTGTTGCCCACGGCGACTGCGACACGGTGGGGCGGCAGCTGAAGGAGAGCGACCACCGCATGTTCCGCGCCATGCCCTCTGCTATGCGCCTTTGGGGCGCGGTGGAGAGCGATGCGAAGTGTCCCATCACTGTGGGTGAGGGGCGCGGTTTCGTGACGGAATACGTGAAAGACCACCCACTGCAGCCCCTGCCCCCTGCGGATATCCCCGCAGCAGGGGAGGTAGTGGTGGAGGTGAAGAACGGCTATTTCCGCTATGAAAAGAACGCCCCCGATGTGGTGAAGGGGCTTAATATGACCGTGCGCCGCGGCGAACTGTACGCCCTCATGGGCGGCAACGGCGCGGGTAAGTCTACCACGCTGCGGCTGCTGTCGGGCATCCGAAAGCCCTATCGGGGCACGGTGCAGTGCCACGGGCGTGTGGCAGCATTGCCCCAAGATCCGCGGGCGCTGTTTGTAAAGACCACCGTGTGGGAGGAGCTGCGGGAGGTCACCGCAGACGAGGGGGCTATCTCCGATGTTCTCGCATTGTGCGGGCTTTCCCATCTCGTGACCCGCCATCCCTTCGATTTGTCGGGGGGCGAGCAGCAGCGGCTGGGACTTTGCAAGCTGCTTTTGTTACAGCCCGAAATTCTGCTGCTGGACGAGCCCAGTAAGGGTCTCGATGCGGCATTTAAGGACACCTTTGCCGCCATCCTCCGCGCTTTGACGGCCAAGGGGGTCACCATCTTGATGGTGAGCCACGATGTGGACTTCTGCGCCGCCGTGGCACATCGCTGCGCCCTCTTCTTCGGCGGCAGCATCGCCGCCGAGGGTACGCCCCGTGACTTCTTCTCGGGCAACAGCTTTTATACCACCGCCGCTAACCGTATGGCGCGGCACGTGGTTCCCGATGCCGTCACGGTGGAGGAAGTGACTACGGTGCTGGGCGGGAAAATAGCCCCGCCGCCACCGCCGCCCCAGTTTGGCGGGCGTGTTGCGCCCCCGAAAGAGGTGGCGAAAAAGAGGGAAAAGCTGCCCCTGTGGCGGAAGATTTTGGGTGCATTCTGCGCCCTCGCCGCCATCGCCGTGGGCGTATGGGTGGGCATCAGCAACGATTTTGCCGTAATGATGCAGGGCACCACCATCACCGCCGCGGGTATCGCCATGCTGTGGCGGTATGTGGTGCTGCTTATCTTGGCTTTTGGCTGCGCCGTGTGCTTCACGCGGCGTGGTGAGCGTCCCCCAAAGCAGCTGCGGCAGAAATTATCCCGCCGCAGCATTGTGGGGCTTGTGGTCACGGTGGTGATGATTCCCGTGACGGCCTACTTTGGGGGCATTCTGCTGCCCAGAAGTCAGCACGGCCTTATCTCGGCGCTGGTGCTTATCGAGTGCATGCTGCCTTTCTTCTTAGTGTTCGAAGGCCGCAGACCCAAGGCGCGGGAGCTGGTGCTGCTGGCGGCATTGTGCGCTCTCGGCGTGGCGGGGCGCGCCGCCTTCTTCATGCTGCCCCAGTGTAAGCCCGTGACGGCCCTGACCATCATCGCGGGCGCGGCCTTCGGCGGCGAGACGGGCTTTTTGGTGGGGGCAGTGTCCATGCTGGTGTCCAACATGCTCTTTGGGCAAGGGCCGTGGACACCGTGGCAGATGTTCACCATGGGTCTCATCGGCTTTGTCTCGGCCCTCCTGTTCCACAGCGGTCTCCTGCGGCGGACGCGGTGGACCATGGCACTCTTCGGCTTCGTGGCGGTGCTGGCGCTCTATGGCGGCATTATGAACCCCGCCTCCGCCCTCATTCTCTACGGCACGCAGGTGACGGGGAAGACGCTCTTGACCTATTATCTCACAGGTCTCCCTATGGACTGCGTCCACGCCGCCACCACGGCGCTGTTCTTGTTCGTTGCGGCAGAGCCGCTATTGAACACGTTCCAGCGTATCCGCGGCAAGTACGGCTTGGTGGAGCTCCACGGAAAATTCAACGCAAAAAACTCCCTCAGCTGAGGGAGTTTTTTACTATGTATGGAATTATTCTTCCTTTGCTTTGGTGGTGCGCTTTCTCTTGGGCTTCTCAGCGGGAGTTTCCTTCTCCACCGCAGGCGCGGCCTTGGGCTTTCTCGTGCGGGTAGCCTTGGGTTTTTCCTCGGTGGCCTCTTCCGTTTTCACCTTTCGCGTGCGGGTAGTTTTGGGCTTGGCTTCGGAACTCTCCTCGGTCTTAGCCTTGGTGGTGCGCTTTCTCTTGGGCTTTTCAGCGGGAGTGTCCTCTGTGGAAAGAATGACCTTCTCCTTCAACACGAAGCAGGTGCGGGCGGGGATGTACAGCTCCACATAGTGGCGGCCGTCAAACATCTTGGAGGAGTAGGTCTGCATGGACACGTTGCCAAAGCCGCCGTACTTGGGGTCGTCGGAGGACAGCACCACCGTGTACTCACCGGGCTGATGGACGGGGATGAGGACATTCTGCAGGCTGTTGTTGGGGTGCCAGTTGAACACGAACAGCAAACCATTGCGATAGAAGGCGCAGGTCTGCTCCGGCGCTTTCATCAGCATCATGTCCGCCATGCGCTGGTTGAACATGTTGTTTTCCTTGGTCAGCGCCACCATGTCCCGGTCAAAGTCGTTGAGCCACTGGTACTTGAGGAAGCCGTTGTCCTTCAAACTCCACTGGCGGCGGCAGTAGTGGAAGCTCCAGCCGTTGCCCTCACGGGGGAAGTCAATCCACTCGGGGTGGCCGAACTCGTTGCCCATGAAGTTGAGGTAGCCCTCGCCGCCGCCTGCGAGAGTGAAGAGGCGGATCATCTTGTGGAGGGCGATGGCGCGGTCGATGACAGCGTTGTGGCAGTCCTTATTCATGTCGGTGTACATGGCGGCATCGGCAAGACGGAAGATCATGGTCTTGTCGCCCACCAGTGCCTGATCGTGGGACTCCACATAGGCGATGGTGTTCTCACCGGGACGGCGCAGACACATGTCACCCCACATCTTGTTGATGTCCCAGAACTCGTCCTGTCCCTTTACCGCCTTGACCCAC
>CAYTOO010000093.1:0-6453 GCA_964439545.1 uncultured Oscillospiraceae bacterium | reverse complement strand
CACGGCGGCAAAGAGGCCTGCCAAGGCTATGGTCTTCGTCTCGCCGCTCTTGAGTTCTTTCACCACAATGGCGCTCAATTCGCCTTTTTCAGCAACCAGCTCCTCCACTACGTGGCTGTAGAGAATAGAAATATTCTCTCTCTTCTCCACCTGCTCCACCAAGCGGGCCTCGCCGCGGAACTCGTCACGGCGGTGGATCAGCGTTACATGACGGCAGGAGTTGGCAAGGAACAATGCATCCTGCAGGGCAGTGTCGCCGCCGCCCACCACGGCCACATCGCGGCCACTGTAGAAAGCACCATCGCACACGGCGCAGTAGGACACACCCATGCCCACCAAGTCCTCTTCGCCCTCGAGACCCAAGTGACGGTGGGCAGCGCCCGTAGCCAGCACCACAGCCTTAGCGGCCTTTACCTCACCGTCCACGGTGACGGCAAAGCCCATCAGCACAGGCTCAACAGCGGTAGCCTCGCCGTAGATGATCTCTACACCCAGCTTCTCCACCTGCTCGGTGAGCTGGAAGGCAAAGTCCGCGCCTGCCATGGCAGGGATGGCGGGATAGTTCTCCACCAGCGGGGACAGGGCGATCTGACCGCCGGTGGCCTCGCGCTCGATGACCTGCACGGTCTTGCCTGCGCGGGCAGCATATAAAGCGGCAGTAAGGCCGGCAGGGCCGCCGCCGATGACAATAATATCAACCATAATAATTCTCCTTTTTGGGAAGAAAAAGCCCCCGAAGCGGGGGCTTTTCATCAGTTTTTGAGGAAATCCGAAGTTTATGCCTTGCAGCTCTCGATGAACTTACGGACAGCGGCAACGCCAACGAACTTCTCCTCAGCCTCGCCCACAACCAGCGTAGGGGCCTGACGGATGCCAAGGCGTGCGACCTCGTCGCCATGCTCCTCAGCCATCAGCTTTTCATAGGCGATACCGGCCTCCTGCAGCAGCTTCTCAGCCTGCTTGCAGTTGGGGCAGGTGCGGGTGGCGAACATCTTCACCACGCCGTCAACAGCAGCCACTACAGGGGTAGCGTCTGCCACTTCCTCCACCTTCACCTCGGGGTTCAGCACACCCTGATGGGTCAGATGGGAGTTGCCGATATCGTACACGCGGCGATCCTTGAACTCCTGCGCCTTACCATCGTTCCAGTTCTGCACGGGACGATAGTAACCGGTAATGCGGCTGTAGATCTCCGTCTTTTCGCCGCACACGGGGCACTCAGCCACCTCGCCTGCCAGATAACCGTGGTTCTTGCACACGGAATAGGTGGGAGACATGGTGTAATAGGGCAGCTTGTAGTTCTCGGCGATCTTGCGCACCAAGGTGGCAGCAGCCTTCCAATCGGGCAGCTTCTCGCCCAGGAAGGCGTGGAACACAGTGCCGGAAGTATAGAGGGTCTGCAGCTCATCCTGCACGTCGAGGGCAGAGAAGATGTCCTCAGTGTAGCCCACGGGCAGATGGCTGGAGTTGGTGTAATAGGGAGTGCCGTTCTCGTTGGCAGTGATGATGTCGGGATAATGCTCCTTATCATGCTTTGCGAAACGATAGGTGGTGGACTCAGCGGGAGTAGCTTCCAGATTGTACAGGTCGCCGTACTTCTCCTGATAGTCGCTGAGGCGCTCACGCATGTGGTTCAGCACATCCTGTGCAAACTTCTGGGTCTCGGCATGGGTCAGATCCTTACCCAGCCACTTAGCGTTGAGACCCACCTCGTTCATACCGATCAGGCCGATGGTGGAGAAGTGGTTATCAAAGGTGCCCAGATAGCGCTTGGTGTAGGGATAGAGACCGGAATCCAGCAGCGTGGTAATAACAGTACGCTTGGTCTTGAGGGAACGGGCAGAGATGTCCATCAGACGGTCGAGGCGGGCGTAGAAGTCAGCCTCGTCTGCGGCCAGGTAGGCGATACGGGGCAGGTTGATGGTGACAACGCCCACAGAGCCGGTGGACTCGCCGGAGCCGAAGAAACCGCCGGACTTCTTGCGCAGCTCGCGCAGGTCGAGGCGCAGGCGGCAGCACATGGAGCGGACATCGTTGGGCTCCATGTCGGAGTTGATATAGTTGGAGAAATAGGGAGTGCCGTACTTGGCGGTCATCTCGAACAGGAGCTTGTTGTTCTCCGTCTCAGACCAATCGAAGTCACGGGTGATGGAGTAGGTGGGAATGGGATACTGGAAGCCGCGGCCATTGGCATCGCCCTCGATCATGATCTCGATGAAGGCCTTGTTGACCATGTCCATTTCCTTCTGGCACTCACCGTAGGTGAAGTCCATCTCCTTGCCGCCCACGATGGCGGGCTGACCGGCCAGATCGCGGGGCACCACCCAGTCGAGGGTGATGTTGGAGAAAGGAGCCTGCGTACCCCAGCGGGAGGGAGTGTTCACGCCGTAGACGAAGGACTGGACACACTGCTTGACTTCCTTCTGGGTCAGGTTGTCCACCTTGACGAAGGGGGCGAGATAGGTATCGAAGGAGGAGAAGGCCTGTGCGCCTGCCCACTCATTCTGCATGATGCCGAGGAAGTTCACCATCTGGTTGCAGAGGGTGGAGAGGTGGCTGGCGGGAGAAGAGGTGATCTTACCCACCACGCCGCCGAGACCTTCCTGAATGAGCTGCTTCAAGCTCCAACCGGCGCAGTAACCGGTCAGCATGGAGAGATCATGGATGTGGATGTCGGCGTTACGGTGTGCATCAGCCGTCTCCGCGTCATAGATCTCGCTGAGCCAGTAGTTGGCGGTAATAGCGCCGGAGTTGGAGAGGATCAAGCCGCCCACAGAATAGGTAACGGTGGAGTTCTCCTTCACGCGCCAGTCGTTGATCTGCAGATAGTTATCCACCAGATCCTTGTAGTTTAAGAGGGCGCTGTTGACATTACGCACCTTCTCGCGCTGCTTACGATAGAGGATGTAGGCCTTGGCAACGTCAGCATAGCCGGCCTCGGACAGCACCTTTTCCACGCAGTCCTGAATATCTTCCACAGCGATGAGATCATTCTTGATCTTAGACTCGAACTCCGCAGTCACGCGCAGAGCCAGCATGTCCATAACGCTGGGATGATAGGGCTTCTTCATCGCATCGAAAGCCTTGGTAATGGCTGCGCTGATCTTCGCGATATTGAATTCGGCAACGGCACCGTCACGTTTGGTTACCTGATACATATCTCTTGCTCCTTCCACATTCTCGATCTGCCACTATTTTGGGGCAGTTACACAACATTTTGGGTACGTGGCACAATATATTGTGCCGCGTACCCAAAAGTATACCTTATATGTTCCATTAAGTCAACACTAACCCAACAATATCTTGGGAAAATTTTCACCAAAAAACACAATATCTAGTTGGTGAACAATACAAACTTATTCCGTAGCCGCCCCGCGTACAGAAGCTTCATTCACATAGGGACGGACGATGTCGCACCAGCGGTTCAAGTCCTCTGTCGTGGGAGAAGTGAGCCCCCCACACAGCACGCTTTCGCGCTCGGTATAGCACTGGATGAAGTAGCGCTTCGCCCCTTCGATCCACTTACCCATGGCAAGGAAGTCCTCGTCCGTGTGGTATTCTGCCACCGCCGTGGTGCGCAGTTCGTAGTCCACCGCGCCCGTTTTCAAGAAGGCCAAGCTCTCTTCCACCGCCGCGGTGTCAAATTTCTCAAGGCCGATGGTGGCGGCGTACTTCTCGGGGGCGTTCTTAATATCCATGGCCACATAGTCGACGAGGCCCTTCCCTACCAGCTCTTTCAGCACATCGGGATGGTTGCCATTGGTGTCCATCTTCACCCCAAAGCCCAAAGCGCGGATCTTCTCCAACAGAGGTGCTAAATCACGACGCAGCAGCGGCTCACCACCTGTAAAAGCCACGCCATCCAGCAGACCCTGCCGCTTTTTCAGGAACTTCAGCAGTTCCTCATCGTCCATAACGGCTTCGCCGCCCGTAATTAAACTACTATTATGGCAAAAAGGGCAGCGAAAGTCGCAGCCACCCAAAAACACCGTACAGGCCACGCGGCCGGGGAAATCCAACAGCGTTAACTTCTGCAAGCCTTGAATCAACATCTATGTCACCTCACCATCGCAAGATACAACATATTGTATTACGCGGCGGTATCTTTGTCAACGGAAAAGAAGAATTAACAAATTGTTTTTTTGACAGCGTGTCGGCTCTGTGTTACTATGACCTCGTTCTTTAACGTATATTCATCAAAAATTCATCTAAAAAAGGAAAATAATATGAGAAATTATAAACTGATCACCGACTCCTCCGCCAACCCCGCCATCACCGAGAGTGGCGTCGAAGCCGTGGCACTGCAGGTGCGGCTGGGCAACCACGAATACGTGGACGATGCCAAGCTGGACACCGCCGCCATGCTGGAGGATCTGCGGGAATATAAGGGCAAGTCCGGCTCTGCCTGCCCCGGCGTGCAGGATTGGCTGGATGCCTTCGGCGATGCTGACGAGGTATTCGCCGCCACCATCTCCAGCGGCGTTTCCGGCTGCTATAACGCTGCCGCCATTGCCGCCAACACATACATGGCGGACAACAGCGGCAAAAAAGCGTACGTATTTGATTCTCTCACCACAGGCCCTGAGCTCCATCTGCTGATGGAGAAGTATCAAGAGCTCATCAACGAAGGTCTCCCCTTTGAGGATGTCTGCCGCGGCGTGCGAGAGTACAGCAAGCACACCCACCTGCTGTTCTCTTTGGAGTCCCTCGATAACCTGGCCAAAAACGGGCGCTGCAGCCCCGTCCTCGCCAAGGCCGCGGGCATCTTGGGTATCCGCGTTGTGGGCAAGGCCAGCGACGAGGGCACGCTGGAGGCCATGCACAAGTGTCGCGGCGAAAAGAGCGCACTGGTGCAGCTATACCACTCCATGAAGGACATGGGCTTTAGCGGCGGTAAGGTGCGCATTACCCACACCTACAATCCCCGCGCCGCAGTGCGCCTCATGGCGCTGATCCACGAGGAGTTCCCCTCCTGCCCTGTAGAAATCAGCCACAATGGCGGCCTGTGCGCCTTCTACACGGAGATGGGCGGATTGTTGGTTGGTTTCGAGGGCTGATTACTTCTGGGCAAAATACGCAATATAATGAGCGGCTTCTTCTTTGTAGCGGCGGGCACTGTCGGTGTTCGCCGCTTTTTCTTCTTCCGTCAACTCACGGCGCACCTTGGCGGGCATACCAATCACCATAGAGCCATCGGGGATCACTGCGCCCTGGGGCACTAATGCACCTGCGCCGATGATGCAATCTCTGCCGATGACAGCGCCGTTGAGGACGATGGCACCCATGCCCACCAGCGTATTGTCTCCGATGGTGCAGCCGTGGAGGATCGCACCGTGCCCGATGGTGCAGTCGCTGCCCACCGTCAAGGGGAAATCCGCATCAATGTGGAGGATGCAGTTATCTTGAATATTGGTGCGCGCACCTACAGTGACGGGGGCGCTCTCAGCACGCAGCACTGCGCCGAAAAAGATGCCGCACTCCGCACCGATGGTAACATCACCTAAAATCGTAGCATTAGGCGCAACAAAGGTAGTAGGATGAATTTGGGGCGTTTTCATAGTTTTTCTCCTGTGTTTTTCTTACTTCTTCTCATCGCCGTGCCAGCAGACGAAGTTCTCCAGCGCCTCTCTCTCTGTGACTACAGCGTTGGCAGGGAAAGTCGGGTCGGGATAGCCGATGGCAATGCCCACAACGGGGATCTGCTCCTCGGGCAGAGCGAGATCCTCACGCAAGCCGCTTTCGTAATATACCGCTTGATATTCCACACATGTGCCCAAGTCGTACTCCATGGCGGCAAGGCAGAGATTCTGCACGAAACAGCCCAGATCAAAGCGATAGGCATCGCTCAAGCTCTTCTCCATACAAACGAGGATCATGGCAGGTGCATCAAAGAAACGATAACCACGCTCTGCCCATGCAGCGCGTTTTTCCTTGTCCTCGCGCTGAATGTCCATCGCCGCAAACAGCTGTTTTCCCACAACGACCTGCCGCTGACGATAGACGCCGGTCGGTGTCACTTCAGAGGTCTTTATAGGCTCCTCTCGCCGCAGCCGCGCAACATTGTCTGCTGCTAACTGTGCCAAAGGCTCACCTGTTACCACATGCACCAGCCAAGGTTGGGAATTCCTGCCGGATACGGCTCTTTGCGCCAGTTTCAGCACCTCTTCCAAAGTGTCGCGGGACACGGGTTTGTCCAAAAATCCGCGGATCGATCTGCGCTGTAAAATTGCCTCTCTCAGTTCCATAATGCATCCTCCTGCTTATTTTTTCTTACATGTAGGATAAGCGTTCTCTTTGAAAAAGTAAACCCCTTTTTTCATGGCGCAAAAAAGAAAGGCTGCGGATCTCCACAGCCTTTCTTGTCTTAATTAAGGAATATCCTCCTCCACCACCGCAGGGGGCGGGTCATCCAGCACAGCGGGATTTTTGAGGATACGGACAAAATGCTTGATC
>CAYTOO010000092.1:0-6455 GCA_964439545.1 uncultured Oscillospiraceae bacterium | reverse complement strand
CCGCAGCTGGTCTTGCAAGCAGACTGGCAGGAAGTCTGGCACTCGCCGCAACCGCCATTCTTCGCACTCTCGCACAGATTGCGGGTCTCAATGGTCTTGATATGCTCCATAACAGCAACCTCCACATAAAACTTCCCATAAATGTTACCATATTCCCACGCCAAAGTCAACACACGGGGAAATTTATTCATTTGAATTTCTTCATTACATAAAAGGATTAAAATACCGACTGCCGTTGAGGAACGTGATCACCAGCGACAGCGCCATCAGCGCCACGCACAGCACAATGCAGAGAATGTCCATCTTGGAAAATTTCTTCCCCGAATACCACGTTCTCTTCCCGCTCTTGCCAAAACCGCGCAGCTCCATAGCGTTGGAGATGGTCTCAATGCGATCCATGGAGGACAAAATCAAGGGAATGAGAATGGTACTTGCCGCCTTAAGGCGATTGACCAAGCTGGCCTTTTTGCTCATCTCCGTACCGCGCGCCTGCTGCGCGAGGGAAATATCTCGATACTCACGCTGAATATCGGGGATATACCGCAGCGCCAAGGCAACGGCGTAGCTAATTTTATAGCTGACACCCACGCGGTTGAGGGATGCGGCAAACTCCGAGGGGTTGGTGGTGCAGACGAACAGCAGCACGATGGGCACGGTGCAGGCGTTCTTCAAAATCACGTTCAGATGATAGAAAAGCTGCTCCGCCGTAATGACATACGGCCCAAAGAGTTTCAGCAGCACCGTCTCCGTGCCGTAGATACTCGTGCCGTGATCGGGGCTGAAGAGGAAGATCAGCACATTATTCAGCACGATATACACCAGCATCAAGCCCAATACGAAGGAAATATCCTTCACCTTCAGCTTGGCGATACGGAACAAGAAGAATGATGCCACCGTCATGGCGATCAGCAGCGGCGTATAGAAGCTGGTCATGGCCGCCAGTGTCCAAAGGATGAGGCAAATCAGCTTACACGCACCCGTCAAGCGATGGATGGGCGAGGGACGATCAATGTAGTTAAAAAGGTTGATCATTTCCGCACCTCCCGATCTCGGGCGATAAAGCGTCGCGTAAACTCCTCGGGATCGGCGATGCCACACAGTGCCGAGAGGTGATAGAGAGAGGTCTCCTTCAAGTGGGCCTCCTTCACGATCTCGGGATCGTTCAGCACCTCGGCGGCAGACTTGTCGGCAATGACTCGACCTGCGTTAAACACGATGGCACGGGGCGTATACTCCAGCATCAAGTGCATGTCGTGGGTAATCAGCACCACCGTCACACCGCGGTCATTGAGTTCACTTAAGAAATCCATGATCTCCGTATAGTGCTTCAAATCCTGTCCCGCCGTAGGCTCATCCAAGAGGATGATCTCGGGATCAAGCACGAGAATCGAGGCGATGGTCACCCGCTTTTTCTGTCCATAGCTCAGCGCCGACACAGGCCAGTTGCGGAAGGGATACAAGCCGCAGATTTTCAGCGTATCCTCCACGCGGGGACGAATCTCCTCTTCAGACACGCCGCGGTTACGGAGTCCCAATGCCACCTCATCAAAAATCTGCACCTTGGAGATCATCTGATTGGGGTTCTGCATCACATAACCGATAGAATCGGCACGCTCTTTAATGGAGAAGCTACTAAGATCCTCTCCATGGAGTTCCAACACACCACCTTGGGGCTTTTCAAAGCCGCAGATCACCTTGGAAAAGGTGGATTTACCTGCACCGTTTGTCCCTACGATGCTGAGCATCTCTCCCTTATGGATGGTGGCGCTGATGCCGCAAAGGGCATGATGTCCACCCTCATAAGTAAAGTCAATCCCCTCTGCCTTCAGCAGCACTTCCTGCTGCTGTCTTTCTTCTACAGGGGGCTGTGCTTCAAACCACGCCCGCACCTGCCCCTTCTGCTCCTCGGAGAGATTCAGTTCGGGCAGATACGAGGGACGCATGGACTTTTCCAGCTCCACGCCCGCATATTTCAGCGCCGTCACATAGAGGGGCTCCCGAATCCCCTTCTCCTGCAAAAGCTCGGAGCACAGCAGCGCATCGGGGTCGCCATCGTAGCGGATTCTGCCCTCGTCCATGACGATCATGCGATCTACGCTGCGGTACAATACATCCTCTACACGATGCTCAATGATGACCACCGCGCAGCCCGTGCGCTTTTGAATCTCGTCAATGAGGACAATGGCCTGCTTACCTGTGGCGGGGTCGAGGTTTGCAAGAGGCTCGTCAAACAGCAGCACATCCACCTGTCCCACCATAACACCGCCGAGACCTACGCGCTGCTTCTGACCACCCGAAATCTCATGGGGCGCATGGTGCAGCACCCCTTTCACATCCACCATCTCCGCCACCTTTTCCACTTGGCGGCGCATCTCCTCGGTGGGAATGCAGTCGTTTTCCAGAGCAAAGGCAATATCCTCGGCAACGGTGAGGCCGATAAACTGTCCATCGGAGTCCTGCAGCACCGTACCGATAATTTTGGACAGGCCAAATAAGCCCAGTTCCACCGCATCCTTTCCCGCCACCGTCAGCTTACCGGTGATCTTGCCGGGATAAGAACCGGGAACAAGGCCGTTCATGCAGTGTGCCAGCGTGGATTTTCCACAGCCCGAAGGCCCTGCAATCAGCACTTTTTCTCCTTTTCGGATCTTTAGATTGATATCATAGAGGGTCGGCTCAGCCTGGGCATCGTACTGAAAACCAAAATCCTCAAAAGAAATGATCACATCTTTCTCCAATGGTCTGTCCTCCTATAAACAAAGGCAGGCGAAATACGCCTGCCTTTGCAGAGTGTTTGGGATTATTCCTTGGTCAGGCTGCCGGACTTGGTCTTGGTAGCAGCGTAGGCGATGCACAGCAGGCTGCCCACGATAGCGGTGGTCACAGCGTTGCCGACAGCGGACATGAGGCCCTGAGCAAACAGCTTGTCCAGAGGCTCGTTGTACATGAGGATGTCCAGCACGGGAGCCACAGCGCCCCAGCAGATGATGTGGGAAACGATCTGGGAGATGTTGAACTTCACCAGGCCCTTCTTGCCCATCTCATTCTTGTTCATCTTAAAAGCCTTGGCAGCGAAGCCCATCAGCAGACCGAACACGCCGGAAGCGATGACCCAGCTCCACCACACGCCCCAGCCGTAGCTGAAGTCGATGAGGGCATGACCGATCAAGCCCATGAGAGCGCCGGCGATGGGGCCGAACACCACGGACATGAAGGCCAGCAGACCGTACTGCACGCAGATATTGACATTGGGCACGGGGCTGGGAATAGCCACGAAGCGGCCCAGAACGAAGAACAGCGCTGCACCGATGCCGATAGCAACGATGGTCTTAACAGAAAACTTTTGCATAATTGAATTCCTCCATTATTTCTCTATCCATTTTAGGCTTCTGCCGAAAACACATACAAAGACATTATAGGAAACATAGCAGAAAATGTCAATCGCCATTTCCCGTCTTCATGCCGCAAAAATGCCTCAATTCTCCTCACGTGTCAGCTTTTTGATCCACTTATAGCTGCGGAAGCGGAGGAACGTGGGCAAGCCCTTGAAAATCTGATCGGACTGGATCACCATCACCACCGCCACGACAGGCCACTGCCACCAAAAGGCGCTCATAAAGCTCAGAGGCATCACGATGACCCACGTGGAGATGATGTTCATATACATGGTGAACTTGGCATCACCGCCGCCGCGGATAATACCGAAGCTGACGGGCATCTGATAGCTCATGCCTACCATCACCACGCTCATGACGATCATCAGCTGATCTGCCAGCACCCGTGTCTCGGGTGTCAGGCTGTAAAGAGACAGCAACGGCTGCCGCAGCAGGAACAGAACAACGCCCAATACCAAGCCAATAGACACGCTCAGCACACTAAGGGTTCGTCCGTCAGAGCGCACGCGCTTGAGATCGCCTCTGCCGATAGCCGTACCGATCATGACGGCGCAGGCCGCGCTCATAGACTGAACGATCACCTTCAAATACTGATAGAACGTGGTGGCCACACTGTTGGCGGCAATGGCATCCACAGCGGTGGTGGACAGCCGTCCCAAAATCGCTGTCTGCATGGGCACAGACACCGACCACAGCAACTGACTCAGCATCACGGGGGTATCCACCTTCACGAAGTCCCGCAGCAAGTCCTTATCACCCTTCAAGAAGTTCTCCGAGAACAAGCACAACTTCTTATCCACCTTCACAAGGTACACCACCACGATGCCCAATTCTACAATACGTGCAATCAGCGTACCGATGGCCGCACCGCGAATACCCATTTCGGGGAATCCAAAGCGACCGAAAATCAGCGCATAGTTGATGATCACGTTGACGATCAAGCTGGTGAGAGAGGTAATGAAGGCGATCCGCACCGTGCCCACGCTTCGCAGCGCCGCCACGAAGATGCTATAGAAAATAAACATGGGGAAGGTATACTGCAGCAAGGAGAGATACTCCATGCCCGCCGCAATAATAGCCTCATCGGGAGTGAACAACCCCAGCAGCTGATGGGGAATGGCGCTGCACAACGCCACCACAATAATGCTCAACCCAAGGCCGAACTTCAGCGCAATGCCCGTCAAGCGGCGAATGGGACTAACGCGATTCTGCCCCCAATACTGGGCCGCCAGCGCCACCAAGCCGTCGCCGATACCCAGCGCCAGCTGCTGCACCACGAAGAATATCTGATTCACCGTGGCAGCACTGGAAAGCGCCGTCTGACTATAGCTGCCCAGCATGATGTTGTCCGCCATGTTGACGCTGTAGGCCACCAAGTTCTGCAATGCAATGGTCACCAAAATGGGGAACAGCGTGCGGTAAAATGTTTTATCTTTTGTAAAGAAGGATTCTCTTGCTTCCATGATTCTCGTTTCCTAACATCAGTTGTTTTGCTGCATCAAGTCCGCCACAGCAAGGGCAAAAAGTGCCGCCGCTTTTTTTAGCACACATTCATCAAGATCGAAGGCGCGGTTATGGGCCCCCGCAGCGCAGGGAGTCAGCGCGCGGAAGAAGGTGGCCTGTCCCCCCTGCTGCTGTACGCGGTTCGCCATGTAGGCAAAGTCCTCGCTGCCCTCCAGCACCATGCTGTCCTCGCGAGAAACGGCAATTCCCACCGCTTCCCACACGCTCCGCAGCCGCTTGATAAGGGCGGCATCGCACTCCATGGCCTCCGCGCCGCCCACCGGCGACCACTGCGCCGTGCAGCCGTGCATCTCCGCGGCACTCTCAATGATCCGCAGGGCGTACTCCGCCATATACTCGTTCACTTCCGTAGTCGCGCCGCGGACTTCCAGCTCCATCTGCGCCTCATCGCAGATGACATTTCTTCCGCTGCCCGCCACCAGCCGCCCCACATTCACGCGGGATGCCCCGCCTCCATGACGGGGGATGGCCTGCAAATTCAGCACCGCCGTGGCCGCCGCCAGCATGGCATTATTCCCCTCTTGGGGCGCACCGCCAGCATGAGCCGACACGCCGTGGAACACCACATCATATTTCGCCGTGGCAAAAGAGCCGTGAGAAGCGGGCACAACCGCCACGCCCTCTCTCCCCTTATCATCGCTAATATGGCAGCCCAGCACAACGTCCACGCCGTCCAAATGCCCCTTCTCCACAATGGCCTTCGCCCCGCGGACACCTTCCTCAGCAGGTTGGAAGATAAGCTTCACCGTACCGTGCAAACTCTCCCGCAGTTCCATCAGCAATTCCGCCACCGCCATACCGATGGCAGCGTGTCCATCATGTCCGCAGGCGTGCATCACCCCGTGGTTCACCGAGGCAAAACCCTCCGCCGCAGGGAAATGGTCAGCCTCCTGCGCTTCTACCACGCCCAAAGCGTCAATATCAAACCGCAACGCAACGGTCGCTCCTTCGCCGCAGCGCAAGATGCCAACAACGCCCGTCATACCGCCGCGAGTTTCTTCCAGCAGCTCAGGGTCTCCGCCCTGCTCTGCGGCGCGGCGATATTCTCTCTCCAACACCGCCTCCTCGGGCACGCCCAAGCGGCTCTCGCGGTTACACACCGCCTCACCCATAAGCACCTCATAGCCCAAGTCCTTCAAGTGCCGCCCAATCAAAGAGGTCGTACGCATCTCGCACCAACCCATCTCCGCGTATGTATGAAAATCCCGCCGCCACTGCACCATTTTCTCCTGCAGCTCCTCGGCGCGGGCAATGATTTCTTGGGTAATAGACATCTCGGCTCTCCCCTTTCGGCGGTCTTACCACCAAACTAAACACTCCTATTCTACCCCTCTCCAAGGCAAGATGCAACTGCTTTTCGCCCTTCCTGTCGAAGTTCATCGAGAGAATTTTAAAAAAAGGGGCTTGACGAGGGGGCGAAAGTGTGGTATTCTAATCCTTGCCAATCTCCGCCGGTGTGGTGGAATGGTAGACACAGGAGACTTAAAATCTCCCGGTAGCAATACCGTACCGGTTCGAGTCCGGTCACCGGCACCA
>CAYTOO010000091.1:0-6489 GCA_964439545.1 uncultured Oscillospiraceae bacterium | reverse complement strand
CCCTGGACACCCTGATTAAGAGTCAGGTGCTCTACCAACTGAGCTAAAGGTGCGTGCGCGCTCCTTTGGAACAGGGTCATTATAACTGATAAATTCCCTCTTGGCAAGTACTTTTTTTGCGTTTTTTTAATTTTTTCCTGAAAATATCGCTGCTAACTGGAAAAATCCCTCTCTCCTCACGGGGAGAGAGGGATTTGAAGCTATTTCTTAGCCTTTCCACTCCACATACAGCTCACGCACTGCGTTGGGATCAGCAGCGGGAGCGGCAGGAGCAGCTTCCTCGGGAGCGGCGTCACGCTTGGCCAGGAACTTGGGAGCAACCTGAGGGAACAGAGCCAAGCTCAGCACATCCTCTTCGCTCTTGGCGATGTCGGCGTACTCGGCCTTGTACTTCTCAAGCTCAGGCTCAAGCAAATCAGCGGGACGGCAGGTGATCACATCCTCGGGAGCGATGCCGGCCTTGGCGCGGACTTCCTCATTGACCTCACCGGGCAGAGAGCCGTACTCACCCTTCAACATTGCCTTGGACTCCTTGGGGAAGACCTTGTAGCGCTCGCCCATGATGATGTTCATGACGGCCTGCGTGCCAACGATCTGGCTGGAGGGAGTCACCAGCGGGGGATAGCCAAAGTCCTTACGAACGCGGGGGATCTCCGCCAGCACATCGTAGTACTTATCCTCCTTGCCTGCCTCCTTCAGCTGGGAGATGAGGTTGGAGAGCATACCACCGGGCACTTGGTACAGCAGCGTATTGGTATCCACGCTCAGCACCTTGGGATTGAGATTGCCTGCCTGCGTCAGGCGCTGGGCAACCTTGCGGAAGTGGACAGCGGCATCGGACATCTTGCCGAGGTCAAGGCCGGTATCACGGACAGTACCCTGCAGGGTCGCCACCAGGGACTCGGTAGCGGGCTGTGCCGTACCGTTTGCCATGGGGGACAGGGCGGTATCCACAATATCCACGCCGGCGTAAGCTGCCATCAGCAGCGTCATATCGCCGGTACCGGAGGTGTTGTGGGTGTGGAGATGGATGGGTACGGACACGGTCTCCTTCAGTGCCTTCACGAGGGAGTAGGCCTCCATGGGCAGCAGCAGGTTTGCCATATCCTTAATGCAGATAGCGTCAGCTCCCATCTGCTCCAGTTCCTTAGCCAGCTTCACGAAGTATTCTTCGTTGTGGATGGGGGAGATGGTGTAGGAGAGGGTAGCCTCCACTTCGCCGCCATACTTCTTGGTGGACTTGATGGCCTGCTCAAGGTTACGGACGTCGTTGAGTGCATCGAAAATGCGGATGATGTCGATACCGTTCTCAATAGACTTGCGGCAGAAGGCATCCACCACGTCATCAGCATAGTGCTTATAGCCCAGAATGTTCTGACCACGGAACAGCATCTGCAGCTTCGTGTTCTTCACATGCTTGCGGATGGTACGCAGACGCTCCCAAGGATCTTCACTGAGGAAACGCATGCAGGCATCGAAGGTAGCGCCGCCCCAGCACTCCAGAGAATAGTAGCCGATGGAATCCAGCTGCTCCAGTGCGGGGATCATGTCCTCGATGGTCATGCGGGTCGCGGCCTGAGACTGATGGGCATCACGCAGGATGGTATCGGTGATCAGCAAGGGTTTATTAGACAGAAATTCCATAGTGTACCTCCTTTATCCGAACAGGGAGATGAGCACGCCTGCTGCGATGGCAGAGCCGATAACGCCGGCCACGTTGGGACCCATAGCGTGCATCAACAGGAAGTTGCCGGGATTGGCCTCCTGACCCACCTTCTGAGAAACGCGGGCGGCCATAGGCACGGCAGAGACACCGGCAGAGCCGATGAGGGGATTGATCTTCTCCTTGAGGAACAGGTTCATGAACTTAGCCAGCAGCACGCCGCCTGCAGTACCGAAGCCGAAGGCCACAACGCCCATGGCGAGAATGGCCAGCGTCTTACCGCTGAGGAAGGTAGCGCCGGTGGCGGTAGCACCCACGGACACGCCCAGGAAGATGGTGACGATGTTCATCAGCTCATTCTGTGCCGTCTTGCTGAGGCGCTCGGTGACACCGCACTCCTTGAAGAGGTTACCCAGCATCAGGCAGGCGATGAGGGGAGCTGCGGAGGGCACCAGTAGGGACACGAAGATGGTGACCACAATGGGGAAGATGATCTTCTCCTTCTTGCTGACCTCGCGCAGAGGCTTCATGACGATCTGACGCTCCTTCTCCGTGGTCAGCAGCTTCATGATGGGAGGCTGGATCACGGGGACAAGAGCCATGTAGGAGTAGGCAGACACTGCGATGGGACCCAGCAGGGCAGGAGCCAGCATGGCGGTGACGAAAATAGCGGTAGGACCATCAGCGCCGCCGATGATACCCACAGAGGATGCTTCCGCGCCGGTAAAGCCCAAGAAGCGGCAGCCCACATAGGTCATAAAGATACCCAGTTGTGCTGCAGCACCCAGCAGCAGGCTCTTGGGGTTGGCGATCAAAGGACCAAAGTCGGTCATAGCACCCACGCCCATAAAGATGAGGCAGGGATAGATGCCAAGCTTAATGCCCAGATACAGCACATCAATGAGACCAACGGTGATGGTCTGTCCCACTGCCACGGTAGCCAATACATCGGCGCTGACACCCAGCTCTGCCATCTCGGCAAGGAACTCAGCGGTGATAGGTGCGCCGCCGAACAGATCCCAATGTACGTGACCGCCGGCAAAGAGAATCTCGTGATACATACCAGCGCCGGGCAGGTTGGTCACCAGCATACCGAAGGCGATAGGCACCAGCAGGAGGGGCTCAAACTTCTTAACAATACCGAGGAACAGCAGCACGCAGGCAATGCAGATCATCACCGCGCATTTCCAGTTATCTCCCGTAAAGAACAGGAAAAAACCGGTCTGCTCACAGAAATTGATAATTGCTTGCATGTTTCACCCTCCATTACTGGATGGTGCACAGCAGCGTGCCGGACTCAACGGTAGCGCCCTTAGTGACGCTGACAGCGCCGATCGTACCATCGCAGGGAGCCATGATCTCGTTCTCCATCTTCATGGCCTCGAGGATCATCAGCACATCGCCCTTCTTCACGGCCTGGCCTGCGGTGACATTCACAGCGAGGATGTTGCCGGGCATGGGGGAGGTGATGGACTCACCACCGGCAGGAGCGGCAGCGACAGGTGCAGCAACAGGTGCGGGAGCAGCCACAGGAGCGGCTACAGGTGCAGGAGCAGCAGCGGGAGCTGCGGCTGCGGCAGTACCGGTAATATCCTCAACTTCCACCTCAAAAACGGTGCCGTTAACGTTGACTTTATATTTCTTCATTGTTTTGTCCTCCTTAACAACTTACAGCTTTTTCATAGAAACGATGCGGATGGCCTCCACAGAAGTGCCCATTTCTTCGGCAATTACAGCGGATACGGCGGCCACCATCTCAGGTGTGACAGCGGGAGCAGCCACAGCGGGTGCGGCAACGGGTGCAGCAACAGCGCGCTTATCCATTGCCCGATCTGTCTTGGTGCAGATATAGCTCATCAGCGACACCAGAGCGATGATGCAGATAAGGCCAATGAACACCGTGCACAGACCCATTACACATACAAACAGGTTGGAATAATCCATGATTTCCAAATCCCCTCCCATTATGATTTTACGGTTTCAATTGTACCAAACATTTGGCATAAATGCAAGGGTAAAATTTCCTAAACCTAAAAGTTTGTTAGATTAGCAAATTAAATGTTTGTTTTCTTGACAAGAGGTACAAAGTTTTCTCTTTTCAAGAGAACTTTCCCGTGGTAAAATAAAATCGATATTCTAAGGAAACGGCGGTGAGGTACAGTGCAATATGGAGAAGTGAAAGCGGGTAGATTTATCGTCCGACCCAACCGCTTTATTGCCTACGTGGATATTGACGGCGTGGAGACGGTGTGCCACGTGAAGAACACAGGTCGCTGCCGCGAACTCCTTGTGCCCAATGCCCGCGTTTACCTCGAGAAGGGCACGAATCCCAACCGCAAAACGGCGTGGGATCTCATCGCCGTGGAGAAAGGCGATATGCTCATCAACATGGACTCCCAAGCCCCCAATAAGGTCTTTGCCGAGTTTGCCCGCACCTATGACCCGCTGGCGGTGGAGGTGCGAGGAGAGTATCGCTTTGGTAACTCCCGCCTCGACTTCTGTTTGACTCACGCCGATGGTACGCTCCATTTTGTGGAAGTCAAGGGTGTTACCTTAGAGAGGCAAGGCCATGCCTTTTTCCCCGATGCGCCCACGGAGCGTGGTGTGAAGCACCTGCGTGAGCTGATAGAGGCGGTGCGGCAGGGACACTGCGCCAGTGTGTTCTTCGTGGTGAAGATGGGGTCGGTAGAGGACTTCGCTCCCAATGATGAAACCCACCCCGCCTTTGGTGAAGCACTCCGCGAAGCAGCGGCGGCAGGGGTGAATGTGGTGGCCTACGCCTGCCATGTTGAGCCCAACCGCTTGATGATCGACCACCCGATTCTCGTAAAGCTGTAAGCGCTTTTCGTTATTGTATCGCCGAAAGGCTTGTTTGATACGCAAAAAGACCGCCCGCAGGCGGTCTTTTCTTCATTCCATACTTTTCAGCAAATAATACGTAATTCTCGCTGTCAAGCCCCACAGGGGGTAGGGGAGACCTTCATAGACAGGCACTTCCATGCGCCCATCCCCCCAAGGATAATCCCGCGCGATCTGCACCGTTTCATAGGGGAAGTCCTCGCCGATCATGGGGCGCAGGGGATAGCGGTACAGTGTAGGGGGATGCTCCTGCAGCCATTTTACAGGCACCATGAAGGTGTTCGCTACCTCGGACTCGCTTGCATGGATGGCATCCACGGCATCACTGTCTACACGGGCGATGACAGGGTACATCATGGCATTTGCGCGCAGGGCGATAAAGTCACCCTCGCCGATGACCTCGATGGACTCCTTGGAGATGCCCAGTTCCTCCCATGTCTCACGGAGGGCACAGGTGACCACATCCTCGCCCGCTTCCATCTTTCCACCGGGGAAGCAGACCTCCCGGGGCTGACGGATGCCCTCTGCCCGCACCTCGTACAGGAGGTGCAGCTCGCCATCACGCTCCACCAACGGCACAAGGACAGCGAAATCCGACCGACCGTTCAACAGCCGCGGCACGTGGTTTTGATATTTGTTACGGACATCCTGTAAGTTCATAAGGCCACCTCACTTCACGATGGCATCAGTATACCACGGCGGGTTGGAAAATTGAAGAGGGAAATTTTTTCTGCAAAATAAAAGAGACCGCTTTCGCGGTCTCTCTGGTATCATTTGTTAGCAGCAGCCGTTGTTGTCGCAGCCGCAGCCACAGCTGTTGTTATTGTTGCTCGGACAGCCACAGCTGCCGGAATTGCCGTTACCGCAGAAGAGGAACAGCAGGATGATAGCGATGATGATCCAGCAGCAGCTGCTGCCACCGAAGCAAGAGTTCTGATTACACATAACAGAAACCTCCTATGAAAATTCAGCCCTGCATCAACAGGTCTCATTCCATAGTATGTGGCTTCGGAAAATTGGTGCGGCGGTGGGAAAATTTTACTCGCCCTGATGGCTGATGCGATAGCTGAGGGTCAACAGCGTGTCCACAAAGTGTACGTTCTCGGTAAACACAGGCTCGGGAACAGAGATCTCCACATTGGTGAAGTTCCAGAAACCGCGGATGCCCAGCTGTACAAGATGGTCGGCAATAGACTGTGCCACATGCTGGGGTACTGTCAGCACAGCAACCGTAGGCTTATTCTCGGCAATATAAGCCTCCAACTCCGAGGGGTGGCGAACCATCACGCCGTTGATTTCCGTACCGATAAGGGCAGGGGAGAGGTCAAACGCAGAATCGAGCGTGAACCCCACGGCGGCGAAGTCAAAGTTCTGCATCAGCGCGTGACCGAGATGACCTGCGCCGATGATGATGACCTTCTGATTCTTGTCGATGCCCAGAATATGACCGATCTCGGCGCGCAGCTCTGCCACATTGTAGCCGTAGCCCTGCTGACCGAACTCACCAAAGCAGCTCAGATCCTGACGGATCTGAGAAGCGGTGATGTCCATCTTATCACCCAGCGAGTGAGAGGAGATGCGCACGACACCCTTGTTAAACAGGTCATCCAAATAGCGATAATAGCGGGGGAGGCGATGGATGACGGCATCGGAAACTTTCTGCTTTTTCATAAATCGTGATCCTCTTATGTGCTAAAAAATTTGTTATTATTGTAACGTACATATATACAGTTGTCAACTTTTTTAACAATCTTTTTTGAAAAAATTTTCCCTTTACTTCGCATCGGAAAGTTGGTATAATATTCTGCGTGTTTGAGAGAACATAACAGCTATATAAATGCGCCCGTAGCTCAGTTGGATAGAGTGACAGACTCCGACTCTGTAGGCCGCTGGTTCGAATCCAGTCGGGCGTACCAGAAAAGAAACACCTTTTGTCTACCAGACAAAAGGTGTTTCTTTTCAACGAA
>CAYTOO010000090.1:0-6555 GCA_964439545.1 uncultured Oscillospiraceae bacterium | reverse complement strand
GATGGGCACTCTCGAGCCATCGGGTGAGCTCTTACCTCACCTTTCCACCCTTACCTCGTCAACACAAGCTCCATAGCGTTTGCCGCGCCGCAAGCGGCACGGTTCACTTATTTCGCTGTGTCTCCTCTCCCCACAAAAACCTCGTTTTTGCGGGGGCCCCATTTGGGTTGAGGCGGTATATCTCTGTTGCACTTTTCCTGAAGTCGCCTTCGGCGGGCGTTACCCGTTATCCTCGCCCTATGGAGCCCGGACTTTCCTCATCGGCAGGCTTTCGCCTTTGCCGCCGCGACTGTCTGAACACCTCGCCCGATTATTGTACAAAACCACAAGCCCCTTGTCAACAAAAAACCTCCGTTTTTCCGCTGATTGTGATATATGCCACAGTGCGAGCACCATATCTCGTGGTAAAATAAACCAAAACTACTACATAAGGAGGCACAGCTATGGAGAATAAGATCTTTCTCTCCCCCGAGGACTATGTTGAACCCACCTGTCCCCTGTGCATGAATGTCAATGCCGTGAAGCGCATCCCTTTGCAGCGTGTTGCGGAGAAGCTGGATGAATATATGGGACGGCAGGATTTTGCCGCCGCACGCCGTCATCTTACCTACTGGTTGGCAGAGGCAGAGAGCTGTGGTGATCGCCGCGGTATGTTCGGTCTCCACAGCGAGTGGATGGGCTTCTCCCGCAAGATGGGTGAGGGCGAAGAGGCCATCTCCCATGCCAAAGCTGCCATGGAACTGCTGGACGAAGTAGGTGCGGAGTCTGTTGCCGCTGCTACTATTTATATTAATGCCGCCACGGTATATCAAGCCTTTTCCCAGCCCACAGTGGCGCTGCCTCTTTTTGAACGGGCGAAAGCCATCTATCACTGCGAGCTCTCCCCTACCGATGATCGCATCGGCGGACTCTATAATAATATGGCGCTGACACTGGTCTCTCTGGGGCGCTACGGCGAGGCCTACGAACTCTATAAGAAAGCCTTGGAGATCATGGCACACGCGGAAAACGGCGCATTGGAGCAGGCTATCACCTATTTAAATATGGCCAACGCTGTGGAAGTGGAGCATGGCCTTGAAATAGCTGAGGGGAAGATCAGCCAGTATCTCGACAAGGCGGCGGATCTCTTGGATCAACCCCATCTGCCCCGTAATGGCTATTACGCCTTTGTATGCGAGAAGTGCGCCCCTACCTTTGATTATTACGGCTTCTTCCTGTACGCTAACGATTTGAAAGAGAGAGCGAGGACGATCTATGAAGGGTCTTGAGTTGAGCCGCGCCTTTTATGAAGAATATGGCAAACCTATGCTGGAAGAGCAGTTTCCTCAACTGCTGCCTTTGCTGGCAGTAGGACTTTTTGGCAGCGGTTCGGAGTGCTTTGGGTACGATGACGTAGTCTCCCGCGACCACGATTTCGAGCCTGCATTTTGCCTCTTCCTCCCTGACGAGGATGTGGTGGATCGCCGCACGGCTTTTCTCTTGGAGCGCGCCTACGCCAAGCTGCCGCGGGAATTTAAGGGTTTTCGCCGCAGCATCACCGCTCCTGTGGGCGGTGCGCGCCACGGCGTACTGCGGACGAAGGAATTCTTCGAGCAGAAAATTGGCAGCGGCAATGGCGCATTAACTCTTGAAGAATGGCTGCGTGTGCCTGAATATGCACTGGCTGAGTGCTGTAACGGAGAGCTTTTCTTCGACAACTACGGTGAGGTCACCGCCATTCGGCAGCGTTTGATGTCCTACCCCCACGATGTACGGTGCAAAAAACTGGCAGGTCATCTGCTGCTGATGGCACAGGCGGGACAGTACAACTATCCCCGCTGTCTTGTCCACGGTGAGACAGCTGCGGCGCAGTTGGCGGTGAACGAATTTGTCAACGCTGCACTGGCGGTGATCTTTCTGCTGAATGGACGGTATCTCCCCTTCTACAAATGGCGTTTCCGCGCATTGCGGGAACTGCCCATTTTAGGCGATAGCGGGCGGGTGCTGGAGTATCTCCTCTGCACGCCTAATGACGAGGACACAGCACAGGAAAAACAGGAACTCATTGAGGAGTTGGCAAGTAAAATTATCGCCGTGCTGCAGAATCAACAACTCACCGAAGCTATCTGCGGCGATTTGGAAAAGCACGCCTACTCTGTCAATGACCGCATCAATGATGCTGCACTGCGGAATGCACATATTCTAGCAGCTGTGTAAAAGAGAGGCCTATAGTGGGTCTCTCTTTTCTCTGACACAAAATTTGCAAATAAGCCTTTAAAATTCGCGGATTTACCGTTGAGATTTTGCTTGGATAGGTATATAATATTGCTAACTTTTGGCATTTTATTAATGGAGGATTTCGCGGCAGTATTTTGCAGCGGATAGTTCCTCAAGATAAAGGAGAATTCTCAAATGAAAGCAACCAACAAAGAACTGATTAGCATCATTAAGCGTGTGGTCATTGCCATTCTGCTTTGTGTTATGATGTTCTCCATTGCAAAGATCGTCAGCTATTTTGATCAGCAGGCTGCTGCCGATCAGATGCAGAACGATATTATCAACGAGCATATCACTCCCGATGCTTCTCAGACCGATGATACCGCTGCGCCTGAAGATGACATCACCGAGGACGAGGAAACTCCCGCCGAGTCTGATACCGCTGACGAAACTACCGACACCGAAGAAGCTGCACCTTCCACCCCTGCTGTTTCTCAAGCACCTGTAACTAACGGTGGTTCTGCAGTGAAGAAGTATGACGGTTCTGACAGCATCACAGTCGATTTTGCATCCCTGACCGCCAAATATCCCGATGTGGTTGGCTATATCTACGGCCCTGATACGAAGATTCAGTACCCCATCGCCTATGATCCCACCAGCAATGATTACTATCTCAACCGCGATTTGGATGGCGTACCTAACGTCAACGGCAGTATCTTCATTGAGCATCTGAACGAGCCCGACTTCTCCGATCAAAATACGATCCTCTATGGTCACCACATGAAGTCCGGTCTCATGTTCGCCGGTCTTGTGAAGTATAAGGATCCCTCCTATTATAACAGCCATCCTTATTTCTATATTTACACTCCCTCCCAGAACTATCGACTGGATCTGTACGCCGGTTTCGTCTGCGCCCACGATGACGAGGTGTTTGCCACTTCCCTCACCCAGTCTCAGCTGCAGAATATGGCTGCAAAGTCCACTTTCCGCTCCAACATCAGTACGCCTACCGGAAAGGTCGTGACACTGTGCACCTGCTCCTACGAGTTTGACAACGCCCGCTACGTTATGGTTGGCGAGCTGGTGCCCATCTATTGATACGTGTCATTAAGCAATTATATAGACAAAAAGAGAGCCTTTCGGCTCTCTTTTTGTTAGATCAATTCTTGCGCTTTTTACCGATCACCACGGCAGATCCGGTAGCTGCCAGTACAGCCATCGCACCGTACAGGGCAATACCGGCATCGAAGGTCTTGTTAGGCTCAACTGTCGTCGTGGTAGTCGATCCACTGGTTCCACTGGTGGACGTGCCGCCACCTATGTTGCCGGTATTACCGCCGACGTTACCGCCGGTACCGGTACCGGTGTTGCCACCAGTATCGCCGCCAGTGCTGGTGTTACCGCCGGTACCATTGCCAGTACCATCGCCACCACCGCCTGTGTCATCCTCCACCAGTCCCACAGTAAAGGGAGAGAAGTCCGTTACTGTGAACTCAATGCCGCGATCGGTGAAGGTGCCAAAAATGGTACCATTATTATCCTTAAGCGTAAAGCTACCATCATTTTTATAGTGGTTGATCATAGCTTTCTTACCGGTTGCCTCAGCAGCGGCGCGATTCTCCACACCGATGAAGGAGTAGGGCAAGACAATCGTATAGCCACCGGTATACGTTTCGATGAACGTATTACCTTCACCCTCGTCCACAACACTCATTTCGAAGAAGTACTGGCCGTGTTCCTTTCCCTGCGGATGGATACGAGTCACCAGCTTGATATTACTAAGATTAGCATTGGTATCCACCTCAGCCGAGGGCTTGTTCACCGGCGTATCGGAAAGCTCCGTGCTGAGATCAGTCACCCACTGACAGTAATAGGGTGTTGCCTCTATCTCCATATATTCGTACAATACATCGGGTGTTGCGTCATTATTATCATTGGGGAAGAACCATTTCAGCATTGAGAAACGGTTGCCGTCATGTGTGCTGTAAAAATATTTTATCTCACCATTTTTCCCGTACACTTGTTCTTCCAAAGAGCCCAACGGAACATAGACGGCATCAAGCTCTTGGACATTCAGCTCGTTTCCGTCATCGACGGCGCCCTTAAACCGATCAATCAGCGTTGCTGTAAACTCGGTGAGCGTGGGGTCTGCCGGATCTTCCATAATACTATCTTCTCCGGCGTATTTAACTGCTACAGCTTTCCGCCCATTTAAAGTCGGAACCGTAATGGTCACGAAAGACTCCAAAATAGGTGCAACATCCAACACTGCGTTGTTGTCAAAGGTTGTTGTAATGGTACCGTTGCTGTAACTGATTGCTGCACCGCAATCCGCAGGTAGCGCAGTATATGTCACGCGTGTTCCGTCATCGGGAATACGCTCTCCGATCATATCCATCCACTTCAAATCGGGATTGCTGGGCGAAACAATGGTCAATCTCTCAACAATATCCGGCTGGGTCGCATCAGTCTTATGCTTCCATGTCAGCGTATACACCTGCTCACAGCCAAAGCCGTTCCACATATACTCCAAGTCCATTGCGGTGCTGTTGTCCGAGTATTCACGGAGCGCAGTAAATCGTCCCTTATAGGACTTGGCAACATAACCCTCTTCAGGTGTTGTAACATGCAGCAGGTTATACATAGGGTCGCCATCAAGATTTGTTCCAATTCCATCAGTTGTAACAGCTGCGGCAACTGCGGCTGTGAATGCTGCGTAATTCTCTGCGTTAATGGGATAAGCACTGGCATAGGTAACTTTCCCGTTCTCGCACGCCACGTAATCGCCGCTCTTTTTCAGTTGGATTAAATTGTCAAGAGCTGCGTGTGGAATCGCTGTAATACGATTTGTAGTGACAAAGGCCGCATCGGGCACCACGACGGGGAACTCGAGCTCACTATCCGCAATCACGATTTTGAAAACGAAGCCGTCTGCCCTTACATCACTCTCGCTGTATTTCCAAAAACAGCCATAGGTTGCCACAGAGGTTGTCGCCAGGATAGAGGTCTCGCCCTTATCCTCATCATAGACGGCGGTTGCATATTCTCCGCCACGATTTCGTTCATGGGGATCATTGTATGCCAAGTAGGACGTGTCGGCACCCCAATCTGCAAGGTCCTGCGCTAAATCCTCTGTTTCTCTATCGGCAATATGTACTTTCACATTTGGCTCGCCTTCCTTGGCGGCGATTTCAAAGCGGACGCCAAGGCCATCTTCACGGGTCGTCACAGTGCGCCACGCTTCGGGGCTGTCCGTCTTGATCGCTGCCACGATGGTAGGAACGCCATTTTCTACTATCTTCTCAAAGTTGAGCACATTGCTCTGTCCCTCAAGATTGCGAATCTTGACAAGGGTGTTACCAATTTCGAAAACCTCGACAAATTCTTCCTCATCGCCGCCACCGCCATGATCGCCGCTGCCATCTCGCGGAACGAACATCAGGTCAATTTCTCCAATGTACTGTTCTCCATTGAAAACCTGAACAGAGGTATTTTCAGAAAGCTTACTGTGCGTCAGCACATACACGCCGTTAGCATCTGCCGCCGACAAGGTTGTATTACTCTGACGCCACTCAGGAAGCACCAATCTCAGTCCCGCTGCAGGTTTCAGATATACCGACGCAGCTTCTGTATCAGTACCGCAGGGAACAAGCATAGAAATACCATTGCCGCCGTTGATGGTGAGGCTCAAATCATCATAGCTCCAGTCACCATAACTCAAATTGCCATTGTCATAAGCAGTATAGATATCCACGCCTTGATAGGTGAACACATTTCTGCCGTTGTTGATCGTCACCTTCATACGATAGACGGTATTCTCTTTCTCAACTCTGAGATAGCCCTCCGCATCGGTCGCAGAAGTGAGGTTCCACGTGCAATCATTAGCATTGGCTGTAAACGTTCCAACATTGCCTTCTGTGGTAAGTGTGTATCCACCACTTTCAGTAATCAATGCATCCAAACGCTGCTCTGTAAAGCAACGAAAATTGTACGATTTACTCGCATCACCCTTAAACTCACTATTATAGGTGAGGTTGGTCTCGGGACCATCACCCCAATAGAGCTGCTTGTACTCCGTCTCTGTTCCCTCTACCGCCCACGCGTTCATGGGCAATAAACTCAGCGTCATTACCAGCGCTAAAACTAATGCTATGATTTTCTTCATTCTCTCTTTCCTCCGAAATTTCTCTTGATGTACAGAGATAATCATATTTACCGGTGGTAAATATGAAAACCCCATGGGGTTTTGCGATATCTTGACACTACTATACTCTCATATTGATTACATTTCAAGTACAAAAGCCATCAAATTGTTGAGTTTCAATAACTCCGTCTCTAACTGAAACAAAAAATCCCGTC